>JAADIL010000015.1 GCA_013151355.1 Gammaproteobacteria bacterium
ACAACAAGCAACTATCTGATAACGATCCTGTTGCCAGAAAATACCCGTGCCTTTTCTTTTAGTGTTGGCGCTAACCTGGGAAGCACAGGTAATAATGCATGGCTCACTGCTACAGAGACCAGTGGATTGGGGATCGACAGTAAATACTGGTTCAATGTCAGTCGCAACAACACACCCGGTTTTGGTATTTACGCTGATAACAGTAACGGTAGTTGCTCGGCCATTGCTTCGGTTACCATTGATCCGGAGTATTGGGGGACAGGTAATTTCTCAATCAATCAGGACAGTTGCGCAACAAGCGTGCCGGAACCCTCATCTGTCGCACTGCTTGCTTTAGGTTTGCTTGGCTTTGGTGTTTTCTACCGTAGAAATAACGCATAGCAACCAGCAAGCCAGTTCTGGTAGACAATAAACGCCACTCAACATCTGAGTGGCGTTTTTGTATAGCAACCAAACAATTATCAACAAGGTTGATTTTGCCGCCAAGCATAACAAACAGAAAGTTCATCGCCATAAAAAATTTCTCTTTTAAAACAGTATTGTGCAGATAGTCCTCACTCCCGACAAACGGATATGTAAAATATTTCGACATTCCGTATTCTGGTATCCACACAATCAAAGTGATACATCAATCGGTAAACGTGATGCGTATTCACTGCAACTCCAACAAGCTGGACAGCTTCCGGGGTTTTCGCTACGCGGTTAACTTTTTATGCCATTACATGCGGCTCGTCTCTGACAAAACCTCCTTTTTAAAACATCACCTGCGGACTCCGGTAGCAATGACGGGAGATGCTCTATTGTCATCGAGCGCAGCATACGTGTTGGCAATAGGTGCGGAAAAGGCTACTGCGACGATGGAAAATGCCTGATTTTTCCCCGTCACTCATCTCCAGTCTTTCACAGAGTCGATTTTGGACGTTTTTCCGTTGTGCCGCAGGGTGGTTGGGTGTGGTATGATTCCACGATTAAAAGAGCGCTCAAGCGTCGTCCGCTTTTGAAAATCAGAGCTGAAACCAGAATTTTGCAGCTATTTTGACATCAAAGCCAAGCCCATTGCCGAGAGTAAGTCGCATACGCCCATGACCGATAGTATTGAATTCGCCAAAGAAACCCTCCCCGTCAATATTGAAGAGGAGATGAAACAGTCGTATCTCGATTACGCCATGAGTGTCATTGTTGGCCGTGCGCTGCCGGATGTGCGCGATGGCCTCAAACCGGTGCACCGTCGAGTGCTTTACGCCATGAGCGTGCTGGGTAATGACTGGAACAAACCCTATAAAAAATCTGCCCGTGTGGTGGGTGACGTCATCGGTAAATACCACCCCCACGGTGATACTGCGGTGTACGATACCATCGTGCGCATGGCCCA
Source organism: Gammaproteobacteria bacterium (assembly GCA_013151355.1). Classification (GTDB taxonomy): domain Bacteria; phylum Pseudomonadota; class Gammaproteobacteria; order SZUA-152; family SZUA-152; genus SZUA-152. Next base: position 1,373 of record JAADIL010000015.1, read on the forward strand.
GCCGTTTTCGTTGCGCTACATGCTGGTGGACGGGCAGGGTAATTTCGGCTCGGTGGATGGCGATTCCGCTGCCGCCATGCGTTATACCGAAGTGCGTATGGCCAAAATTGCCCATGAACTGCTGGCAGATCTGGATAAAGAGACTGTCGATTTTATTCCCAACTACGATGAATCCGAGCACGAACCCGCAGTATTCCCGTCGCGTATTCCAAACCTGCTGATCAATGGCAGCTCTGGTATTGCTGTGGGCATGGCTACCAATATTCCGCCACACAACCTGCGTGAAGTGGTCGATGCTGTGTTGGCGCTGATCGACGATCCCTCGCTGGATATCAATGCACTGATCGATATTGTGCCGGGCCCGGATTTTCCTACCGAGGGCATCATCAACGGCGTGCGCGGTATTCGCGAAGCCTATCGTACTGGCCGTGGCCGTGTGCTGGTGCGTGCCCGCACCAAAATTGAAGAACATGGTAACGGTCGTCAGCGCATTGTGGTCACCGAGTTGCCGTATCAGGTGAACAAGGCGCGGTTGATCGAAAAGATTGCGCATTTGGTACGCGACAAAAAGATCGAAGGCATCAGCGAGCTGCGTGATGAGTCGGACAAAGACGGCATGCGCATGGTCATCGAACTTAAACGCGGCGAAGTGCCCGAGGTGCTGATCAATAACCTTTATTCGCAGACCCAGATGCAGAACACTTTCGGCATCAACATGGTGGCGCTGGTGGATGGTCAGCCACGACTGCTGAATCTCAAGCAAATATTGCAGGCCTTTATTGACCATCGCCGCGTGGTAGTGACTCGTCGCACGATTTTTGATTTACGCAAGGCGCGCGAAAAAGCGCACATCCGTGAAGGCCTGGCCGTTGCACTGACCAATATTGATCCGATTATTGCGCTGATAAAATCTGCACCGAACCCTGCACAAGCCAAAATCAAATTGATGGACGCAGGTTGGGAGCCGGGTGTGGTGTTGAAGATGCTGGAGCGTTCCGGTGCCGAGTCTTCGCGTCCCGATAATCTGGGCAAGGAATTCGGTTTGGTGAATGGCAAATATCATTTATCCGAAGTGCAGGCCCAGGCCATTCTGGAGATGCGTCTGCATCGTTTGACCGGTCTTGAGCAGGACAAGATTCTCAACGAATACGAAGAGCTGTTAATCGTTATTGCGGACCTGCTGGATATTCTCGGCAGCATAGAACGTCTGATGCAAGTGATTCGTGAGGAATTGCAGGAAATCAGGGAACAGTATGGTGATGAACGTCGCACTGAAATTCGTGAATCTGAAGCGGATATCAATCTCGAAGATTTGATCACCGAAGAAGACGTGGTGGTGACACTGTCGCACGAGGGTTATGCCAAGTGCCAGCCGTTAACAGATTATCGCGCCCAGCGTCGTGGCGGTCGTGGTAAATCGGCCACCAATATGAAAGACGAGGATTTTGTCGATAAACTGTTTGTTGCCAGCACCCACGATACGATTTTGTGTTTCTCCAGTCAGGGCAAGATGTACTGGAAAAAAGTCTACGAACTGCCGCAGGCAGGACGTGCCGCGCGCGGTAAACCCATCGTCAATCTGTTACCACTGGAAGAGGGTGAACGCATTAATGCCATCCTGCCTATTCGTGAATACGAGGAGGGTAAATTTATTTTCTTCGCCACGGCTAACGGTACGGTGAAAAAGACACCGCTGGTGGATTATTCTCGGCCGCGTGCCAACGGCATTCGTGCTATTGATCTGCGTGATGGCGACCAGTTAGTGGGCGTGGATATCACTGATGGTGACCGCGATGTAATGTTGTTCACCAGTGCGGGTAAAACCATTCGTTTCAGTGAATCCAATGTGCGAGCTATGGGGCGTACTGCGGGCGGTGTACGTGGTGTGAAGCTGGCAGGTGATGCAAAAGTGATTTCGCTGATTATTGCCGATGAAGGTTGTGTGCTGACCGCGACAGAAAATGGTTATGGCAAACGGACGGCGGTAGATCAATACCCCAGCCATGGTCGTGGAGGGCAAGGTGTTATTTCCATTCAGGGTGGTGAGCGTAATGGTGCGGTAGTAGGAGCGGTGCTGGTGTCTGATGATGATCAGATCATGCTGATTTCTGATGGAGGCACTTTGGTGCGGACTCGTGTGACAGAAATTTCGGTGCTGGGGCGTAACACTCAGGGTGTAAGGCTTATCAAATTGTCCAACGGTGAGAAGCTGGTGGGTATTGAGCGTGTGGCCGAGGACGAGGCCGAGGACGATGATGGTGACGAAGCGGATGAAGTTTCGTCAGAAAATTAGTTGCGACGGAATGTTTTGGAATTAAGTAGTTAACGCAAAGTACACAAAAGGCGCAGAGAACAAAAATATTTTTCTTTGCGCCTTTTGCGTCTTTGTGCTGGATCGCAGGGCTTGAAACAGTCTGCATAGCCAACAAATTTTGGATAACGATAATTCAGGAGTCTTTAATGAGACGCGTGTTTAATTTTAGTGCGGGCCCTGCGGCGTTACCGCAGGAAGTATTGGAAAAAGCCCAGGCTGAAATTCTGGACTGGCACGATGCCGGTATGTCAGTGATGGAAATGAGTCATCGCGGCAAGGAATTCATGTCTATCGCAGCACAGGCCGAGGCCGATTTGCGCGAAGTGATGGCCATTCCGGATAACTACAAAGTGTTATTTTTGCAGGGTGGTGCATCCAGTCAGTTTGCCATGGTGCCGTTGAATTTGCTGCGTGGTAAAACATCGGCAGATTATTATCGCACTGGCTCCTGGTCGAAAAAAGCGATTGCCGAAGCCAAACGTTATTGCGATGTCAATGTTGTCGCTGACACGGAAGTCGATGGCAAGTTTACCACTGTGCCGGAAGAAGACGGCGTGACATTTAATCCTGATGCTGCCTATGTGCATTACACACCCAACGAAACCATTGAAGGGGTGGAATTCCCTTACGTGCCGGATACCGGTGATGTGCCGCTGGTGGCCGATATGTCATCAACCATTCTGTCGCGGCAAATCGAGGTGTCCAGGTTTGCGGTAATTTATGCCGGTGCGCAAAAGAACATCGGGCCCGCTGGTCTTACGATTGTTATTGTGCGTGATGACCTGATTGGCGACGTAAAAGAAGGCACGCCGGCCATGTTCGATTATGCCGTGCATGCCAAAAACGATTCCATGTACAACACGCCACCGACGTATGGCTGGTATCTGGCGGGACTGGTATTTGCCTGGCTTAAAGAAAAAGGCGGTTTGGCGGCAATGGGTGACATTAATCAGCGCAAGGCGGAAAAATTGTATGCGGCGATTGATACGTCAAACTTTTATACGAACCCGGTTGCCAATCATTGTCGCTCCTGGATGAATGTGCCGTTCACGCTGGCTAATGCCGATCTGGATGCTACGTTTCTTGCTGAGGCCAAAGAAGCAAATTTGGTGACCCTGAAAGGGCATCGTTCTGTGGGTGGCATGCGTGCGAGTATTTATAACGCCATGTCCGAAGAGGGTGTGGATGCGCTGATTGCCTTCATGGCAGATTTTGAAAAACGTAACAACTAACAAGAATCCCATGCAAAGACGCAGAGGCGTTCATGCCCCTGTGGGTACAAAGGCCGCAAAGAACGAATAATTTTTTGGGTTTCTTTGCGCCCTTTGCATCTTCGTGCCTTTGCGTTGAAAAATGGATATGACTATGTATAAAATTCTGACACTCAACAATATTTCCGTTGCAGGACTGGAGCGTCTGCCGCGTGAAAGTTATGAAGTGGCTTCGGAAATTCAGCACCCGGACGCCATTTTGCTGCGCTCCTTCAAGATGCATGACATGGATATTCCACCGACACTGAAAGCGGTGGGTCGTGCTGGTGCCGGTGTTAATAATATTCCTGTGGATAAAATGAGTGCCGCAGGTATTCCTGTGTTTAATGCGCCAGGTGCCAATGCCAACGCAGTAAAAGAACTGGTGGTTACCGGCATGCTATTGGCCTGTCGTAATATTTGTCAGGCCTGGGAATTTGCACGTGAGCTGGAAGGTGATGATGTAGCGGTCAACAAACAGGTTGAGGCTGGCAAGAAAAATTTTGGTGGTTTTGAATTGCCCGGCCGTACTCTGGGTGTGGTTGGTTTGGGGGCTATCGGTCGTCAGGTGGCCAATGCGGCCGTTGCTCTGGGCATGAAGGTAGTTGGTTTTGATCCGGGTATTACTGTGGAAGGTGCCTGGGCCTTGTCGGCCAATGTGAAAAAAGCAGCCACGGTGGATGAGCTGTTATCGCAAGTGGATTTTGTTACTTTTCATGTACCGCTTGTCGAAGCGACCAAACATATGATTAATGCAGAACGTTTGAAAAACATGAAAGACAATGTGGTCATTCTTAATTTTGCCCGTGGCGGCATTGTGGATGATGAAGCTGTGTCCAGGGCAATCAAAACGGGTAAGGTCTACGCTTACGTGTGTGATTTTCCCACCAATCTGTTGAAGAAACATGAGCGAGTCATTACGTTGCCACACTTGGGGGCATCCACTGTGGAAGCGGAAGATAACTGCGCTATTATGGTGGCGGAACAGGTGCGTGATTACCTGGAGAATGGCAATATTATCAATTCGGTGAATTTTCCTGATGTGAATATGCCGCGTACCGAGGGTGTGCGTGTTGCTGTTGTGAATTTCAATGTGCCCAATATGGTAGGGCAGATCACCACGGCGTTGGCTGATGGTGGTTTGAATATTATCGATATGTTGAATAAATCATGTGCTGACCTGGCTTACACTTTGGTGGATGTTGATAAAGACATGCCGGATGCTGTGCTGGATTCTGTGCGTGCCATTGATGGTGTTTTGGCCGTACGGGCGATATGAAAATGGCAGGGAAAAGAGAAAAGGGTAAAGCCAGAAAATAAAAATCAAACGAGCTGTTTCCGGCGTGTGCTGGACCAGTCCAGTATAACGACCTGAGGTAGTGAGGCAGCAGTGGTTGTGTTTCCAAAGTGATGAATAATGTTTTTTAGCGAAAATTATGGCCGATAAACTCAACAACATCAGACAAGAAATAGACCTTCTGGATGAAAAAATCCAGGAACTGATTTCTGAGCGTGCGCGTTTTGCACAGAAAGTGGCACAGGTAAAACAAATACAGGGCGTTGATGCGGTTTATTATCGTCCTGAACGCGAAGCAGAAGTGTTGCGTGAAGTGCTGGCGCGCAACAAGGGCCCGTTATCCGGTGAGGACATGGCGCGTTTATTTCGTGAAATTATGTCAGCTTGTCTGGCGTTGGAACAGCCGCTACGAGTGGCTTTTCTTGGCCCTGAAGGTACTTTTACCCAGGCAGCCGCGCTGAAGCACTTTGGCCAGTCGGTGTATACTGTGCCGATGATGTCTATTGGCGAAGTATTTCGCGAAGTGGAATCTGCTGCGGTGAATTACGGTGTGGTGCCGGTGGAAAATTCCACTGAGGGTGTGATTAATCACACACTGGATATGTTCATGCAATCTTCGCTGATTATTTGTGGTGAGGTGGATTTGCGTGTACATCATTATCTGTTGGGCAAAAATCAGGATCGCAGCAGTTTGAAGCGTATCTATTCACACCAGCAATCACTGGCGCAGTGCCGTGAATGGCTGGATGTACATTTGCCCGGTGTGGAGCGGGTGTCGGTCAGCTCCAATGCGACAGCGGCGCAACGTGCTGCTGCTGAAGAACAGGTAGCGGCTATCGCCAGCGATATTGCTGCTGACATTTATGGTCTTGAAACACTGGAGGCCAATATTGAAGATAATCCCGATAACACCACACGTTTCCTGATTGTCGGTCGCCAGCCAGTTTCGCCCAGTGGTGATGATAAAACGTCTTTACTGGTTTCCACGCCCAACAAACCGGGTGCATTGCATCAACTACTGAAGCCTTTTGCGGAAAATGCAATTTCCATGAGTCGTATCGAATCTCGTCCCTCTCGTTTGGCTAACTGGGAGTATGTGTTCTTTATTGATATTAATGGTCATGTTGAAGATGAAAAAGTGACCCGGTGTCTGAATGCATTGCGCGAAAAAACCGCCATGCTCAAGGTGTTGGGTTCCTATCCCCGGGCAGTTTTGTAACCGGGGTTTAACAGGCCTGAATCATTATGAACCAATTTGAAGCGCAGGCCACGCCAGGTGTTAAGGGTCTGCATCCCTATCAGCCGGGTAAACCCGTCGACGAGTTGCAGCGCGAGTATGGTGTGAGTGATGTGGTCAAGCTGGCCTCCAACGAAAACCCGTTAGGGCCGAGTCCTGTTGTATTGGCAGCATTGCAAAACAAACTTGCCGAACTGGCACGTTATCCTGATGGTAACGGGTTTGAGTTGAAGCAGGCACTGGCTGCCAAACACGGTGTCGATATGGCACAGATTACCCTTGGCACGGGTTCCAGCGATCCACTGGAATTTGTGGTGCGGGCGTTTGTGCAGCCAGGTGACGAAGTTCTGTTTTCCGAACACGCCTTTGCCATGTATCCCATCATTGCCCAGGCCGCCAGCGCCACCGCTGTTATTACACCGGCAAATACTTTACCTCCTGATAAATGGGGCCACGATCTTGATGCCATGCGCGCTGCGGTTACTGATCGTACCCGGGTGATTTTTATTGCCAATCCGAATAATCCTACTGGCACCTGGTTGGGCGGCGAAGTGCTGCGAGCCTTTATCGCTGATATTCCCGAGCGGGTAATGGTGGTGGTGGACGAGGCTTATTTTGAATTTGCCAGCGACCCTGCGCTGGGTGCCGTGGACTATCCCGATGCCACTCAATGGCTGGATTGTTTTCCCAATCTGATGGTGACCCGCACTTTTTCCAAAGCTTACGGGCTGGCGGGGTTACGTGTGGGTTATTCGTTATCTCACCCGGATGTAGCCAATCTGCTTAACCGGATTCGCCCACCTTTTAATGTTAACAGTCTGGCTCTGGTGGCTGCCTGTGCGAGCCTGAATGATGTGGGTCACATGCGTAGCGGAGTGGCAATGAATGTTGAACAAATGGCGTACGTCACCACTACAGTGAAAAATCAGGGGCTGGACTTCATTCCTTCGGTGGGCAATTTTGTTTGTATCGACGTGGGAGAAAGGGCAGCAGCGGTGTACGACGCGCTGCTTTACGAAGGCGTGATTGTACGGCCTGTAGCCAATTATGGCATGCCACGTCATTTGCGGGTGACGTTGGGTTTGCCGGAAGAAAACGCACGTTTTTTGACAGCGCTGGAGAAGGTGTTGGCGTGAAGACAGAATCTGGTATGAAGATGCAGGGGCACAGGCGCAAGGAACGCAAAATTTTTTAGTATTACCGAAATCCTGCAAGTACTCGCACTCACTTGGCGCAAGCTATTGATCCATATAACGAAATGAAAATTTTCGGCAATCACAATAAGAATTGCGCTCAAAGTTGTCATTCGCTCTACGAATCAATATTTTGCACTGCGCAAGCACGATCACTTGCAGGATTTCAGGTATTATTTTGGGTTCAGAAAAAATGATTAAACAACTTACCATCATCGGCGTTGGACTCATCGGCGGCTCTCTGGCACGGGCGCTGAAGCATGCGGGTGCTGTGGGCGAAGTGGTGGGCGCGGGACGTGATGCGCAACACTTGCGACAGGCGCTGACGCTGGGCGTGGTGGATCGTGTTGAAACGGATCTGGCATTGGCGGTACAGGGTGCCGACATCGTGGTAGTGGCGACGCCGGTAGGCGCGACGGAAGCTGTTTTTCGCAGTATTGCTCCCGGTTTGTCTCCTGACACCATTCTTACCGACGTGGGTTCCACCAAAGCCAGTGTTATCGCTGCGGCCCAGGCAGCCTTTGGTCAGTTGCCGGAAAATTTTGTCCCTGGTCACCCCGTTGCGGGCACGGAAAAAAGCGGTGTGAAGGCCTCGTTTGCCGAGCTGTTTGAGGGGCGTCGAGTCATTTTGACCCCTACGGAAAACAGCGCGCCGCAGGCGGTGGCACGGATTCAGGCTATGTGGGAACAGACGGGTGCCGAAGTGGTGGAGACCTGTGTCGAACACCACGATGAGGTGCTGGCAGCCACCAGTCATTTGCCGCACTTACTGGCCTTTTCGCTGGTGGATACCCTGGCCGGGCTTGATGCGAAACAGGAAGTGTTTGAATACGCCGCCGGAGGTTTCCGGGATTTTACCCGTATTGCTTCCAGTGATCCGGAGGTATGGCATGATATCTGTCTGCACAATAGCTCGGCCCTGCTGAAAATGCTGGAGCGTTTTGGGGCCGATCTGGACAAGTTGCGTCAGGCCATTGCCGATAATGACAGTGATTATCTGTTACAGGTATTTAAGCGCGCCAAGGCCGCGCGCGACCAGTTTTGTGAGGATTGAGGCATATCCTGGATGTGCCCCCAGGCCCGACAGGCTCCTTGAATAAAACCACAGTAGAATGCGACAAATTACAGGATTGAACGTGGAAGAACAAAACGCAGCAAAAAATATCATTTTTACTCTGACACCCGGCGGTGCATTGCGCGGTGAGCTGCGTGTGCCTGGTGACAAATCCATTTCCCACCGTTCCATCATGCTGGGTTCGCTGGCTGAAGGCATCACCGAAGTGACCGGGTTTCTCGAAGGCGAGGATGCACTGGCTACCCTGCAAGCCTTCCGCGACATGGGTGTCAATATCGAAGGTCCGGATAACGGCCAGGTGGTCATTCATGGTGTGGGCATGCATGGGCTGAAAACACCGGCAGGTCCATTGAATATGGGTAATTCGGGGACTTCTATGCGCCTGTTGTGCGGTTTGTTGTCGGGGCAGTTGTTTAATACCACCCTCACTGGTGACAATTCGCTTTCCGGTCGACCCATGCGTCGCGTTACCGAGCCATTGGCGGAGATGGGTGCGGTGATTGGTACTACCGAGGTTGGCAGCGCGCCACTCAACGTTTGCGGTGACCAGCCCCTGCGTGGCATTCAGTTCGACATGCCCGTGGCCAGTGCACAGGTCAAATCCTGCCTGCTGCTGGCAGGCCTGTACGCCACGGGACGTACCTGTGTTACCGAGCCCGCGACCACCCGCGATCACACCGAACGCATGCTGACGGGTTTTGGTTATCCGGTGGAAAGAACGGGGGCCACGGTTTGTGTCGAGGGTGGTGGTAAACTCATTGCGACGCCCGTGGAAGTGCCAGCAGATATTTCATCGGCGGCCTTTTTTATGGTGGGAGCCAGTATTAGTGAAGGCTCGGATATTATATTGCAGCATGTGGGGGTTAATCCCACCCGCATTGGGGTCATCCGTATTTTGCGCCAAATGGGTGCCGACATCACTCTCGATAACGAGCGCGAAGTGGGTGGCGAGCCAGTGGCGGATATCCGTGTGCGTTCGGCACAGTTAAAAGGCATTATTATTCCCGAGGACCTGGTACCGTTAGCTATTGATGAATTTCCGGTACTGTTTGTCGCCGCCGCCTGCGCCGAAGGCGAAACAGTGCTTACCGGCGCAAAGGAACTGCGCGTAAAAGAAAGCGACCGCATTCAGGTGATGGCTGATGGTTTGCAAACCCTGGGTGTGGATGCCCGACCTACTGAAGACGGCATGGTCATTCAGGGTGGCGGTGTTGGTTGCCAGTTGGGTAGTGGTCGTGTGGAAAGTCATGATGATCACCGCATCGCAATGGCTTTTTCCATGGCCGCGCTACGTGCCAACGGCCCTGTGATTATCAACAATTGCGCTAATGTGAATACCTCGTTTCCCAAATTTGTCACCCTGGCCAAGGGTGCAGGACTTCGTATTGAGTGTGCTCAGGATGATTAAATTTACTGTTTAAATGTGAATTGAAGGGTCTGTAAAGAAATAACTTGAGCATTTTGCTTGTCTATCCTTCCGTCTTCGGCGTTGCGGAAAAGGTGACATGTAACGAGTATGAGCCCATTTCCGCACCTTGAAGACGAAACGATACCCGGCGCAATCTGTCCAACTTGTTTCAGACCCTAAAGGCTAAATCACTCTGTTTGCATGGTTTTAGCCGGAATCCAGAGGGTTAACCCCCCGGACAAGTATTCCAGTACAGCGGGAGGTTATGTTGTCGTGGTGCTGGCAAGTGACGTGTTACAAACGCAGAGGTCGCAGAGACGCAAAGGACGCAGAGAAAAACACTAAAAACTTTGCGTCCTCTGCGTCTTTGCGCCCTTTGCGTTAAATACCCGGTGATTTTTTAAACGTAGCGTGTTTTTAGCGCTTGATTCACATTTAAAGATATGAAAATTCAAGAGCATTATTTGTCTTCACTCTTAACACTATCCACCACCACCCGGACACTCATGAAAAAACACTCCATTGCATTGTTAGGCTTCGGACTATTAACACTGGTGTTGATTACGGCGGTAGTGGTGGCTGCACAAATCCCGGCGCATACATTGTCTGACCCGGAAACACCACTGGCTACTCATACCAAAAAAGTGAGTGCTGACACCGTGCGTGCACTGGACAGCGTGTTTGAAAACATCGATTATGATTGGCCGCCCGCTGGTCAGCAAAGCGTACCGCCGCTGACGCTCGACGAGTTACCCAATGATTTTGGCAAAATACTCAGTGTTGATAAACGCCGCGAACTGTTTTTACGTGCCTTGTTGCCCATCGTGCTCATCGAAAACCAGCGTTTGCGAGAGCAACGGGAACTGGCCACCTGGTTACTGGAAGGCGAACTGCCCGCTGATGGCAGCCCCATGCGTGGCTGGTTGAACAAATTGGCCAAACAGTTACGGGTGAGAGGTGACCTCAATAAACCGGCCGCGCGCGAAAAAATTTTACTGCGACTGGATGAAATTCCCCCCGCACTGGCGTTGGCACAGGCGGCCATCGAAACCGGCTGGGGCAGTTCGCGTTTTGCACTGGAAGGCAACAGCCTGTTCGGGCAATGGACTTTCGGCAAAACCAAAGGCCTGACCCCCAAAAACCGTGATGCTGATGCGACCCATCTGGTTGCCAGTTTTCCGGACCTGCGGGCCTCGGTGCGCGCTTACATGCGCAATCTCAATACGGGTAATGCCTACCATGAGTTCCGCACCTTCCGCGCCATCGCCCGTGCCAATGGTGAACCGTTACGCGCATACGAGCTGGCCGGTCACCTGCATCGTTATTCGGCACGCGGTGAAAATTACATCACAGAAATCCGGCGTATTATTCGCAGCCCGGCCATTGCGGCGCTGGCGGAGGCCAGCCTGGCTCTGTTGGAAAATGAGCGAGATGAAAGGTCTGGTAGTCCAGGGGAGCGTTCCTGAGGCAGGCCGTTTTGTTTTTTCTGGTCCCCCGTTTCTGGATATTCGCATCAGGTGACAAGCTCATTGGCGCCACCCCCCGCTTCCCCGCTACAATCGCAGCATGAATCCTGGTCAACATATCAAACCCGCCGAGTTCGCTCGTCGTCGTAAACGCCTGATGCAGATGATGGGCAAGGCCAGCGTCGCCATTCTGCCTGCCGCGCCCATGCGGTTGCGCAATCGTGATGCCGAACACCCTTACCGACAGGACAGTGACTTTTATTACCTCAGCGGCTTTAATGAACCCGATGCCGTGCTGGCACTGATCCCCAGGCGCAAACATGGCGAAGTGATTCTGTTTTGTCGCGAACGCGATCCAAAAATGGAAACCTGGCACGGTCGCCGCGCCGGGCTGGAAGGCGCGATGGAACACTATGGTGCCGACGATGCCTTTCCCATCAGTGATATCGACGACATCCTGCCCGGTCTGCTGGAGAACAGCGAACGCGTGTTTTACGCTATGGGTTGCGACACCCTGTTCGACCAGCGTGTTACCGGTTGGGTTAATCGGCTTAAGGAACAATCCCGCGCTGGTGTACATACTCCTGGTGAATTTGTCGCCCTCGGTCACTTGCTGCATGACATGAGGCTTTACAAAAGCCGTGCTGAAATCAGCGCCATGCGTAAAGCAGCGAAAATTTCTGCTCAGGCCCACAAACGTGCCATGCAACAGTGCCAGCCGGGCAAAATGGAATACGAAATCGAAGCGGAATTTCAGCACCATTTCAAACAACACAATTTTGCCAATGCTTACACACCCATTGTGGGTGGCGGTGAAAACGGCTGCATCCTGCATTACACCGAAAACAGCGCCGAGTTACGCGATGGTGACCTGCTGCTTATTGATGCCGGTGCCGAAAATGAACTCTATGCTGCTGACATCACCCGCACCTTTCCCGTTAATGGCCGTTTCAGCATCGAGCAAAAAGCGCTGTACCAAATTGTGCTTGATGCGCAACTGGCGGCTATCAACAAAGTGCGTCCTGGCAATCACTGGGACGCTCCTCACGAGGCTGCGGTGCGTGTACTCACCAAAGGCCTGATCAAGCTTGGTTTGCTTAAAGGCAATCTGCGCACACTCGTCAAGGAACAGGCCTATCGTACTTTTTACATGCACCGTACCGGCCACTGGTTGGGGCTGGATGTACACGACGTGGGCGATTACAAAGTGGGCGACGTCTGGCGTGAGCTGGAACCCGGTATGGTGCTTACTGTGGAGCCTGGTTTGTACATTGCTCCCGGTACAAAAGTGGGCAAACGCAAGGTTGCGAAAAAATGGCAGGGTATCGGCATTCGCATCGAAGACGATGTGCTGGTCACCAAAGATGGCTGCGACGTATTGAGCAAAGACGCACCCAGGACCATCGCTGAAATTGAGGCGTTGATGGCCGGGACAAAACAATGAAGTTTTTCACAAGGCGGACAAAAAAACCTGTACACCCTGTGACTGGATTGTGGTGATGACTAACACTGACTACGACCTGATCATTATCGGCGGCGGTATGGTGGGTGCCAGCCTGGCCATCAGTCTGGCCGAACAAACCTTGCGTATCGCACTCATTGAAGCGGCTTCCCTCCACGACAATGAATTAACGCCTCCTGGCTACGATGACCGCGCCATTGCCCTGTCTTTCGGCAGCCGACGTATTTTTGATGGCATGGGACTGTGGGAAAACATTGCACCACAAACCATGGCCATCCAGCGCATTCATGTCTCCGATCAAGGGCATTTCGGTTTTACCCGTCTGGATGCTGCGCAAGAAAAAGTCGATGCACTGGGTTATGTAGCCACTGCACGGCAACTGGGTGCTGTGCTGATGAATCGACTTCGGCAATGCGATAACCTGACGTTGATTAGCCCGGCCAGACTTACCGATTTAAAACTCGGCGATGATCATGCCACGGCAGTGATTACACACAACGCTGATAATGCCAATGGCAACATGGAAACACTCACAGCCAAATTGGTGGTTGCCGCTGACGGCGGTAATTCTTATGTACGCAACCAACTGGATATTCGCACCACCTGTCACGACTATGGCCAGAGTGTCATCATCGCCAACATCACACCGGAAAAACCGCATCGGCATGTTGCCTATGAACGTTTTACCCGCAATGGTCCTCTGGCGCTGTTGCCCATGCCGGATAATCGCTGCTCACTGGTGTGGACACGCGCCCCCGATGATGCGCAACGGCTGTTAAACGTAAGTGATGAAGATTTTCTTGCCGAGCTGCAACCTTGTTTCGGCAAGCGTCTCGGCCGCTTTATAAAAGTCGGCAAACGCTACAGTTATCCACTGCAACTGATTCAGGCGCAGGAACAGATACGTGTTCGGTTGGCGCTCATTGGCAATGCCGCACACACTCTGCATCCCGTCGCTGGTCAAGGGTTTAACCTCGGTTTGCGTGATGTCGCCGCCCTTGCACAAAACATTGTGGATGCCTTTCATGCGGGTGACGACATCGGTGCACTGTCTGTGCTTGAGGCTTATACACAGTGGCGGAAATGGGATCATCGTCAGGTCATTGGTTTTACCAACACGTTGGTGCACACTTTTTCCAACCGCTTCCCACCTTTCGTGCTGGCACGTAATCTGGGGCTAATAGCCACCGACATCGTACCGCCGCTCAAACACCGGCTGGCCCGCTACTCCATGGGCATTGTCGGCAAACTGCCCCGGTTGGCGCGAGGGTTGCCATTGTGATCGACGCAGCACAAATACAGCCAAAAAAATACGACATCATTATTGTTGGCGGCGGCATGGTGGGCAGCGCACTGGCCTGTGCCTTGAGCAATACCTGTGCCTTGAGTGATAACAGAGGAAGCAATAACAAAGAGGGCAACAGCACATTAAAACTCGCCCTCATCGAAGGCTGCAAACCGCTCGCGCAATGGCCCGAAGATTCTTTTGACCTGCGTGTCAGCGCGATCAGTCGTGTCTCAAAAAACTTTTTTGAGACACTGGGCGTGTGGGATGCCATGTATGAAATGCGCGCCACTGCTTACACCGAAATGTACGTGTGGGATGCCGGTGGCAACGGCAGTATTCATTTCGACAGTGCCGAAATCGGCGAAGCCAGTCTCGGTCACATTATTGAAAACCGCATCATCAACAAAGCATTGATCGACCGCGTTCATACTTTTAACAACATCGACATTTATTGTCCCAACAACCCCATAAACCTCCAGCTCGATAGCGGTTTGGCCAAACTGCAACTGGATGATGGCACTTTGCTTGAAGCTGAACTGTTGGTGGGTGCTGACGGTGGACAATCCTGGGTGCGACAGCAGGCTGACATTGCCGTTACCATTAACGACTATCAACAAACCGCTGTCGTTGCCAACATCACCACGGAGCATTCGCATCGACACACCGCCTGGCAACGTTTTTTGCCCGACGGGCCACTGGCCTTTTTGCCGGTGAACGAAGATAACATCAGCTCCATTGTCTGGAGCACCAGCGCCGAAGAAGCGGAACGCCTGTGCGAACTGGATGAAACCACGTTCAAACAGGAACTGGAAATTGCCTTCGAGGCAAAACTGGGGAAAATTTTGCACACCGGGCCACGTGCACGTTTTCCCATCAAGGGCCAACATGCAAAAAACTACGTTAAACCCCATCTTGCCCTGATTGGCGATGCGGCACACACTATTCATCCATTAGCAGGACAAGGGGTTAATTTGGGTTTTGCCGATGCGCAATGCCTGGCAAACATCGTGCTCATGGCACACACCCGGCAAAAAAATATTGGCAGTTTTAAAATTTTGCGACGTTTTGAACGCGCCCGGCGTGGTGACAACCTGTTGATGCTGGAAGCCATGGGTGCATTCAAACAATTGTTCAGCAACAACACACCAGGGCTGCGTGAATTACGCAATATTGGACTTGATTTTTCTGATCGCGTCACGCCCATCAAACACTTTTTTATGACAAAGGCACTGGGCCAGTAACAAGGAACGTGCACGTTCCTGATCATGTCTGATGAACAGCATGTAAGGGATTTTCATCAGCCTGGTGTGACTGTGATAAAATCGGGTCGCGAGATTACAACCGGACCCGTGCTTGCGTAAAAGCACTGATACAGGATGTTGAGTTTTAACAAAAAAACATGAGTGGATGTTGTCAGCAAGATTGTTCTCTGGATCGGTTGCGTGAGCGACAACGGGGAACATTGCTGATTGTTCTCGGTATTAACGCTGTTATGTTTTTTGTCATCGGCGCTGCAGCGCTTTATGGTAATACCACCGCCCTGTTAGCTGACAGTCTTGATAATCTGGGGGACGCATTAACATATGGCCTCAGTTTTTATGCTGTTTCAGGCAGCGTATCCGTCAAGGCCAAAGTCGCGCTGTTTAAAGGCGGGTTAATACTCCTTGCTGCTCTCGTTGTGGCTGCCCAGGTTGTTTACAAGCTTTTTGTTCCGGGCGTCCCTGTCTTCGAAATCATGGGTGCTTTCAGTCTTCTCGGTCTTGCTGCGAACTCTCTTTGTCTTTTGGTTCTTTGGCGACACCGCAAAGAAGATGTGAATATGAGTTCGGTGTGGGAATGTTCGCGAAATGACATAGCATCAAACCTGTCTGTTTTCGTGGCGGCTGGTGCCGTTTGGTTCACCAATTCAGGTTGGCCTGACACCGTGGTTGCAGCGGGTCTGGTATGGCTGTTAATGCGTTCTGCCATTCGTGTTATCTCATCAGCGATGGCAGAGCTCCGCGTGGCAACCTGACAGGGTGTTTCAGCAGGGTTGATGTTGTGCAGGACGGGAGATCCGGCACATCCATAAAAACTCACTGGATACTTTTTCGGCAACCGGTAAAATACGCTGTTCTGTTTCTTTGGTAATGCCCCATGTTTTTCCAGGATCGATTCGATGTGATTGTCGTCGGCGGCGGACACGCCGGTACCGAGGCTGCGCTGGCTGCGGCACGCAGCGGTGCGCGCACGGTTTTGCTGACCCACAATCTCGATACGTTGGGGCAGATGTCCTGCAATCCTGCCATCGGTGGTATTGGCAAGGGGCATCTGGTGAAAGAGGTGGATGCTTTGGGAGGAGTGATGGCCAGTGCGGCGGATCGTGCAGGTATTCAGTTCCGTCGTCTCAATGCACGCAAGGGCCCGGCTGTACGGGCGACACGGGCGCAGGCCGACCGGGTGTTGTACCGGCAGACGGTGCGCGGGATGTTGGAGAACCAGCCCAACCTGACCCTGTTTCAGCAGGCGGTGGATGATCTGCTGGTGGAGGGCGGTCACGTCACCGGTGTGCTGACGCAGATGGGCCTTAAATTTCAGGCACCCACGGTGGTGCTTACCGTCGGTACCTTTTTGGGTGGTCGTATTCACATCGGACTGGAGAGCCATCAGGGTGGTCGTGCGGGTGATCCACCTGCCAATGCGCTGGCCCGGCGTCTGCGCGAGCTGCCATTTCGCGCTGATCGATTGAAGACAGGCACTCCGCCGCGCATTGATGGCAACACTATCGATTATTCCATGCTGGAAGCGCAGCCGGGTGATGATCCTCGGCCGGTGTTCTCTTTTATGGGCTCGGTTGATGATCATCCGCGCCAGGTGCCTTGCCACATCACCCATACCAATGCACAGACTCACGATATTATCCGTGCAGGTCTTGACCGTTCACCCATGTACAGCGGCGAGATTGAAGGTGTGGGGCCGCGTTATTGTCCATCCATCGAGGACAAGATCGTGCGTTTTGCGGACAAGGATTCGC
>JAADIL010000060.1 GCA_013151355.1 Gammaproteobacteria bacterium
GCGGGAAGGCATCTCTGTCTATACCCGCAATACTGCAATAATTATCCTGAGTTCATCCTTTTGTTTTACCGTTATTTGATCAGGATATCTTTCGTTTCACTGGCACAAAATTGTGTCATTCTATGCACTCATTGCCAAAAACAGGCAATCTTTCCCCTGCCATTTTAATACCCACCCTTGCGCCGGGATTCCGGCAACCCGGCAATACGCCCGCCCTGCTTGCTGGGGTCTTTGGGAAATAACGCATACAAATCTTTTTGGGTAGGTTTTGAACCCCATTTTTCCGCCATGGTTTTAATGAGGGCACGCGTATTGGGTTGGTTGCCACCGTTGTTGATAAATTCATCACGCAGATAATTCATCAAATCCCAATGTTTTTCGGTTAACTCCACACCTTCTTCTGCAGCAACAAGCCTTGCCAGGTCTTCATTCCAGTCGGCAATATCGACCAGGTAACCTGTGGGCGTGGTTTCAATGGTTTTACCATTAAGCACTATAGCCATTGCGATCTCCTTTTTGGATTCAGGCCCGAGGTGCCTGTTTGTGACGTATTGCAAAAATCATTCTGTTTCTTTGTTCAAGTCAGTAATGTCTTTATGTGGAATAAACAAACCACAGCCCAAATGCCGATAAGGACCCAGACCATGCTGCTGCAACCATAACGATTCTTCAGTTTCAAGATCAGCAATCATCAAGCTGCGTGTATCAATATTTTTTTCAGGTGTTTTGATGGAATGCCTGGTACCGCATAACATTTTACGCGGCGTTATTCCCTGCTCTGTTAATTGTGCAGATACCCAATGCAATATTTCCTCTTCATCCATCAGCTCTGGCTCAGCGACCAGATGACGTGAAAACAACGTGGTAATGGTACTCAACGGTCGCTCGTGAACTGAATGCAGTGCAAAAACATAACCACAAACATCCAGCTTTTCACCCACCAGTTTTTTTGCATCAGCAATGCGATGTCCAGGGACACGCAATTCAAAACGGGTACGTTTTGATAAATGCAATAATGCATGTGGATCATTCGGGCGCATCCAGCCATTACCTGACGCGGCGACATTCACCGCATGCATTCCAGCAGCAGGCTCTTCCTGTAACCAGGGCAATACGGTTTGCACGGCTTTAAACAGGGAATAAACATGGTCCACCGGCAAACACTTGCAACGCAATGTGAATACAAGATCCACCACATCGTCAGTGACGCACAGTGTTTTGTTTTTAGTGTCTTCCTGCCAATACATGCTTCTAAAAAAACCGGCTTCCTGGTACAGAGTGGGCATGTAGTTTGTGCCCACGCGGTGATTCCACATCCGCGTGGGCAAAAAAACATGTCCACCCTGCAAAAACAGAATTGATAATTTTGTTGACAGGCATATTATCCTATTGATCCGGCAGGCTTGCCCAAATCGCCTCGCGATCCACCCACCAGTCCTCCTGCACCAGCACGTCCACCACATTACGCAAGCGCGGCAAAAATTTGGCAGGATCGGTCAGTTCCATTTTTTCCATCCAGTCATCAAACTGTTCCTGTTTGCTCACATCACTATGCCGACGGGCCACAGTGCCCAACATGTGATTGGTAAACAGGGCAAGGTTATCGCGCTGTTTGCCTTCACTGCGCATTTCCACCACATAACAGGCGGTAATCGCAGCCACCGCAGCACCATCAGAGTCAGGGGGAGTTTCATCGATAATGTGTTGCAACATGACAATCGATAATTCAGCATCAATGGGAAAAGTTACCGCCAGCCACACACCTTGCCCCAGGGCTGGCAACGAGGCTGCCTGGCCAGCAAGAAACATCACGTTGCATGATTGCACGGCGTCTTCCCATTGCTGCACTGCCACAAAAACATCAAAAGCCTCACGTGCAATATCGAACGCCTCTTCGTCTCGCTGCAAATCCACCAGCAGTTCAGCAATACGATTTTGTATGACCGCCTTTTGCACTGGCTGATAACCGGCAGGCAGTTCGAGTATTTCCTGTTGCGCGATAACCAGCGCCTGTTCCAGTTGTGCCACGGACACTTCTGCTTCGTCACCACTGTCGGCGTCACGCATACCCATACCATCATCCAGAAACTTCATTGTATCTTCCTGTTCAACGTTCTCAATTGGCTGATTAGTCTTCTTCAGTACAACCCGTGTAAGCGCCCATCATCGAATGCACACCCGCGAATGCGCCCTCCACTTTATCTTCCCAGTTACCGGGAGTGTCGGGATAAGCGGGTTTGATGTCGATTTTCAAATGGATTGCACCCTGTTGGGCTTTTTGGCCAATGACTTGCAACAGCTGGTCAAAGGATTCCAGCTCCGGGTTTTGTATCAATAATTCGCTCAAATAAATCATCACGGTTTCTCACTGTACGACCGCTGTAAAATCATCATTGAATGCGCTCGTAATAGCGCGCACGGTAAATCAATCGCCCCTGCCCTGCATCATCGCCATCTTCAAATGCCGTGCGACTATGCAATACATTATTGCTGATAATTCCTTCTCCTGCTGCCAAACGCCGGTTAAAACAATACGGTGAATCTCCCACCAACAGATTTTCAAGCAGTTTCACGGCAGCCTGTGTGGTGGTATCTGTTTTCCACACAATAGAACGTGTGCGCGCCGTGTAGCGCATATGCAAATGGCCACTGTGCGCATCCACTGAAAATACCGGGCCGCTTTGTTCAGGGCGAATTTCCACACCATTTTCAATGTTGGCAGGAATGGTCATCACATCGTCCTGCATTAAAGCTGCAATATAGTTGGGGTTTTTATCACGCAACTGTAAATACAGCATTTCATGATCCAGCAAAGCATTGTCACCCCCTTCTGCCGCTGGCCGCACACAATGCAGCACCATGGCACGAATTTTTCGATCGGGTGGATTATAATAGCCGTCGGTATGCCAGCTAATACTACATCGGCTATACGGGATGTACTCGTATTGACGTCGCTGAGCAGAAACCTGCAACGCGGAAATACCATCGTCATCGGCATAAAGATTCTGATCCAGATGCAACAGGCCAAAATGCCGCCCCATGTTAACAACCAGCGATGTATCCGGCGTTGCGCCATCCATTGGCGGCTGGCTGATATAAATCGCCATATTGGCACGGGCACAGGCCCGTCGAATGGCGGCACACTCCGCTTCGCTCGGGGTATGGGGATTAACAACCGGCACCAGCAACTCACTCAGGTGTTGCGGGTAATGCGCCCGTTTTTGCTCGCGCCATGCTGCGTAGGCACGGTGGTTATCGAGAGCAAACGGGCTTTGCCCCGCTGCCATAACACTGGCGGCCCGCACATTTTGCTCTGTGGGTGACTGCACTCTCACTGCACTCTCATTCCATCATTCCTTTTCCTGACAAACGGCCCGCCTCATTCATGCCAACAGCCGGAAGGTATACCATATGCCACATTCAATAAACGACCCCGCAGCAAGCTGACGGGGTATTAACGTCACACCGGCGAAGGCCGGTGTCCAGGGGTTTCAACCTCTGGATTCTGGCCTGGCCAGAATGACGGTATTCGCAGCAAGCTGCGGGGAATTGAACCCATAGAGATTAACTGTAGGCTAAAAAGAGTACACGTTAAATCAATATATAACCATATTATTATTTGATAAAATAATAACTGATTATGCCGGGAGCATTCAGCAAAAATTTTGAAACCAGGCACAGTATCGAGCGTTAAACCTGAATTAATCAGTTGAGTCGTAGCGAGAGCGGCTCAACTGATTAATTCAGGTTAAAGAAATACCGGCTTGAGGATGATATTGAAACCCGCTATCCACAGATACCCGAAGAGTTGCCACAAAATGCGGTAGCATCGAAAGGCTGCCTTTCGCTTTCCCCATCCTTCAAACCTGGAGCCAGCACCGGCTACCACTCCCGTTTCCATTACAGGCAAGCCCCCGCAGCTGTTCATATTTCTCACAAAAATCTGTAATCCTGCCCTCCCGGTTTGACACCAATGTAATGTAGTATCGCTTTTCCGTAAGCAAGCACACCAACAGGAACTGATTGATGCCACAACAAAAAATGAGTATGACAACCAAAATTCTGATCTGGATGATCTGTGGCCTGGTTGTTGGCAGCCTGATCAACGCTTTTGCAAGCGAAGTAGCCTTTATCCAGGACTATCTGGTCAACGGGCTTTTTCATGTTGTTGGTGCGCTGTTTATCAATGCGCTGAAAATGCTGGTGGTACCGCTGGTCACCTTCTCCCTGATCTGTGGTGTTTGCGGCATCGGAGATGTGAATACACTGGGCCGGGTCGGCATCAAGGCATTTCTGCTGTTCATGTTAACCACCGCATTGGCCATTACACTGGCGATTACAGTGGCCGTGGTGGTGGGACCGGGTGAAGGCTTTGACATGCAAACAGTTGGGCAAGCAGAATTTACCGCTCCTGTTGCACCACCACTGACTCAGGTGATTATTGATCTGGTGCCAACCAACCCCATTGCCGCTTACGCAAGCGGCAACATGCTGCAAATTATATTTTTCACCATTCTTTTTGCCGTTTGCGTATTAATGATTGGTGAGAGGGGACGTCCCATCGCGCAAGGGGCAGAAAAGCTGAACGACGTAATGATGGAAGTGGTTAACGTCGTGATGCACGTTGCACCCATTGGTGTATTTGCGTTAATGGCAAAAACGTTTTCCCTGCAAGGCTTGGGGCTGATCCTGCCGATGATCAGCTATTTCGGTGTCGTGGCAGTGGTGTTGGTGCTGCACATGACAGGCACCCTGATGATGTTGCTGAAACTGCTGGGACGTGTCAGTCCGTTAATGTTCCTGAAAAAAATGCGTACCGCACAGATATTCGCGTTTATCAAATGCCACCATCCCGGTAACACTGCGCTCGGTGGAAAAACGCCTCGGTGTGGATAACTCCACCGCCTCTTTTGTCGTGCCTTTCGGTGCCACCATCAACATGGATGGCACCGCCATCATGCAGGGTGTGGCAACCGTATTCATAGCCAATGTCTATGGAATCGACCTGGGCATCAGCGGTTACCTCACCGTGATTGGCATGGCAGTTCTGGCCTCCATAGGCACCGCCGGTGTACCCGGCGTGGG
>JAADIL010000054.1 GCA_013151355.1 Gammaproteobacteria bacterium
TTGAATGATGATCTGCACGGTTTGAAGATTGGTCTGCCCAAAGAATACTTTGGTGAAGGCCTGGATGCTGAAGTGGGCCGTGTGATAGATGCGGCCATTAAACAGTATCAACAAATGGGTGCCGAGTTGGTGGACATCAGTTTGCCTAACTCGAATTTATCAGTACCGACGTATTATGTGGTGGCTCCCGCAGAGTGTTCCTCGAACCTGTCGCGTTTTGACGGGGTGCGTTTCGGTTATCGCTGTGAAGACCCGCAAGATCTGGAAGATCTTTACAAGCGCTCGCGCGGTGAAGGCTTTGGCGCGGAAGTGAAACGGCGCATCATGATGGGTACTTATGCGTTGTCCGCCGGTTATTACGATGCTTATTATTTGAAGGCGCAACAGTTGCGTCAGCTCATCAGCGATGATTTTAAACAGGCCTTTGAAAAAGTGGATGTGATCATGGGGCCTACCGTGCCGGATGTTGCCTTCAAACTGGGTGCCAAAATGATCCGGTGAGCATGTATTTGTCGGATATTTATACCATTGCCACCAACCTTGCAGGGTTACCCGGCATGTCGATTCCTGCGGGGTTCGTCGCCGGAAGCAAGGGTGATATGCCGGTCGGCTTGCAAATTATTGGCAATTATTTTGATGAGTCACGCCTGTTGAATGTAGCGCATCAATACCAACAGGAAACTGATTGGCATACTCGAGCACCACAAGGATTTGAGTAATCATTCGGTGATTAATCAACAGGGAATTAATGTGATATGAACATATTATTGTTTGATAAATTATGGGCAAACCATCCCCAGGATGTTTTTCCATGTGATAAAAAAACCTTTCGTAATCAATGTGCAATAAGAATGGGCGTTGCCCTGGAAAAATCGGGTGTGAATACTGCCGGATTCGATAAAATGTATCCTAACAGGCGTTGTTATCCTGGTTTTAAGCATAGTCCAAAGCATATTTTAGCCGCACAAGAACTTGCCAACTGGATGAAAAGTGAAACCACATTATTTGGTGATGTAGAAATAATTAAAAATGCAAATAAAAGTGACTTTGTGGGCAAGAAAGGTATTGTTTTTATAAAAAATGGCTGGGGGTCGACAGATCATATTGATGTCTGGAATGGTATCGCTATGCAGGGAGGAGCAGTAGATTATCTTTCGCGTGGTAAGGAAATTTGGTTTTGGGAAGTGACAAAATGAAATTATCAGCTGCTTTGATTTCATTTTTTCTGGCTTCCTGTTCTTTTGCAGATGAACGTATTACGGATCATGCCGTCCTTTATTATAATGATTTAACACTTATCAGCAAAAATGACACCTGTGTTTTACAGTCAACCGCATCATCAAAAACCACCAGGTTTACCTTGAAGCTTAAGCCGCCGTGCTATTTTTTGAGGGACAGAAAAACGAAAAAACTTGATTATTATGCGTACCCACGTTTGGATGCGGATTTTGTTGTGATCATGTTTGGGAACCCTCTTGGCGATGAAGAGAGAAAAATGTGGAATTTGAAGGATGATCGTATATGTGGTGGTGTTGCCCAGGGCATGATTATTCTGAATAACAACGTAAGGGTTTCTGAAAAAGTGCTAACGGGTGGGCGAACGTGTACAGATGGTGGCCATGACGAAAAGGATTTCTGGTATTTTGCGAAACACAGTTAGTTACACTTATAGCGATCTTTCTTCATAGTGATCATTTGCATCAATATTCGCAACTGGAGATATTAAATTTATGCAATGGGAAGTTGTTATTGGCCTGGAAATCCACGCCCAGCTTGCTACCAAAAGCAAGATTTTTTCCGGTGCCTCCACCGCCTATGGTGCGGAGCCGAATACCCAGGCCTGCGTAGTAGATCTGGGGTTGCCCGGTGTGTTGCCGGTTTTGAACAAGGAAGCGGTGCGCATGGCAGCCAAATTTGGTTTGGCTATCGGTGCCAATGTGTCACGGCGTTCAGTATTTGCGCGTAAAAATTATTTTTATCCCGATTTACCCAAGGGCTACCAGATCAGCCAGATGGAATTACCCATTGTTGAAACGGGCCAGCTGGAGGTCGAGATGGAAGACGGTTCCAGTAAAATAATTGGTATCACCCGTGCTCATCTGGAAGAAGATGCCGGTAAATCCATGCATGGTGATTTCCACGGCATGACGGGTGTTGATCTCAATCGTGCAGGTACGCCGCTGCTGGAGATTGTCTCCGAGCCAGACATGCGTTCTGCGAAAGAAGCGGTTGCCTATATGAAAAAAATCCATTCGCTGGTGCAGTATCTGGAGATTTGTGACGGCAATATGCAGGAAGGCAGTTTTCGTTGTGATGCCAATGTTTCGGTGCGACCCGTGGGACAGAAAGAATATGGTACGCGCGCCGAATTAAAAAATATCAACTCTTTCCGTTTTGTGGAAAAGGCCATTGATATTGAAGTGGAGCGGCAGATCGACCTCATTGAGTCTGGCGGCAAGGTCGTGCAGGAAACGCGCCTCTACGATTCCGATAAAAATGAAACACGCTCTATGCGAAGCAAGGAAGAGGCCAACGATTATCGTTATTTCCCCGACCCGGACTTGTTACCGGTGGTGATCGAGGAAAGTTTTTTGAGTGAAGTGAAAGCGTCACTGCCGGAGTTGCCTGGTGAAAAAAGGCAACGATTTGTGCAGGAGCTTTCTTTAAGTCGTTATGATGCCGACGTGCTGACTGCGAGCCGGGAATTGGCTGACTACTTTGAGTGGGTAGCAAAGGTGGCTGGCGGCGAAGCCAAACTGGCAGCCAACTGGGTGGCCGGGGATTTGCTGGGTGCATTGAATAAAGCGGGTCAGGAAATCGCGGAAAGCCCGGTGAGTGCAGAAATGCTCGGTGGTATGATCAAGCGCATTCAGGACAACACCATCTCTGGCAAAATTGCCAAGGAAGTGTTTGAGGCGATGTGGCAGGGTGAAGGCGATGCCGACACCGTGATCGAAGCGCGTGGCCTGAAACAGATTACGGACTCCAGCGCTATTGAGCCGATTATTGATGACATTATTGCCAAAAACCCGGGGCAGGTGGAGCAATACCGCGGAGGTAAAGACAAGCTGTTTGGTTTTTTTGTCGGTCAGGTAATGAAGGCTACTCAGGGGAAGGCCAATCCTCAGCAGGTTAACGAATTACTCAAACAAAAGCTTGGCTGTTGATTGCAGCTGGCCGGGTGGTTCAGGATGTGGTGTTTTGCAAGGTGTTGTTGTAAATAATGACCTGGTTGCGGCCATTGTCTTTTGCGGTGTAGAGCGCTTTGTCGGCATGGAACAGTAGATTGGTTAATGCGGCTTCCGGGTCCAGCTGATTTTCGGTGAGCCCCACGCCGATACTGGTGGTCATGTTGATAAGTGTTTGTTTATATGTCACAGGATTTCTTTCCAGAGCATTACGGATTTTTTCTGCCAGTATTTCTCCTCCCTGAGCCGTGTCGCTCAAACTCAAAATTAAAAACTCCTCGCCACCCATGCGGAAAATATAATCACTGGCACGACAGGATTCTTTTAATACCTCACCCATGTGGGCAAGACACTGGTCGCCGACAAGGTGACCGTATCGGTCGTTGATGCGTTTAAAATAATCCAGATCCAGCATGAGTCCGCTGAGGCAGTGTGTTTCACGTTGTACCTGCGCAAACAGTTGTGGAAATATTTGTTTGAGGTAACGGCGGTTGTGCAAGCCGGTGAGTGAATCGGTGATGGCCGACTCTTCCAGCCGTTTGTGGGCGTGGTCGATCTCTTCCTGTTTTTCGCGCAGGCTTTGCAGCATTTCGGAAAAACGATTGGACAAGGTGTCAATCTCGTTGGTCTCTACGGCCCGGTCCATCATGGGTAATGCGCCTTGCGTGACGGCATGGGTGATCTCCATTAGCTGGTTTAGTGGCCGGTTGAAGTCGCGCGCAATCATCAGGCCCACGGTCAGAGTGGCAAGGCTGCCAAGTATGGCCAACGCAAGAATGATCTGGCTGTGTCGTTTTAATTGCCTGAGCACCTCCTGTTCTGAAATGCCGTGCCACAGGTGGAGCGTACGTATGCTTTCACCCGCGAGGGGGATAGCGCGCACCTGGTAAATTTTGTTATTCATCACAATGCTGTCACCGCGCGGCAAAAAGGTTTTGCCTTCGCTTTCAGGCAGACTGCTTAATTGCACAACATTGTGTTTTTCGATGAACAGGTGCCCATTACTGTAGTTTTGATGTTGGTTGAGCCAGTTGTTGTCGAGCAGATGGGTGATAGCAATGGTGCCCAGCGGGGTGCCTTGCCAGTAAATAGCTGCCCAGGCGACCAGTTCAAACCCGCGTGAGCTCTGGGTGTAAAAAATATTATTTTGTGACTGACGCATGTGTTCTTGCACGGCATTGGCAAGGTCGGCATTTTTTGTGTTGAGTCGTGGTTGGCCGTTCAGGTCGAGAAAGACAAAACGTTCTACTGATAACCAGCTGAAATCACGTTTTAAAAGCCGACGCAGGGCTTCTTTTTCGGCACCTATTTTGGTGACTATGTACATGTATTCCTGGATGCGTGGGTCATCACGAATCATTTCAGCATGGTGCAGGAGTCCATTTTCTTCCATCTTGATATTGCCAGTGAGCAGGCGAGCTGTGTTTGAAAGGTTGTATTCGGCCTGTTCCAGAATGGCATCACGGGAATAAGTATAGGTATATGCAAGTGTTGCCACCAAAAATGTGATGAGCAAAATAGTGTAAAAATACAGGCGTGCGCGATAGGTGGTCAGCATGCGGGGAATAGTGAATTTATTGCTTTTGGACGTCATAAACAGAAAATGTTATTGCGTTACGATACTTGCCGGAGGTGCTTGTTGCATCGGATTGAGCGGTAGCAGCTCATATTGCCGGGCGACCCTGCGGAAGGCCTTGCCGGTTTGTGCTTCATTAATGAGCTTGACCACATCCGGCGACGGGTTGCGGTTGGTGATGGCTGATAGTTGGCGATAAAAGGGGTATTTGCCGTTGCGCAGATTTTCTGCCGTGGGCTTGAAACCGTCCACAGTGACAACTTTTATCCTGTCTTCGGACTTGAATTTCCAGGTGGAGCCGGTGTGACCAATAGCACCACTGAAGTCACCCACTCGCTGCACCATAAGTGCGGCACTGGTGACGTTCAGGCGTTCCTGGCGGAATTCCTTGTGACCGGGCAAAATGGTTTTCCAGTGACCTGGACGTTTTTTACAGTGCAGGCGTGTGACTACCACGATGGGTTTATCTGTTCCGTCTGCATCGGCCCAGCTCACCAAATCACCACGGAAAATAGCGCGCACCTGGTCTGAACCGAGGTTGTCTACCGGGTTGTCTTTGTGGGTAAGAATCAGGATGGGCTCTTTGGCCAGCGGATAGACGATGAGTTGTTCTTTTTCGATTTCTTCATCGCTTAACGAGCAGCAGATAAAACCAAACGTTTCCCGGCTTTGAGTGGCCTGTCTGGCGGCTTTGATGCCCGCATTGCAACCGACACCCAGCATGGAGTTTTCGCCAAACAAAATGATGTCGCGGCCGGTTTTGGTTTCCAGGTCGGTCTTGATGGCATCAAACAGAATCCACGCAAAATGTGCGCCGACGCCCATGAGTGCGTTGTTATTTTCGTGATCAGTGGTGCTGTGGTCGATGGTATCTGTCGAAAAGGCAGGCCATGGAAAAAAGGCAAAGAACACACATAAACATATGCCTGTGATGCGTTGGCCTGTGTTCATTTTAACCTCCCCTATACAATCTGTGCAGGTTTTCCACGTAATACCCGAACCCTGCAAGTACGAGCACTCGCAGGATTCAGGTAACAATACGTCAACAGCGTGTTTTACAATATTTTTTTGCGGTTGTTGGCACCATTACAGGTGAGCGAAAAATATTGACCGACCTGTTCCAGGTTATCAGGAAAATACAGTCGTCGTCCCAGTATTTATTGAAAGTGTGGCGGGGTCAATTTCTTTATTCTCAAAGAGTTATATTCGGACTGATATAGACTCGCAACATTTGAAATTCAGGGGTCAGGGAACGTCATATTTATTTTATGGTAAGGCAAAATAACGACTGGTACACCGTCAAAATAGCCTTGACGGTGTACTGGTAGCGGGACTATTGCGAGGATTTTAACGCGGCCATGGAATGAAGAGGGCGCGCAATGAATGCCTAAATCTCAATCTTTACGGCTATATCTGAGGTTTGCCGCAGACCGGGCATTGTGGATCACGACGCAGGCGGATTTCACGAAATTCCATGGTACTGGCATCCAGGATTAACAAGCGTCCGGCAAGGGGAGTTCCCAGCCCACTGAGCAGCTTGATGGCCTCGGTGGCCTGAATGCTGCCGATAATGCCCACTACGGGCGCCAGTACGCCGGTTTCGCTGCACCTGGCTTCGGTTTCGGGGATGTCATCGTAAAGGCAGCGATAACAGGGGGCATCTGCCTCTTCGCCGGGTGTATTCGGAAAAACCGACACCTGGCCCTCCAGCCGAATGGCGGCACCAGACACCAGTGCTGTGCGTGTGTTCACGCAGGCCTGGTTGATGGCAAAACGGGTGGCAAAATTATCGCTGGCATCGATAACCACATCGGCCTGCCGGACGGCCCGGACAAGTGCTTCGCCGGTGAGTTTTTTGTTCAGTGTGTTTATTTTGATTTCCGGATTCAGAGCACGCAGCGTGTCTGCTGCCGAGTCTGTTTTGGGACGGTCGATGTCATTGTGGCTATGAATAATTTGCCGTTGCAGATTGGATAAATCCACAGCATCAAAATCCACCAGTGTCAGCTGTCCCACACCGGCTGCCGCCAGATACATGGCCACCGGAGAACCCAGTCCACCGAGGCCGATGATCAGTGCACGGGATTGCATCAGACGTTGCTGTCCGGCAATGTCCATCCGGGGCAGCATGATCTGTCGGCTATAACGAAGGAGCTGGTGATCGTCCATTGGTTTATTGTGCAGCAATCGCCGGGACATGCAAAATATTTACAGGGTGGTGAAGTTTGATGTACCAGGTGTTCAGCGGATAACCGAAAGCCAGAGTGACCTCAGGAGTAATGCCGCAGATACTCCGGTCGTTTATCGCGGCAGCCGTGTTTGCGCTGATTGTAGCAATTGACAAAGATATCGAGCGTAGAACTGGCCTGGTCGTGTTGATAACCCAGGTTCATCAACTGGGTTTCTTCCGTGTAATAAAACAACGAGCGTTTTATTTTGACCAGCAGACTGTTGTCCAGATGAAAACCCACTTCCATCAGTGCGGCTTCGAGCGCTTGCAGGGTCACCTGACGGATGTCGTAACTGATCTGGATGCAGTCATCGTTCAGGGCGCGAATGTTTTCGATGCCGGGCGCATCCAGCAACAGACGCAAGGCTTCACGAGCGTCGCCGCTTGCCGGGTCCACATTACGAAAGTGGATTTCGCGGGTTTTGATGAAATCAGTGGTTAGTGAATCCATGCTCCAATCCTAGCCCGGTCAGGGCAGAAATTCTATGTTTCCTGTCCAGTTACCCAGGCTGACACGGTCATTTTGTGCCAGATCTCTTTCTGTTTGTACCTGCTGATAGCCCAGCTCGCGCAAAATAGTGGGCACCGCAGTGCCCTGTTCGTAACCGTGTTCCAGCAGGAGCCAGCCCGGTGAGCACAAATGTTGGCGGGCTTCGGTGCAAATGGTGCGAATGTCGGTTAAACCGTCCGGGCCGGATTGCAGCGCTGTGAGTGGTTCAAAGCGTAAATCGCCCTGTTGCAGGTGAGGGTCGGCGGGATGTACATAGGGGGGGTTGCTGACAATGATCTCAAAATGCTCGCTGGCCAGGGGTTTGCACCAGCGGCCCTCGGTAAAACGAATATTGTTGATTTTGAGTCGGGTCGCATTGTCGCGGGCGATGCTTAGTGCGACAGGTGAAATATCCGTAGCAACAATCTGGCAATGGGGTCGTTCGCGGGCAATGGCCAGGGCGATGGCACCGCTGCCGGTGCCAAGGTCGGCAATGCGCCAGCGGGCATCAGGC
Source organism: Gammaproteobacteria bacterium (assembly GCA_013151355.1). Taxonomy (GTDB): domain Bacteria; phylum Pseudomonadota; class Gammaproteobacteria; order SZUA-152; family SZUA-152; genus SZUA-152. The sequence goes on from JAADIL010000054.1 coordinate 7,999, forward strand.
GGAATTTTTTCCAGTGCCAGTTCCACCAATGTTTCAGTTTCCGGGCGGGGAATGAGGGTGTGAGGTGATACGGTCAGCGTCATGTCCCAAAAATCGCGTTTGCCGGTGAGGTAGGCGACGGGTTCGCCCTGGCAGCGACGTGCGAGCAGGGTGCGGAATTGTGTGGCGTGTGCCGGTTCGGGTATGCGTTCCGGCCAGGTACGCAAAAAAGTACGTGTCTGGCCCAATGCGTGGGCCAGCAGGATTTCGGCATCCAGTTGGGGGCATTCGTGCAGACCGGCAGTACGCAGTTGCCTTTCTGCATCCAGCAGGACATTTTTGATATGGGTACCTGCTTGATTATTCGTCACTTAATTGCGCAAGTTGTTGAATTTGATGTTCATTGATCAGTGGCTCAATGACCTGATCGAGATTGCCCTGCATGATCTCATCCAGCTTGTACAGGGTGAGGTTGATGCGGTGGTCGGTAATCCGCCCTTGTGGATAATTGTAGGTGCGAATGCGCCCGGAGCGATCGCCGCTGCCGACGAGTGATTTACGTGTTTCGGCCTGTTCAGCATCCTGTTTTTCACGCTCGGCATTGGTGATGCGGGCTTGCAATAATGACATGGCACGGGCGCGGTTTTTATGTTGCGAGCGCTCGTCCTGACACTCCACGACCGTGCCGGTGGGCAGGTGAGTGATGCGAATTGCCGAGTCGGTTTTGTTCACGTGCTGACCGCCGGCACCGCTGGCACGAAAGGTATCGACTTTAAGGTCGGCGGTATTGATGTTGATTTGTTCCACCTCGGCGACTTCCGGCATGATGGCAACCGTACAGGCCGAGGTGTGAATACGCCCCTGGGATTCGGTTTCCGGCACGCGCTGCACACGGTGGCCACCGGATTCAAACTTGAGCCGCGAATAGGCACCTTGACCGATGATACGCAGAATGATCTCTTTATAGCCGCCGTGTTCGCCCTGACTTTCGCTGATAATTTCCACTTGCCAGCGACGGTTTTCTGCATAACGTGAGTACATGCGAAACAGGTCGCCCGCAAACAGTGCGGCCTCATCGCCGCCGGTACCGGCACGTATTTCCAGAAAAGTATTGCTGTCGTCGTTAGGGTCAGTTGGCAATAACAGTTTTTGTAATTCGAGTTCCAGTACCTGTTGTCGGTTTTTGGTGTTTTTGAGTTCTTCTTCACCCATTTCGCGCATTTCGGGGTCATCATCTTTGAGTAATGATTCCGCTTCGCTGAAATCGTCTAACGTGGACTGGTAATCCTTGAAACACTTTACCACCGGGTCGATTTGTGCGTACTCTTTGGACAATTCGCGAAACCGGTTTTGATCTGACATCACGTCCGGATCAGCGAGCAGGGCGCTGACTTCTTCAAGACGGTCTGCAATGGTTTCCAGTTTGCTGTGAATCGATGGTTTCATAATTCGCCTGTGCGTTCTCTGGTTTAATAAAAACGGGTTCAATAATGCTTTGATTTACTTACTTTGATTTAATAATAAGCGGTCTAACAGAAAGTAGGGTGGGCATGCTTTTTTGCCCACGCGGACGTGGAGTCACCGCGTGGGCACAAACTACGTGCCCACCCTGCGGCTGAATCAGAGCGCCACTTGTATAAGTTATTTAATCTCTATGGGTTCAATTCCCCGCAGCTTGCTGCGGAGTCGTTTATTTTCCATTTCCTGGCTCTGATTTAGCTCTTGATTTAAACTTTTGGTTTGATAATAAATGCGCTCTGACAACAAACAGTTTCTGCCGGTGAGTGACAGCGGAGAGAAAGTCGCTAAAGGTCGCGATCTTTGAGGTCGTACAGCTCACGGGCGGCATCAAAAATGTCTTCGCGGGCATCATAACCCGCCTTTTTGAGCTGTACGCTGGGAGTGTGAATAAGCTTGTTGGTCAGCCGGTTGGCCATTTCGGTGATGACCTGTTCGGCATTTTTTCCCGATTGCAGCAGGCGCATGGCCCGTTCGAGTTCGATATCGCGCTGGCTTTGCGCGTCTTCACGCATGGCGCGAATAGTGGAGACGGCATCCAGCGATCGCAGCCAGTGCATGAAGTGTGACACTTCGGTGTCGATAATTTCTTCTGCCTGTTGTGCGGCTTCCTGACGGGAACGCAGGCCTTCCTGAATGATATCCTGCAAGTCATCCACTGTGTACAGATAAACGTCGTTGAGGTCGTTGACCTCGGGTTCGATATCGCGCGGTACGGCGATGTCCACCATCAGTATGGGGCGGTGTTTACGTTTTTTCAGCGCACTTTCCACGCTGCCTTTGCCAAGAATGGGCAGTGGACTGGCAGTGGATGAAATAACGATATCTGCCTCGGCGAGGTGACTGGTGATCTCCGGCAGGGAGATGGCGTAGGCGCCGACTTCCTGTGCCAGAGTGTGGGCGTTTTCTACCGTGCGATTGGCAATAATCATTCGGCCAATGCCACTTTGGCGCAGATGCCGTGCCGCCAGTTCCACGGTTTCGCCAGCGCCGATGAGCAGCGCAGTACGCTTGTCAAAGGCATCAAAAATTTGTTTGGCCAGGCTCACCGCAGCAAAGGCTACGGACACGGCGCTGGCACCGATGGCGGTATCGGTGCGCACCTGTTTGGCCACGGAAAAAGTATGCTGAAACAGCCGGTCGAGCTGGCCACCCATGGTGCCTGCTTCGGTGGCAGTGGCGTAGGCGTCCTTGATCTGACCGAGAATTTGCGGCTCGCCCAGCACCAGTGAATCCAGCCCGCTGGCGACCCGCAACATGTGACGCACGGCTTCCCGGTCCGGGTGCAGGAAAATATAGGGCTCGATGTCCCGTTTTTCGAGCTTGTGATATTCTCGGAACCAATCGACGATAATAGTGCTGTTACGTTGTCCCTGGGCAGGATCCTGCCCAGAATCGCAGTACAGCTCGGTGCGATTACAGGTGGAAACAATGGCTGCCTCTTGAATTCTGGCGCTGGTGACCAGATCTTTCAGGGCATCAGTCAGCTTGCCCGGAGCGAACGCAACGCGTTCCCGGATGTCTACAGGGGCGGTCTTGTGATTAATGCCAAAGGCTAAAAGAGACATACGTGCCAGTATAGTACCTTGATCAAACCGTAAATTCTGAGCGAACCGGAGTGCGAATACAAGTCATGCTGAATTTGTCAGGTTTTGACCGGTTTGGGGCATTTATTTTTTTAAGCACTTTAATGCCATGGTCGACAATATTGGAGAAGTGTTGTGTGGGGCGTGAAATGCGCGAATTATTCGGGATTTTGGAGTAAACGATGGTGAGAACAGTGCGTTTTTTATGGGTTTTTGGTGTGGTCTGGTTAACGGGCTGCGCGGTTTCCACTGGCGTGATGAAAGACACGCCAACACCCACAGCATCCGTAGCCACCTTGACGGAATTGCCTGAGGGCGAGTTTTCACCGCAGGTGATGTATCAGCTGCTGATTGCCGAAGTGGCCGGGCAGCGTGGCGAAATTGGTGTGGCCGTGAGCAATTATCTGGCGGCGGCACAGGAATCCCGGGATGCCAATGTGGCAGAGCGCGCGGCGCGCATCGCCATTTTTGCCCAGGCCCTGGAAAAGGCGCTGGAGGCGGCAGAACTGTGGGTCGAACTGGCTCCGGATAATGCAACGGCCTATGAGGTGTTGGCACCCTTGTTGCTGACCTTCGGTCGTGCACCGGAATCTGTGGCGCGTTACGAGCGTTACATTACCCTGTCGGGGGACAAGGCTGATCAAGGGTTTATGAAAATCTCTGGTCAGCTTGTGCGGGCCAAAAATGCCATTGCTGCACTCTCGGTAATGGAGCAATTGCTGGCAAAACAACAGAACAATCCCTATGCATGGCTGGCGCATGGCCAGTTGGGTCTGCGCCAGGGCAAGCTGGAACTGGCCATGGACTCGGTGGACAAATCTCTGGCATTGAAATCACACTGGGCACCCGCAGTAGTGTCGCGTGCGCGGATTCTCAGTTTACGGGGCGACAAAGACAAGGCGTTGGCCTATCTGGAAAAAGAGCGTGATGGTGAACTGGGAAATGATATCTCCGTCGGCCTGAGTTATGCACGATTGTTAACCGAAGCCAAACAGTTTCACCGAGCTTTTGTCGAGTTTGAGCGCCTGGTCGTCCAGGAACCGCGCAACGTTGAGGCGCAGTATGCGGCAGGTGTGTTGGCATTACAGCTAAATGATCTCGACAAGGCAGAAACCCGCTTCAAGCTCGTCTTGCGTCTGCGCCAGCGCATGCTGGCGGCCAATTATTATCTGGGGCGTGTTTACGAGGAAAAAAAGAACCCCGAGATTGCGCTGAAACATTATTTTGCTGTGCGTCATGGTGAGTATTACCTGGGTGCGCAGTCGCGGGCGGCCAATTTGCTGGCGGAACAAGGCAAACTGGAACGTGCGCGCGCGCATTTACAGTCGCTGAGTGTGCGCAATGAGCAGGACCAGGTGCGACTTTACCTGGTAGAAGGTGAGCTGTTGCGCAAGGCAGGAAAATACCTGGAAGCTCTGGAATTTTTTGCCGACAAGCTGGAAAAAATGCCTAACGATACCTCGTTACGTTATGCACGGGCTCTGGTTGCCGAAAGGGCCAACAAGCTGGCTCTGGCTGAAGAAGACTTGCGCATCATCATTGAGCGTGAGCCCGGTAATGCGCAGGCGCTGAATGCGCTTGGTTATACGTTGGCCGATCGCACCGAGCGTCTGGACGAAGCACTGGATTACATTACCCGTGCACTGGAAGTGGAACCGACGGATGCCGCCATTATCGACAGCATGGGCTGGGTGCAGTACCGCATGGGTAATCATGCTCGTGCGGTTGAGTTGCTGCGCCAGGCCCTGTCGTTGATTCATGATCCGGAAATTGCGGCACATCTGGGTGAGGTTCTTTGGGAAATGGGTAACAAGCGGGATGCGCTGGATGTGCTGGAAACAGCACTGGAAAAACACCCTAAACATGAGGTTCTGCTGGATGCCATGAAGCGTCTGGGCTTGTGACCCGTTCGCTGCTGCAACATATCGCACCGTGGTGGCTGGTGAGTGCGGTGTCTCTGTTTTCCGGTTGTGCCTCGTTGTCATCTTTCGCCCCCGAGCCTCCTTCTGAACGTGTCGGCCAGTTGTGGCAGCAGCATGTCCAGTCTGTGAATGCGCAAACTGACTGGACGTTGAGCGCGCGTATCGCGGCCCACAGCGAAGATGACGGCTGGAGTGGCAAATTGCATTGGCAGCAAAGGGCGGATACCTGGCGGATGAGCTTCAGCGCTCCTTTTGGCCAGGGCGGATTGCAGCTGGATGGTGGGCCACAGTCTGTGGAAATGCGTACCCCGGATGGGCAAACGATGCTCGCTGCGGACGCTGAATCTCTCCTCTTTCAGCAGCTTGGCTGGCGGTTGCCGTTGAACAGCCTGCGTTATTGGGTGCGTGGTGTACCGGTGCCGACGAGTGAGGTCGCCCCGCTGCTGGCCTTTGATGAAGAGGGTCGGCTTGCCGGTATGCAGCAATTTCACTGGCAAATCGAATATCCGGCCTATCGCCAGGTAGCCGGGCTGATGATGCCGCGCAAGGTCTATCTGGAAAATGGCGAACTCAGTGTGCGTCTGGTGATTGACCGCTGGACATTGGGCGATTGAATCATGCCAGATAATTCCATTTTGCAGCAGCCCGCCTGGTTCGCACCAGCCAAACTCAACCTGTTTTTGCACATCACCGGGCAACGACCCGACGGTTTTCACGAATTGCAAACCGTGTTTCAGTTTCTGGATTTTGGCGACGTGCTGCGTTTTTGCGTGCGCGCCGATGGGCAGTTGCGGCGGGTCGTGGATGTTCCCGGAGTACCCGAGGCGGAAGATTTAATCATTCGTGCTGCACGGTTATTGCAGGCTGAAACCGGTTGCACACAGGGTGTGGACATTCACATCGAAAAAACCCTGCCTATGGGCGGTGGTCTGGGTGGTGGCAGTTCCGATGCTGCTACCACGCTGGTCGCGCTTAATGATTTGTGGCGGCTTGGTCTTGGTGAAGACCAGCTTGCTGTTCTGGGTCTGCAATTGGGCGCTGATGTGCCGGTATTTGTGCGCGGTCGTGCCGCCTGGGCGGAAGGCGTGGGTGAAAAACTGGAGCCGGTGATGTTGCCCGAGCCCTGGTTTGTGGTGCTGGCTCCCGGAGTACAGGTCTCCACAGCCAAATTGTTTAGTGATACGCAATTGACACGTGATGCGCGACCCATCAAAATACGTGATTACCTTTCGTGGGTTGGATCTGGGGGTGCCGGGAATATGAGTGGCGCCCTTTTTTGTCGGGATGGCGGAAGCCGTGTTGGCAATGTATTCGAACCGCTGGTGCGGGCAAGGTATCATGAAGTTGATGTTGCATTGACGGATTTGATGCGATTTGCGCCTGCGCGATTAACCGGAACGGGTGGTTGTGTGTTTGCGGCGTTTGAATGCGAATCGCAAGCGCGCGAGGTGGCGAAACAACTTGAAAACCGTTGGCAGACGATAGTCGCCGCAGGCTGTAATCGTTCACCGTTGTTCGGCCCGGAAAGGTTTTGTGCGGGAAAGTAAGTTTATATTGGGGCGTCGCCAAGCGGTAAGGCACTGGGTTTTGATCTCAGCATGCGCAGGTTCGAATCCTGCCGCCCCAGCCAAAAGATAAATGACAACCGTAAACACGGTGGTTAATTGTTAATAAATTGTTTGGTCAGGGCGGTAGGATTTGAACCTTAAGGTTCGCCGATTTCGCGAGTAATCCTGCTGCCCCAACCATAGAATCAGTACTGGCTTCGATGCCGGTCACTTCTACTTCTGGTGGAGTAAATCGTGTCTGACGGCCAAATGATGGTGTTTACGGGTAATGCGAACCCGCAGCTGGCTCAGGCCGTGGCGAACTACCTTGACCTTTCGCTGGGTAAAGCCGTGGTGGGAGAGTTCAGCGACGGCGAAACCCTGATTGAAATCACTGAAAATGTACGTGGCCGGGATGTGTTTATTATCCAGCCCACCTGCGTGCCCACCAACAATAATCTGATGGAATTGCTGGTGATGATCGATGCCCTGCGTCGTTCATCAACACGCCGTATTACAGCGGTAATTCCGTATTTTGGTTATTCACGGCAAGACCGTCGACCGCGTTCAGCGCGTGTGCCTCTTACCGCCAAACTGGTGGCAGACATGATTGTCACTGCTGGTGCAGATCGTGTGCTGACCGTGGATTTACATGCCGACCAGGTACAGGGGTTTTTCGACAAGCCTGTGGACAATATTTACGCCTCCCCTATTTTGTTGGGCGACATCTGGCGTCGGGGATACGAGAACCTGATGGTGGTGTCACCGGACGTGGGCGGTGTGGTGCGCGCCCGGGCGCTGGCCAAACGACTGGACGATGCAGATCTGGCGATTATCGACAAACGTCGCCCCAAGCCCAATGTGGCGAAGGTAATGAATATTATCGGTGACGTGAAAGGGCGTACCTGTGTGTTGGTGGATGATCTGGTCGATACTGCGGGTACCCTGGGCCAGGCGGCCAAAGCACTGAAAGACAAAGGTGCTACCAAAGTGGTGGCTTACTGTACGCATCCGGTGTTGTCGGGCCCGGCGGTGGAAAACATTATCAAATCCGAGCTGGATGAGTTGGTGGTGACAGATACGATTCCGCTCAGTGAGGCCGCCGCCAAATGTGGTCGTATTCGGCAGCTGTCTATTGCCGAACTGTTGGCGGAAACCATGCGGCGTGTGAGCAATGAAGAGTCGGTAAGTTCGTTGTTCATGGATTAGAGCTGAATAAAGTTTGAATTAAAAAATTGTTGTTGGGGTCACTGTCAACAGAATAGTGATTTTGACAAGGGTGCTTCATCCTGGTCGCAAGGGTGAAGTGAAAAGCGAAGACTGCAAAATGATGGCGGTCTTTATTTGTAAGGCGTGACTGGCTGTGTTTGCCAGACGCACAATCGTTGGAGAAACATTATGTCTGTTGATTTTAATATTATTGCTGAAAGCCGTAAGGACGTAGGGAAAGGTGCGAGCCGCCGCCTGCGCCATACGGGCAAAGTACCGGGAATTATTTATGGCTCGGGTAAAGACTCCGTGCCCTTTACTGTGATGCATGACGATTTGATGCATCACCTGGAGCACGAAGCCTTTTATTCTCATATTCTTACGGTGACGGTTGATGGTAAAGCCCAAAAGGCGGTGCTTAAGGATTTGCAGCGCCACCCCGCCAGACCCAAAGTTTTGCATGTGGATTTTTTGCGCGTGAGCGACACAGATGTCATTAACATGCAGGTACCGATGCACTTCATCAATGAAGATATCAGTGTTGGTGTCAAAGCGGGTGGTCTGGTGTCGCATCTGTTGAGTACCATTGAAATCACTTGTAAAGCCAGCGATCTGCCGGAATACCTGCAAATTGATCTGGTGGACCTGGATGTCGGCGCTTCGTTGCATTTGTCGGATATTAATCTGCCCAAAGGTGTACAGATTACCGCTTTGACCCACGGTACAGATCACGATTTGCCAGTGGTCAGCATCCACGCACCGAAAGGTGGCGGCACCACAGAAGAAGAGGATGAAGCAGCTGATACCACTGCTACAGAAGAAGGCGGTGCCAGCGAATAAGCTTTTTGTTTGCTTAGCGACTTTTTTGCGTAATACACAGGAAAGCCGACCTTGTCGTCGCCCGTTCAGCTCATCGTCGGCCTGGGAAATCCCGGGCCGAAGTATGAGCAAACGCGACACAATGTTGGCTTTGTTTTTGTGGATGAACTGGCGCGCAGCAAAGGCGCATCATTCAGACCGGAAAACAAATTCCACGGTGACGTGTGCAAATTGTCACTGGCCGGCAATGAGCTCTGGTTGCTCAAACCTACCACCTTTATGAATTTAAGCGGCAAGTCCACTGCTGCACTGGCGCGTTTTTATAAAATTGCACCGGAATCAATATTGGTCGTGCATGACGAACTGGATATTCCACCGGGTCAATTGCGACTCAAACAAGATGGTGGCCACGGCGGCCACAATGGCTTGCGTGACATGATTGCGCAATTGGGCAGCAAAGAATTTATGCGTCTGCGCGTGGGTATTGGCCACCCCGGACAAAGCCGGGACGTATCAAATTATGTGCTGGGTAAAGCCTCGCGTGACGAGCAAATCGACATTGATGCGGCCATCGATGAAGCCCTGCACACCTTGCCGCAGATTATCGAAGGTGAAATGCAAGCGGCGATGAACCATTTGCATAGCCGCAAATAGTGACGCAGTGACGCCAGGGTGGGCACGTCGTTTGTGCCCATGTGTCGCTTGATAATATTAAAACAGAGATTAAAGACATGGGATTCAAATGTGGCATCGTCGGCTTGCCCAATGTGGGTAAATCCACCCTGTTTAATGCACTGACCAAAGCAGGCATTCAGGCAGCCAATTACCCTTTTTGCACCATCGAGCCCAACGTTGGTGTGGTGCCGGTGCCAGACCCGCGCCTTGACGCCCTGGCCGCGATAGTCAACCCCGAACGCGTGCTGCCTACCACCATCGAATTCGTGGACATTGCCGGGCTTGTTGCAGGAGCCTCCAAAGGTGAAGGCCTGGGCAACCAGTTTCTGGCCAACATCCGCGAGACCGACGCCATCGCCCACGTAGTGCGTTGTTTTGAAGACGACGACGTAGTGCATGTCGCGGGCAAAATTGACCCACTGGGCGACATTGAAGTCATCAACACCGAACTGGCATTGGCAGACCTGGACTCCGTGGACAAGGCGATTAATCGTGTCGGTCGGGTTGCCAATTCCGGCGATAAAGACGCCAAAGCCAAACTCGCGGTGCTGGAGAAAATCAAAGCCGAACTGGACGAAGGCAAACCAGTGCGCGCCATGGGTCTGGATGAAGACGAGCAGGCGATGTTAAGTGATATGTTCCTGCTCACTGCCAAGCCGACTCTGTACGTCGCCAATGTCGCCGAAGACGGCATGGAAAACAATCCGTTGCTGGATAAAGTGCGCGAGTTTGCTGCCAATGAGGGTGCGGGCGTAGTCGCGGTGTGTGCCGCTATTGAGTCTGAGCTGTCCGAACTGGATGACGACGAGCGTGATGAATTCCTGCAAGAGCTTGGGCTGGAAGAACCGGGCCTCAATCGCGTGATTCGCGCTGGCTATGACCTGCTGAACCTGCACACCTACTTTACTGCTGGCGTTAAGGAAGTGCGTGCCTGGACCGTGGCCATTGGTGCCACTGCTCCACAATCTGCTGCCGTGATCCACACCGATTTTGAAAAGGGATTCATCCGCGCCGAAGTTATTGCCTACGATGATTTTATTGCCGGTAACGGTGAGCAGGGTGCCAAAGAAGCCGGTAAATGGCGGCTGGAAGGCAAAGATTACGTCACTCAGGATGGTGATGTAATGCACTTCCGTTTTAACGTCTGAGGTCGGGTGAGAATTGCATGACGGCTGGACAAGCCTGCCGGGAAACCATACAATTCCGCCTCTTCAAAACCCGGCTTGCCGGGTCATTTCTTAAAATGGCTATGTAGCTCAGCTGGTTAGAGCACATCACTCATAATGATGGGGTCCCCTGTTCGAATCAGGGCATAGCCACCATAAAATCAAAGGCTTGGCAGCTGTTGAGCCTTTTTAATTTTTAGCAGGTTACCTAGGTCGCCCCCGGCTTTAAAAACGTTACTTTTGTAGTATGTTTTGATGTATGCAAAGGGTTTTTAAATTTGGTAGTGCCGACTTCGAGCATATCTCTTGGCTTCATGGAACAAAGTGGCGTCTCTAATGAGGTCGCAGCCGTTAGAATATGTTGCCTGAGCAGGGTTTTTCATGTTCTGCCTTTTGGCTACCTCAACAATATTGGCTCTGCGCAATTTTCCAT
>JAADIL010000022.1 GCA_013151355.1 Gammaproteobacteria bacterium
CGATACAAATGCCGGAAATTTGAGCGCCTGGTTTTTACGTTACTACGATGCAGCTCAACGGTCATCAACATCCATCAGAGTCACACCGTGCATGGCATCGCGCATTTTTTTGATACCGGCTTTCTGGCCCAGTTTGATCATCAACCGCAGCTCGTTGGCGGAATCGGCATGATGCAGGGCAGCTTCGTAGGATATTTGTTCAGTCTTGTAAAGCTCGTAGAGTGCCTGATCGAAGGTGTTCATGCCTTGCTGGTTGGATTTGCTCATCACATCTTTAAGCTCGGTGACATTGCCTTCGCGGATCATCTGGCTCACCAGTGGCGTGTTGATGAGTATCTCGACGGCGACCCGCCTGTCCTGCCTGTCCGGGGTGGGAATAAGCTGTTGGCCGATGATGGCGCGCAGGTTGAGGGATAAATCCAGAAGGGTTTGCTCGCGCCGGTCTTTGGGGAAAAAATTAAGAATACGGTCCAGCGCCTGATTGGCATTGTTGGCGTGCAAGGTAGTAAGGCACAAGTGCCCGGTTTCAGCAAAGGCGATGGCGTGTTCCATGGTTTCGCGGGTACGTATTTCGCCAATCAGAATTACGTCGGGCGCCTGGCGCAAGGTGTTGCGCAGTGCGGCTTCAAAACTGATGGTATCAACACCTACTTCCCGTTGGGTGATGATGCAGCCATCGTGTTCATGCACATATTCGATAGGATCTTCCACAGTAATGATATGGTCGTGACTGTTGCGGTTACGCTGGCCAATCATCGCAGCCAGGGTGCTGGATTTGCCGGTGCCGGTGGCACCGACAATAATAACCAGGCCACGTTTGGCCATGGACAAACTGGCCAGTGCGTTTGGCACCTGCAAGTCGTCAAAGGTGGGTATTTCTGTTTTGATGCGACGCAATACAATGCCGACATGATTTTTTTGCTGAAACACATTGACACGAAAACGCCCGGTATCCGGGGGATCAATGGCAAAATTGCACTCCAGAGTATGTTCAAATTCGCGCTGTTGCTGTTCATTCATCAGCGAGAGTGCCAGTTTACGCACCTGGTCTGCATTTAACGGAGCATCAGAAACAGGGGATATTTCGCCGTTAATCTTGAAGCTGGCCGGAAGTTCCGCCGTGAGAAAGAGATCAGAAGCCTCTTTGCGAATCATCATTTTCAGCAGAGACTGAAAATCCTGAATAACATTAAATGGTTTCGCTGCCATGGGTGAAGGGTTATCCCTGATAAATGCGTGCGCTGGTTATACGTCCGCGTGTTAAAAAATGATCCGTATATTTAATACCTGAATCCTGCAAGCGTTCACATTTACTCAGCACAAGCTCTTGATTCGTATAGCGAGATGACACTTTTTGGCAATCACAATGAAGGATTATGCTCAACGTTATCATTCGCTTTGCGAATCGATATCTTGCACCGCGCAAGCACTCGCGCAGGATTCAGGTAATAATCATTTCAGGCTTCCAAGCCTGCATTCACTACACATCCCCAGCTTACATTAAAGTGGCATAAAGCTACATAAAAGTATCTTTGTTCATGGCCTTGGAGGCGGCTTCCTGTTTGGTGATGACACCTTTTTGTAACAGCGATTGCAAGTCCTGATCAAGGGTTTTCATGCCGCTGCCCTGTCCGGTCTGAATGGCAGAATACATTTGCGCCACCTTGGCTTCACGAATCAGGTTACGAATTGCCGGGTTGGCGATCATGATTTCGTGTGCGGCTATACGGCCGCCACCGACCTTTTTCAGCAGGGTTTGTGAAATAACCGCGCGCAGGGACTCTGATAACATCGATCGTACCATTTCCTTTTCTGCGGCGGGAAATACGTCGATGATACGGTCAATGGTTTTGGCGGCAGAACTGGTGTGCAGCGTACCGAACACTAAATGACCTGTTTCAGCAGCTGTCAGCGCCAGACGAATGGTTTCCGGGTCACGCATTTCACCGACCAGAATGACGTCGGGGTCTTCGCGCAATGCCGAGCGCAGGGCTTCGTTGAAACCGAGGGTATGGCGATGTACCTCGCGCTGGTTGATCAGCGATTTTTTGGATTTGTGAACAAATTCGATGGGATCCTCGATGGTGAGGATATGGCCGTGGTCAGTATCATTTTTGTAATCGACCATGGCGGCCAGAGTCGTGGATTTACCCGAGCCGGTTGGGCCGGTGACCAGCACCAGACCACGCGGCGTTTCGGCAATGTCGGCAAAAATGGCCGGGCACCCCAATTGTTCAAAACTGAGAATAGTGCTGGGGATAGTACGAAATACCGCGCCAGCCCCCCGCTGGTGGTTAAAGGCATTAACACGAAAACGTGCCAGATCGGGAATCTCAAACGAAAAGTCGACCTCAAGGAATTCTTCGTAATCCTTGCGCTGGCGATCGTTCATGATGTCGTAGATCAACGCGTGCACAGTTTTGTGATCCATGGCCGGTACATTAATGCGGCGAATCTCGCCATCGACACGAATCATCGGCGGCTCCCCGGCGGAGAGGTGCAAATCAGAGGCGTTGTTTTTGACGCTGAAGGCCAGCAGTTCAGAGATATCCATTGGGGCTCCCACAGTACGTTGTTTATTTTTAAACGAGGTTTATCGAGTATTTATCATTGGCAGTTAATAAAGCGGCACTGTCGCAACCCACTAACGACCGTTAGTGTAGAATTCTTGATATTCCGACACGTTGATGTGTGTCGCACAAAACACCGCAAATCAAAGTAAATTGACCATGCCTGAGAATTGTCCCGGCGGCAAGACAGAGATCGAGCAACGCTTGCGCAGACTGGTGGCGCGAGTGCGCCTCGCCGAGCAAATGTACGGGCGTGAGCCAGACTCGGTGCAAATTTTACCCGTGAGCAAAACCCGCTCCGTGCAGGACCTCCTCGAGGTGGTAACGTTGGGATTGCCGGGGGTTGGTGGTGCCTTTGGTGAAAATTATTTGCAGGAAGCTGAGAGTAAAATGGCGCAATTGGCCAGACCGGGTTTACAGTGGCACTTCATCGGGCCGATCCAGTCCAACAAAACGGCTTCCATTGCGCACCTGTTTCAGTGGGTACACAGCGTGGATCGGGCAAAGATTGCCCGGCGACTCAATGACCAGCGCTGCACCGATTTGCCTCCGCTGAATGTGTGTTTGCAGGTCAATGTCAGTGCCGAGGCCAGTAAGTCCGGGGTAAGTCTCGATGCACTCCCGGCGTTGGTTGAGCAAGTGGCTGCGTTGCCGAATTTACATTTACGCGGATTGATGGCTATTCCGGCGGCCAGCGGAGACATGGCTGAGCAACGGCTGGCTTTTGCAGCAGTGCGTGAGGCTTTTCATTCGTTGCACTTTTATTCACAGAAAAAGACCTCAGATATGACGGGGCCGAAATGGGATACGTTGTCCATGGGTATGTCCGCAGACCTGGAGGCGGCCATTGCCGAGGGGGCGACCATCGTGCGCATTGGCACAGACATTTTTGGCCCGCGTGCGGCACAGGCTGCTGTGGATTAACTTGTTTTTATCAATCATCTGGTGAACCATTACTTATTATGAAACAAAGCAAATTGACATTTATCGGCGGTGGTAATATGGCGGCCAGTCTCATCGGCGGTCTACTGGCAGACAATCTGCCCGCGAAACAGATTACCGTGGCTGACCCCGAGTCCGGCACTCGTGATTCTCTGGCCAACCATTTCGGCGTCAATACCGCAGAAGACAATGTGGCAGCGATCACCGGGGCAGATGTGGTGGTGCTGGCAGTCAAACCACAAATGTTGCAGTCGGTAGCCGAAGTGCTGGCGTCTGCTGTGCAGGAATATCAGCCACTCATCATAACTATCGCTGCGGGCATTCGCAGTGCCGATCTTGACCGCTGGCTGGGTGGCGAAACCGGTGACAGCGTTGCTGTGGTGCGGGCCATGCCCAATACGCCTGCGTTGTTGCAGACCGGAGCCACGGGCCTGTTCGCCAATGCACAAGTGAATGAAGAACAGCGAGATCTGGCCGAGTCCATTTTGCGCGCCGTAGGGTTGGCACTGTGGGTAGAAAACGAAGATCAAATGGATGCAGTAACGGCCTTGTCCGGCAGCGGCCCTGCTTATTTTTTTCGCATCATGGAGGCTATGGAAACAGCGGGTGCCGGGTTGGGGCTTTCCGCAGAAACTGCGCATTTGCTTACCCTGCAGACGGCACTGGGTGCCGCCAAAATGGCGCTGGAAAGCAGCGAAGCTGTGGGTGTTCTGCGTGAACGGGTGACCTCACCCGGCGGTACCACGGAGCAGGGTTTGCAAGTGATGGCGGAACAGGACATCGACGGCTTGATGGCCCGGGTGCTCAGAGCGGCATTTGATCGTTCCCGGGAATTAGCCAGATCGTTGGACGAAAAAAAATAGTGGGGGAAATATGATGGGAGGTTCCTATGCCGGTAACGCCGGGGTATTTTTGGTACAGACCCTGTTTGGGCTGTACATGGGCGCGGTGTTGCTGCGTTTTTTGCTGGCGGTAGTGCGCGCCGATTTTTATAATCCCATCTCCCAGTTTCTGGTGAAGGTGACCAATCCGCCATTGGTGCCGTTGCGGCGGGTGATCCCCAGCCTGGGCGGTATTGATGTAGCCTCGCTGGTGCTGTTACTGGTTTTACAGATTCTGGAATTGCTGGCGACGGGACTGATCAGCGGAGTGAGTTTTCAGCCGGTTGGTCTGGTGGTACTGGCGGTAGGCGAGTTACTGTCATTGTTATTTCAGATCTACTTTTTCACTATTTTGATCCAGGTGGTACTCAGTTGGGTGAGTCCGGGTGGTCACAATCCCGCTGTGGCTTTGCTGTATAGCCTCAATGAACCCATACTGGGCCGGGCGCGACGCATTCTGCCTCCGATTCATGGTTTTGATTTGTCGCCGATTGTGGCGATGATTGTTATTCAGTTGCTGACAATTTTGCTGGTGGCGCCGATTAGCGATCTTGGGCGAAGTCTGGCCTTCGGCTGAGGCTGTTTTGTTTCTCCATGTCCTGTTCATATGAACTGTGATGGCGGCTTCATTCATTGAGTATTTAACGCAAAGACGCAGAGGATGCGAAGAAAAAATATAAAACGTTGCATTTTTTGCGACTTTTGCGGTTACAGCACGTAGCTTGTTGGCGTCACTACAATATTGCCCATTGCCGAGGTTCTCACCCATACCCTCATACCTTCGCTATCTGTACCAACATTTCGAAAAAACCCACAAAAAAGAACCGTTTGCACGGTATTTTTGGCCGTTGGTCGGAACACGGGAAATTATCGTTTTTCATCAACAACATGGACTAAACTTCCCCAATCGTTGGCCGTTAATTGATAGCGAGATGTTGGCCGTGTACGGTATTTTCGGCCCTGCGCGGACTTTAATGAGTCAATTTGGGTAAAAACGGGATGGCAAAAGACCAGTTTACAGAACAATTAGAAGCCTACAGTCGCTGGAAAGATGACATTATCAGCCACATAAAGGCCTACCGGGAGTGGTTGTCGGAACATGACATGAGCAGCCCGGAAGATGACTTGCGCATGTACGAGATTCTTGATGCGTTGGACTCGGATCATATTACCATTGCTTTTGCGGCGGAATTTTCGCGGGGCAAAACAGAGCTGATTAACTCGATCTTTTTTGCCAATTATCAACGTCGCTTGCTACCCTCTTCTGCCGGACGTACCACCATGTGTCCCACTGAGTTGTTTTATGATGCCGGGGCGGAAAAACCTTATATTCGTATGTTGCCCATCGAAACCCGCCTCGAAGACACCAGCATTAGCGAATACAAACAGGACGCCAATAACTGGATCAGCACTGAACTGGATGTGGATTCGCCAGAGCACATGGTGGAAGCCTTCAAGGAAATTGTAAAAACCAAATCAGTGCCCGTGGAGAGTGCCATTCAGCTGGAACTGTACAGCACGGAAGAGTTTGAGCAATGTGAAATACCTCCGGTGAGTATTGAAATCCCCATGTGGCGCCATGTGATGATCAGTTTCCCTCATCCGTTGCTGAAACAGGGGCTGGTGATTCTGGACACCCCGGGATTGAACGCCATGGGTTCCGAGCCAGAGCTGACGATGGATATGCTGCCCAATGCGCAGGCAGTGATTTTTGTGCTTGCCGCTGATACCGGTGCTACCAAAACCGACATGGAGATCTGGCGTCAGCATGCGCAGGCATTCCGTGAAAATAAGGAAAATGGCGGCCTTATTGTTGTGTTGAATAAAATTGATACCCTGTGGGATGAGCTACAGGATGAAGCTACCATTAACGCGAGCATTCAGGAGCAGGTGGACAAGACCGCAGAAATGCTCAATATTGAAGCCAGCACGATTTATCCGGTGTCGGCACAAAAAGGCCTGTTGGCACGTGTGAAAAATAACGAAGAGCTACTGAAAAAAAGTGGCTTGCTGGCCCTGGAGGCCACGCTTTCGGACGATGTATTGCCCGCAAAACAACATTTGGTGCGTGAAAATATCGTCTCACGCATTGGCTCCATGGTGGAAACTACCCGGGGCGTATTGGTAGAGCGCCATGAGGCAGTGCAGCAACAGCTGGATGAGTTGCGCTCCCTGTCGGGGAAAAGCGCGGATGTGCTCATGGAAACCATGCAGAAATTGCGTACGGAACAGAGTATTTACCAGAAAGACGTGGAAAATTTTCAGACCAGTCGCCATGTATTGAAACGGCAGCTGGTGGCGCTGATTGAAGCACTGGGGCTGGATTCTCTGGATCACCTGATTTCAAAGACGCGTACCGACATGGTGGACAGCTGGACCACGCATGGCCTGAAAAATAACATGAAAGGTTTTTTCGAAGGGACGCGAGACAACATGACTCAGGTGAATTACCAGGTCGAAAAGTCCAACGGCATTGTGCAATCGATTTATGACCGTTTCCGCGACGAACATGGTTTTACTGACCTCAATCCCACACTGTTTACCACCGCACGATACAGTCGTGAACTGGATCAGCTTTACAAAAAAGCTGCCGATTTCAGGGACAGTTCCATGACCGCCATGACCGAGCAAAGTTTTGTAGTGAAAAAATTCATTGTTTCGCTGGTAAGTCATGCACGGAATATTTTCTTCCGCGCCAATCAGGATGCCGAAGACTGGGCGGGCAGCGTGATGCGCCCTCTGGCGGCACGCATTAAAGAACGTAAACTCCAGCTGGAGAAACGTTTGGCCAATTTACAAAAAATTAAAAATTCACGTGAAAAACTCACAGACAATATTACCAGCCTGGAAAATCAGAGTGAAGGATTGATGGCCCAGCTGGATACTATTAATGGCGTACTCGAATCTGTAAATACGCCGTTACCCCCACTGCAAGCAGCTGATCAAAAGGCTGTTGCCGCATCATAGTTTTCTTTTCTTCTGTTTCATCGTCTCATATACCCGTAACATTTGAGGTTCAGGTGTTCGGTATGCGTTATATTCATTCCATGGCTGCGTTGAAATTCCTCGCAATAGTTCGGTTATTACTCGTCATTTCGCCTTGCCATGGAATAAATATGACGCACACTAAAAGCCGAAATCTCAAACACCACGGGTATATATTCTTGAGAAAAAAGCATGGTTGACATTGACAGGATTATTCACGATGGTTAAATCAGGCTTGATGGTCATCAATGCAGTGGAGAAGTAGCCGTGCGTATAAATAAAACATGCAAAAACAGCCTTTTCAAGAGCTTGCAGATAACAGGTATTTTTCTTTTGATGTGTGGCCTCGGTCAGGCCGGTGAACCGCAGGTTTTTGGTGACTACACTGTGCATTACAATGCGTTTAATACCGATACGCTACAGCCTGAAATGGCTGCTGCCTATCATATAGTGCGCAGTAAAAACCGCGGGATGGTGACCATTTCAGTACGTAAAAAAACCGATTCGGGCAACAAATCGGTACGTGCAGATATTGCCATCAGCGCAAGTAACCTTACGGGACAGTTCCGCACCTTTAAGGTGCGTGAAGTGGATGAAAATAATGCAATTTATTATTTAAGCGAATTTCATGTAGCCCATGAAGAAATGCTGAACTTCACGTTACAAATCCTTCCGGAAGGCAGCTCCCGGTCCATGACGGTCAATTTCCGACAAAAATTCTTTACGCAGTAGTACACATATCGGGCGTAACCTCCTTATGTGCGGCTGCCAGTGAGCAGAAAGTGTTCTCGTTGTCCGGGTTTATTTTGGTTCGCTCAAGGTTTCTGGTGAAAAATCCGCTACTTGTTTATTGGAGTCCGTTATATTTGGCATGTTGCCAATGGTAAAGATTTTTTCGATGTCTGGTGGTTGACTGTAAGCAAATAAAAAAATGCGCATAAGATTATCAACCCGACTGATTTTGCTGATTGTAGCGCTGCAAATGTTGATGTTGTTTCTGCTGGTCTGGAATAGCAGCAGGCTAACGACAGACAGCCATGTAGAAATGTACGAAGACATGCTGCAATCAGAAAGTCACTTGTTGTCAACTGCACTGGTGCCTGGCCTTGTTTACAATGACACCGCAGTTTTACAGGATGTATTTAGTCAGTTCGCTGAATTTGACAAGCTGGTCTATGCGGAAGTAAAAGGGCAGCAGGGCCAGATTATTGCAAAGCTGGGAGCGCCGCCGGTGAGCAGGAGGACGGACACAAATTACAAATCCGCGTTGTCGGATGGTGTGTTTGATGCTGAAATACCACTACGTTTTGAAGGCAGGGTTCTGGGTAGTCTGCGCCTTGGTTATTCGCTTTCTGCGGCAAAAGCATTAATCCAGAAAACACGATTCCAGAATTTATTGACAGCTCTGTTGGGTGTGGCAATCACCCTGTCGGCAACATTATTAATCGCTTTATATTTAACACGGAATTTACGCCAGCTGGAAGAAGGCGCAAAAGCACTGTCGCAAGATCAACTGGATTACAGGATTGTATCCAACAGCAAAGGTGAAGTGGGTGAACTGGCCTCCACGTTTAATCATCTTGCCCAACATCTCAGCGAAACCAGAGTGGCATTAACAAAAGAACATGATGCCCTGGAGCGTGAGACCCGCTTCATGAAGGCATTGCTGGATGGTATTGATGCGGTGGTGATGGAAGCCCGCCCGCCAGGGTATCAATTTACCTTTGTCAGCCGGGAAGCGCAAAATCTTATGGGCTACCCTGTGTCAGACTGGTTAAAACCAGATTTTTGGGCAAACCACGTTTTTCCCACAGATAAAAGCTGGCTGGAAGAAACGGTTGCTGTGCATACAAAAAAAGGGGAATCATTTACGGTTGATTTTCGTATGACACATCGTCAGGGGCATGACCTCTGGGTGCGAGCTATTAATAGTGTTGAGCTGGATGAAGAAGGCAATCCCATTATGCGCGGCCTGATTCTGGATATTACGGAACAAAAAACCGCAGAAGATCGCATTGTCTACCTGGCCGAGCATGATTCGTTAACCGGTCTGATCAATCGCCGCCGTTTTCAAAAAGAGCTTGAGCGAGCTACTTCTTATTCACAACGTTATCAGCAGCAAGGCGCTGTATTATTTATTGATCTCGATCAGTTCAAATATGTAAACGATACTTATGGCCATCAATACGGTGATGAATATTTACTGGACGTGTCACGCAGATTGTCTCATGTGCTGCGGCGCACGGATATCCTTGGGCGACTTGGTGGTGATGAGTTTGGCGTAGTTATTCCCAAGTGCAGTTTTGAAGAAGCACATACTGTGGGCATGGCATTGTTGGGTGGATTAACGCAAGAAAACCTGGAGCATAGTGGAAAAGTTGTTCCGGTTAGCGCGAGTATCGGTA
Source organism: Gammaproteobacteria bacterium (assembly GCA_013151355.1). Classification (GTDB taxonomy): domain Bacteria; phylum Pseudomonadota; class Gammaproteobacteria; order SZUA-152; family SZUA-152; genus SZUA-152. Next base: position 9,784 of record JAADIL010000022.1, read on the forward strand.
TTGCCCTGTTTCCATCACAAAGTGCGGTGCCCAGTGATTTGTTGGCAAAAGCTGATGCAGCAATGTATACCGCAAAACGGAAAGGTCGTGGTCAGGTACATGTCTTTAGTGAAGATGATATGGAACTGTGGAATATGCAGGCGAAGATTCATTGGGAAGAACGTATTCGCTGGGCATTGAAGGAAAAACGTTTTGAACTTTATTATCAACCTGTAGTGGAAGTGAATTCAGGATTAATTACGCATTACGAAGCCTTGCTGCGCATGCGGGGTGAAGATGATGAAATGATTGCACCCAGCGCTTTTATTGAAACAGCAGAACGTTTTGGGCTGATTCGTGAAATTGATCGATGGGTGGTGAACGAAGCTATAAAAACACAGGCAGACAGCATTAAGCGGCACAAGCCGGTCAGTTTGGCAATCAACCTGTCGGGCAGACACTTTGGCAATGTCGGTATGCTGGAATTTATTCAGGAGGCAATTCAGACTTATGGTGCTGATCCTCAGAGTCTGATGTTTGAGGTAACAGAAACCGAAGCTGTAGAAAATCTTTCCAGGGCACGTGGATTTATTGATGCATTGCGTGAAATTGGTTGCAAATTTGCGTTAGACGATTTTGGCATTGGTTTTTCGTCATTCCACTATTTACGAAATTTGCCCGTGGACTATATAAAGATTGATGGCAGTTTCGTACGAAATCTTCATGTGGATAGCGATGATCGTCTATTTGTCAAAGCCATTGTGGATTTGGCAAAGGGCCTGAAAATTCCGTGTGTTGCCGAGTTTGTGGAAAATGGCCACATTATCGACGTGTTGCTGGAACTGGGTGTGGAGCTGGGGCAGGGCTATCACATTTCAAAACCCAAGCCTGAGTTTATTGATGGGCAGATTGTCGATATTTGCAGGAAATGAGTTTTGCCCGCCTGTTGCTGTAAAAGCGTCAGGCATAGTCAATAATGAGCGGCGCATGATCTGAAAATCGTTCGGTCTTGTAAATGCTGGCATCTTTTATTGTATCGCCCAGCGCTGGCGTGACAATCTGATAGTCAATCCGCCAGCCAACGTTATTTGCCCAGGCCTGTCCCCGGTTAGACCACCATGTATATTGCCCTGCTTCCTGATTGACAATACGAAAGGCATCAATAAAACTCATGGGGCCGAAAAGTTGATCGAGCCATGCGCGTTCTTCCGGCAGACAGCCGGAATTTTTTTGATTGCTCTTCCAGTTTTTGATATCAATTTCCCTGTGCACGATATTCCAGTCACCACACAGCACAAATTCACGGCGCTGACGACGCATGGCCTTGAGCCTGTCTGTGAAACGCTCCATAAAACTGAATTTGATTTGTTGGCGTTCTTCTTTGGATGATCCGGATGGCAGATATAATGAAACAACACTGAGTTTGCTGCCATCTTCCCGGGTAAAGTCTGCCTGGATAAAGCGTCCTTCAGCGTCCATGTCTTCAAAGCCTTCTCCCAGACCGCGAATAATGCGATCCGGTTTTTGTCGCGAATAAATGGCAACACCGCTATAGCCTTTCTTTTCGGCATCAAAATAATAACAATGGTATCCGGCAGGATAAAAATCATCAGCTTCCAGCTGGTTTTCTTGCGCTTTGGTTTCCTGAATGCAAACCACATCGGCATCCTGCTTTTTTAACCAGGCAAAAAAGCCCTTTTTTTCAGCGGCACGGATACCATTGACATTGGCAGTGATAATTCTCATACAAACTCCGGTGGTGTGTTTTGTGTGCTACCAGGATTCTGCAAGTGCGACCACTCGCAGAATCCTGGTATTATAACCACAGGCTTGCCAGAGTGCATGGAATATAGGGTATAATTTTGCCCTTTGAATTTTAGTCGGGGTCATTACATGCAAGCCTACCAACAAGAATTTCTCGATTTTGCCATCGATGTTGGCGTACTGCGCTTCGGTGAGTTCACGCTCAAATCAGGGCGTGTCAGTCCCTATTTTTTTAACAGCGGCCTGTTTGATACGGGTGCGAGTCTGGCACGATTGGGGCGTTATTATGCGCAGGCCATTATTAATTCAGGTATCGGGTTTGAGATGATTTATGGCCCGGCCTACAAAGGTATTCCATTGGCTGCCAGCCTGGCCATTGCACTGGCTGATAAACATGACCGGGATGTGCCTTACTGCTTTAATCGCAAAGAGGCAAAAGACCATGGTGAAGGTGGCATGATTGTCGGTGCGCCACTGAAAGGTCGGGTGCTGATCATTGATGATGTCATTTCTGCGGGCACCTCGGTGCGCGAATCTGTGGATATTATTCGGGCCGCAGGTGCCACACCCGCAGGTGTGGTCATTGCGCTGGATCGTCAGGAGCGCGGCCAGGGTGCAACGTCGGCCATCCAGGAAGTGGAAAAAGATTATGGGTTGCAGGTTACCAGCATTGTACGGTTACAGGAACTGGCAGCGTTTCTGAATAAAAAAGGTGATCAGGCAAAGGCATTAAAAGCCATAGAGTCGTACCGGGCGCAATACGGTATTTAACCCGAAGCGCAAGTGTCACAGGTATGGCCAGCCAGGGTTTGAGGCAATCAGTTATTTTTTTAATGCATCGTGGGTAATTTTTACAGGAGAAGAATGGTAATGGTTATGAATAATCGGCATATGTTATCCGGGGCAGTAGCGCTGTTTTTAATAGCGACGGTATCGACGGGAAATGCATCAGATCTACAGGTTACTGATGGCAGTTGGAAGGGTGATGTGGAATTGGGCATCGTCACCACCACCGGTAACACTGAAACGGAAACCATCAATGCCAAAGCCAAAGCAGTCACTGAACGGGAAAAATGGCGACATACTGTTTTTATTGAGTCACTCAACAGCTCCAATAACGGAAATACCACTGCGGAACGTTATGTTGTCAACGGGCAAAGTGACTACAAATTTGGTGAACATAATTATTTCTTTGTCATGATTAACTATGAAAATGCCCGTTTTAGTGGTTACGACTATCGCGTCAGTGAAGCACTGGGTTATGGCCGACGGGTGATTGGCAAGACCGCCTTGACCCTGGACCTGGAAATTGGTCCCGGTGCGCGACAAAGCAAATTGAATTCAGGTGGTAGTGAAGATGAACTCACCCTGCGTGGTGCAGCAAAACTGGCCTGGAAAGTCAGTGATACCAGCACGTTTACGACAGATTTAAGTATGGATGCAGGCGAAGACACTACCGTCACAAAATCAGTGACTGCATTAACAGCACAGATTAATGGTAGCCTGGCAACAAAGATCACTTACACGATCAAAAATACTTCAGATGTTCCCGTTGGTGTCGAAAAAACAGATACCGAAACGGCAGTAACTCTGGTGTATTCTTTTTAACAGCCTGAAAAAATAGCGCTGTGGTTACTCTGTTGTAGTTACTATAGCCTGACTCCAAAACGGCTGATATTTTATGTCGGCCGTTTTGTTTTTGTGCAGGAAAAACATGGGCCCTTGTTCAACTCACTATTGTTCAGCTCACAATTGCTCAGCCCACAATCAATTTTAATCCCACAGCCAGCGTAATTACCTCAAATACCCGTTTGATCCAGCGGTTGCCACGGGTAATCGCCAAATGTGCGCCAATATAACCTCCAATCAGCGAACCCAGTAATAACGCGGGTAACCAGTCCCAGCGAATTTCACCAATGAGCCCCAGGGTGATTGCGCCGCTACCATTCCAGAACAATCCCACCAATACCAGCGTGTGCGCAACAGCGGTTTTGTAATCCAGTCCGAACCAGCGTACCAGCCACAGAGTGACAAATAATCCCGTGCCGGAAGTCAGTGAACCATTGAGAATGCCGATACAAAACAACACGACACCACCCAACAGATAATGCCTGAAGGATTGTGTTGTTTGGGTAACGGACTGTCCCAATTCGGGTTTGAAAACGGAATACAGGCCCAGCCCCACAGTCAGCAGGCCCAACGCAATTTCCGCGTTACGGTCAGGTACAAACAAAATAATACTGGCACCGATCACCACGCCAGGAATCCCGAAGCTGACAATAAACAGTGTCAATCGGCGTTGCAGGCTGCCTTCGCGCAGATTACGAATAGTGGCACCAACGCCCAATGCCACGCTGGCAACTTTATGAGTGGCCAGTGCCACACCAAAAGACAGGCCCAAAAAAATCAGCACCGGAAATTGCAACAGGCCCGCACCGCCACCCGCAAAGGCGGAAAAAATATTGGCTACCAATGAAATCAGCAACAACAGTGATTGGGTAAACCAGTCCACCTTGTTTTATGGAAAGATCAGCTGTTGGCAGGAAACAGACTGACCGATAACAATGCCCATTGTTGTTCCCAGCGCTCCAATGGTGATTGCTGGAAACCACTGCGCACAAATTGATTCATGCGCCCTTCCGCCGTGGCCAGTAACAGGTTGGCAATAGCCGTGGAAGGATGCCCCACAGGCAATTCGTTTTTACTTTCCGCTTCGCGCAGGATCTGTTTGAGCTGGGTTTCCAGTCGATCATAAAATTGGGTAATGCGCACCCGCAACCGGTCGTGTTCACCGGTGAGTGCATCACCCACCAGAATGCGCGACAGGCCGGGGTTTTTTGCGGAAAACCCCAGTAGTACAGTCAGCAATTGCTGGCATCGATTATGGGCATTGGCATGATCTTCGAGAATGCGATTAATCAAACTGAAAATAGTGTTTTCGATAAACTCGATCAATGCCTCGAACATACGTGCCTTGCTGGGAAAGTGGCGATACAGCGCTGCTTCTGACACACCCACTTCTTTTGCCAGGGCTGCGGTGGTGATGCGTTGGCCAGGATTATTTTCAAGCTGGCGCGCCAATGCCTCAAGGATTTGCTGGGCACGACTTGATGTGGGTTTTTCGGTCACTAATAAATGCCTCAGTGGTATGGCGTGCAACGGAATGACACCCAAGAATGGAAATTAAATAACTTACTATACGTTATTTAATTTCCATTCCTGAGTCATATTTTAGGTAAATATCACGTTCAATTTTGTACTGTTGGAAATCTTCGTCATTTTCCAGGGATGATTTATTATTTTTTACAGCCTTGGCAGTGTACTAGCCTGGCTGGAGTCGCTGGAGGTGATAACTCACCATCTTCACAAACGTATTTGTCATAGAGCTGGCTGTCTGTCATTTCGTCTTCAGCCGGGTGTTCAAGCAGCGCACTGCAACCGGGCAGCACAAGCACAAGACTAAAGCCTCCCGGGAGTTGGTAATAGTGCGGGCAATTATGGTTTATGAGCTTCGTGACCGAATCAGGGTGCCCACACCTTCATCGGTAAAAATTTCCAGCATCACCGCATGCTGTACCCGACCATCAATAATATGAGCGGTGCCTACGCCAGCCTGCACGGCTTCCAGTGCGCAACGAATCTTCGGCAGCATACCGCCGTGAATGGTGCCATTAGCAATGAGTTCGCTGACCAGGTCCGCACCCAGACCGGTGAGAAGTTCGCCCTCTTTGTCCAGCAGCCCGGCGGTGTTGGTGAGTAGCATGAGTTTTTCTGCATGCAGGGTTTCCGCCAGTTTGCCTGCCACCAGGTCGGCGTTAATATTGTACGACTGACCATCCGCACCCACGCCAATAGGTGCAATCACCGGAATAAAATCACCGCTCACCAGCATATTCACTACGGCAGGATCAATGCTGGTCACCTCGCCTACGTGACCGATATCGACGATCTCCGAGGCATTCATCTCCGGTGCCGTTTTTTCAAATGTGAGTTTGTGCGCGCGAATCATGTCACCGTCCTTGCCGGTGAGGCCCACGGCGTTGCCACCTTTTTGATTGATGAGATTGACGATTTCCTTGTTGACCAGTCCGCCCAGTACCATTTCTACCACGTCCATGGTTTCACTGTCGGTAACCCGCATACCTTGCACAAAGGTGGATTCCTTGCCAATACGTTCCAGCAGCTTGCCTATTTGCGGGCCGCCGCCATGCACCACCACAGGATTAATGCCCACGGTTTTCATCAATACGATGTCGCGTGCAAAACTGTTTTTCAGGTCATCGTCCACCATGGCATTACCACCGTATTTGATGACGATGGTTTTTCCGGCAAAGCGTTGAATATAGGGCAGTGCCTCGGTGAGTACCTGGGCGACGTTCATGGCGGATGTGGCATTGAGGGTCATGAGGGTATTGTAAGGTGGCTGGTGTTGCTTGGCCAATGCTGCTGTCATTTCGGTGAAGCTGCAAATAGGCACGTTTTCTGTGCCCGCGCTTGTATTGTTATCGTCCGTATGGGCAAAAAACAGAGTTGCTTTACGCTTATCCGGGTTCATTCTGCATGTGTCACAGAATTTCACAAAGCATTATATATCTGCATTCATCGATCTTTATCAGAATAAAATTTATGTTATTTCAATTATTTACAATGATCTACCTTTATTTTTAAGGATAATATCTGTTTTTTGGGCCGCACATAAAAAATCTGAATCCCGGCCTTGCGCACCGCATTTCTTTAGACTAAGTTTAATTTAATCATGGGTTAGATTAAGTCTAAATTATGGTTGCCGTAAATAAATGCAAGGGGTGTTCACATGAAAAAAATTTCACGACGACAGTTTTTGGGTATGACCACAAAAGCAGGGGCGGCAACAGTATTCGCCGGTATATTCGCGCCCAGTGCTTCCAGCATGCTTGGTTTGGGCGGCGTTGCTGAGGCTGCCACCAAAAAAATCAAACCATTTACCTTTGCCGTGCTCACGGACGCACATCTTTACGATATCGCAGACCACAAGTTCGACCACATCCTGGAAAAAGCGGTATCCGATGTAAACAGCATTAAGCCCCGGCCTGATTTTGTCTTGTATGCCGGTGACCTTGGGCAGTCAGGCAAAAAGGATGAACTGATAAAGGGTAAAAAAATTCTCGACAAATTGAAAATGCCCTACAAAATTATTCCCGGTGAACATGATTATTATCTGGATATGGGCCAGGCCTGGCGTGGACTGTTCGGTGATGAACACTGGTCCTTCAATCACAACGGCGTACATTTCATCGGTATGAATTCCATTTTGGTCCCCGATTTCTGGACACTCAAGGGACTCACACCCAAAGAACGCATGGGCATGATGGAAGAGCTGGAATGTCACAACTGTGGTGCCTGGGGTGTGGGTGAAAAACAACTGGACTGGCTGGCCAGGGATGTCAGGAATGTGTCTCCAGACACGCCAGTGATTATCATGACGCACTCACCGCTGTGGGATTATTACCCGCGCTGGAATTTTCAGACTTACGACGCACCGCAAATTCGCGAAACACTGCGTAAATTCGACAAGGTCATTGCCATCCACGGCCATGTGCACCAGGTGGTCTACAACGAAATCGATAATATTCGTTCCTGTGGTTTGCTGTCTACTTCCTGGCCCTGGCCTTACCCGCCAGTGGAGCTGGAGTATTCCCACATCAAACAACGGCGCGCTGACCCCGGTGATTTTGAAGACGGGCTGGGCGGTCACGATATTGCCCTGAATGCAGACTTTGACGCCATAGTGCACTGGCGGGAATTCTCGGATTTGCTGCCGGACAACATTAAAAAAGGCCTGAAAGTCTAATCACAGGAGGAACAGAATATGAAAAAAGTACGCAATATGTCTTTCGCAGCTGTCACCTCGGTTATTGTAGTTAGCGGCGCATTAATAATCACCAGCATGGCACAGGCTAAACCACCGCGCAGTGAAACACAGATCGCCCAGGAACGGGCCGCATTGATGACGGCAGTTGCCAAAGGGGATGACCTGTGGCACAGCGCAAAACTGGGCAATAACGGTCTGGCCTGCGCCAACTGTCACCCCGACGGGTCTGCTACCAATGTACATACCTGGCCCAAATTCCAGACCAATCTGGGCAAGGTGGGCACACTGCGGGAAATGATCAACTGGTGTATCGCTGTGCCCATGCAGGGCAGGATTCTCGAATACGACAGTGAGGAAATGATTGCTATGGAGGCCTATGCCACCTTTACCCATCGCGGTGTCGCCATTGCGCCTGCCAAAGACGAGCAACACGGTGCAGTCCCGGTGAAAAGCGGGCCCGGTTATCCCCGGCACTAACAACAATGCAGGCCATAAAGCCACCGCAAATTACAAGCTGCGGTGGCTTTCCTGTGCATGTAGCCTTGTGCTTTTGTTAACGTTAAGTAACACGTCTTTTGCCAATGAATGTGCGGATCACATTCGTTCTGCTGACATGCAGCGTTTTGATGATAATCACGATGGCACTCTTACTGACATTGACAGCGGACTGACCTGGATGCGTTGCGCCCTGGGCCAACGCTGGGATGGTAATACCTGTCTCGGCCAGCCCGGGCACTATACCTGGCAGTCTGCACAACACGTCGTGCGACAACTCAATCAAAAGAGTGGCTATGCCGAATATAAGGACTGGCGTG
>JAADIL010000183.1 GCA_013151355.1 Gammaproteobacteria bacterium
ATTTTATCTTTGCCCGGTATTGTCAAAACCTTCACCAGTCCGTGCGCTTCGCTGTCGGCAATGGCACGATCCAGGTCATCGATGCCATAGGTGCTGATTTCGTAAGCAATGTTTTTTTCTTTCGCTTCCAGTTCATTGAGACCCACACGCGCTACCTCCGGGTCGGTAAATGTCGCCCAGGGAATCACTGAATAATCCACACGAAAACTTTTAAACGGACTGAACAAGGCATTGACCGCCACGTACCATGCCTGATGTGCGGCCGTGTGCGTAAATTGATAGGGTCCCGTTACGTCACCACAGACATAAATATTCGGGTAGTTGGTGCGTAAAAATTCATCGGCTTCAACAGTGCCTTGCGGTGCAATTTTCACATTCAGACTCTCAAGACCAAAACCCTGTACATTGGCCTTGCGCCCCAGAGCAAGTAAAAGCTGATCGAATTCGATACGCACTTCCGTGCCTTTATGTTCGCAGATCAGTACATGCTGCCCACCCGACATTTCAAAACGTTGCGCTGCATGACCCGTGAGTACATGCACACCTTCTTCACGAAAACGGGTCTCCACCAATCCTGCGACTTCCGCATCTTCACGGGGTAACAATTGTACGCCACGCTGAATCAAAAAGACTTCGCTGCCCAGGCGTTGAAAACTTTGTGCCAGTTCACAACCAATAGGGCCGCCGCCCAGTACCACCAGTCGGCGAGGGCGTTCGCGTAAATTCCATACCGTGTCCGAGGTAAGATAGCCTGTTTCGTCCAGTCCTGGTATCGGCGGCACTGCCGGTCGTGCGCCCGTGGCGACAACAATATTTTTCGCAGTGACAATTTTTCCTTCTACCTCCACTTCGTATGGCGAAATGATTTTGGCTTCGCTCTGCATCACTTCCACGCCCAGTTCGGTGTAGCGTTCCACAGAATCATGGGGTTCTATTTGTTGGATGACGCGTTGCACTCGCTCCATCACTTCGGCAAATTCAAAATCGATAGTGGCTGTTTTAAAGCCAAAATCCTTGGCACGTTTTGCGTAGTGCAACATTTTTGCGGAACGAATCAGCGCCTTGCTGGGCACACAACCGGTGTTGAGACAGTCTCCACCCATTTTATGTTTTTCAATCAACAACACTTTGGCCTTTACTGCTGCCGCAATGTAGGCTGATACCAAACCCGCCGAGCCACCACCGATGACCACAATGTTGTAATCAAACGATTTTGGTTTTGAGTATTGTTTGAGAACTTTGCGTGATTTGATAAAACTCACCAGTTTTTTTGCCAACAGAGGAAAAATACCCAATAACGCAAAAGACAAAATCAGTCCCGGCGATAAAATACCCGACAGTGATTCCAGTGCGCCTAATTGACTGCCTGCATTCACGAATACGGCTGTGCCCGGCAACATGCCAATCTGGCTGACCAGATAAAAACGCCAGGCCTTCATCGGTGTCAGGCCCATTACCAGATTAATAACAAAAAAAGGAAACAGTGGAATTAATCGCAGGGTGAACAGATAAAAATCGCCTTCTTTTTCCACACCGGTATTGATCGCTTTCAATTTGTCCCTGAAACGGTTTTGCACGGTGTCACGCAATACAAAACGTGAAATCATGAAGGCGAAGGTGGCCCCGATGGTACTGGCAAACGAAATCAGCAGCAGTCCCGTGGCCAGACCAAAAACGGCACCACCGGCCAGGGTCATTACTGCGGCACCCGGTAACGACAATGCCGCGACAGCAACGTAAATCGCAAAATAGATTGCCAGCGTGGTAAAACGATTGTCGGCGTAATAATCCAGAAAGGATTGTCGTTGGGACTTGAGGTAGTCCAGCGTCAAATACTGACCGAGATCAAACACAAAAAAGGCTGCAACCAACAAGACAACAACCAGTACTACCAGACTGCGAGAGTTAAGCCCTTTTTTCATTTGATTCCCTGTCAACGTCCATTATTTTGGTGCATTAACCGGCTTCATTGCCAGCTAACATCTATCAGTCGCGAAACATTCCTTTCTGTTACAGCATAATCACCGCTGTCGCCACATTTGCTGCAAAGTCGTGTATCCACAACAGGCAATACATTCGTGTGGGTAAATTATGCCAGACTGTTCCCGATTGGTTTCATATACATCGTGAGTGTTCCGTTTATGTCCACAGAAACTGAAAGCAAAGAGCAACGTATCCTGCGCATGGTAAAAAAGGTAATCACCGATATCGCCAAAGATACCCACACTCCACCGGGTATGCGTCATCCCCTCTCCGACAGCACGATCAACAGTATGCGTATCTGTTTGGAGTTGATCGTTTTACGCGAGACAGAACTGATGGCCCAAAATGGCAATGTGCCTTCCGGCAAACCCCGTTTCGTCGATGAACCTGGCGGCAGCGTAGTCGTGCAATTGAATAACGGTAAATCGGGCAGTAAAAAACAGGAATAAGGCGACTCTGGCACGGCAAGCAGACACGACTATTCTCCATGTTTCACTCCATTCACGTCATTTTTGGCGCAGCGCACAGTGTCTTGTCTCACATAAATACTTAAAGAACTCCCCCTGGTTGACCGATACTTTGACGAGTGTATTGGTGTAACTGCGGGTTTTCTCACAAGTTTATCGCACCACTTCCCAATACATCTTTAATTGTATAAAATTTGACCGAACGGCGGGTATCTGTAAGTCCGTCACTTGGGGGTTGAATGTCGTATCTCTTCGCCAAAGCACGTGTTCTACGGTGTTTTCCAGCATTGTTGTTGTTTCTGTTCCTTGCCGCCTGTGGTGGTGGCGGTGGCTCTTCTAACCCGGCCACAGGTCCTGACCTGTCTCGTATTGAAGTCACACCCGGCCTGCCGTCGCTCGCCCAGGGTACAACTCTCAGTCTCATTGCAACCGGTATTGACAGCGATAACAGCACACGTCCACTGACCAGTGAAGTTACCTGGCAGTCCAGCGATGACAGCATTGCCAGCATATCCGGCAGTGGGGCAGTTTCCGCTCTGGCTCCCGGCCAGGTGACGTTACAGGCCAGCCTGGATGGCGTTGTCGGCAGTACTATTCTCACCGTCACCAATGCTTCCCTCTCGAGTCTGGAAATCAGCCCGGGCAGCCTTCAATTGGCCGCAGGCACGAACACAGAAATTGGCCTTATTGGGCATTACAGCGATGGCAGCACACAAAACCTGGACACCCAGGCAAACTGGATGATTACGGATACCGCAATTGCCAGTATTTCCGACCCGGTCACTACCGGCTCGTTACGGGTCACCGGCCTCACCGTCGGTAGTACACAGCTGACAGCCAGCCTGGGAGGCAGTGCTACACAAATCGACATTACCATCAGCGCAGCCAGCCTGACACAAATTATCGTCAACCCCGGTACTCCGGATTTGCCGCTGGGCACCCGACTCAACCTGTCAGCACTCGGTCTGTACAGCGATGGTAGCAGCCAGGAGCTTGGTAATCAGGTCAGCTGGAGCAGCGCCGACAG
>JAADIL010000208.1 GCA_013151355.1 Gammaproteobacteria bacterium
ACGGTTATAATAAAACCTGGAGAATCGGTCAACATCCACGATTCCTGAGTGACTTCAATAATGATGGAAAAATGGACATTGTGGCATTCAGGTCTACTGGTGTTGAAATAGCAATTTCAACGGGCAGTGGTTTTATCAAACCACCAAACGGTGTTGTACTGGCTTCTTTTGGATCAGCCACCGGTGGCTGGAATGTAAACCATCCGCGCGTTATGGCTGATGTTAATGGTGATGATTATCCTGATATCGTCGCCTTTGGATCAACGAAAACTTTTGCCCGGATTAATAACAAGGCAAATGGCTTTACTTCTGAAATATGGAATATACCATTATTTGCTTATAGCAATGGTTACAGGATAGATAAACACCTGCGTTTATTGGCAGATGTGAATAACGATAACAAGGATGATATCGTCGCTTTTGCCAATGCGGCTGTTGCTATCAGTCAGGCTCAGGAAACGGATTTTAACAGTACATTCTACATAGCGACAAACAACTTTGCCTACAATAATGGCTGGCGTATCCAGGACGATCCGAGATTCCTGGCAGATATTAATGGTGATGACTATCCTGTTATCGGCTTCGGTCCAGGGGATAATGGCAAAATTTATTATTCATTAAATGCGGGTAATGCGAGTGGCACTTATATGCCCAGAAATGAATGGCAAACCGAACCAGGTTTCCGTAATGGCTGGATGAGAAATAAAAACCCACGTTTGATGGCCGATGTCAATGGTGATGGAACCGATGACATTATCGGGTTTGATGATGCAGTTGTTGAAGTTGTATTTTCTGCAAAAATTCAGGAGATTATAAATTAAACGCCCCCGCAACAAGCTGACGAGGTACTAACGTCACACCGACAAAGGCCGGTGTCCAGGGGTTTCACCAACACCAGGCGACCTCTGGATTCTGGCCCCCGGCTTACTACATGCCGGGGCAGGCCTAAAGCGCCAGAATGACGGTATTCTCAGCAAGCTGCGGGAAATTCAACCCAAAAAGATTAAAATGTGTAACTGACTTTGCAGGTTCCGGGGCGGCTTCCCTTCAGGTTAGATGGGACCTTCCTGAAGGTTACGGCTGTTGCCTGCTCCGGGCCCTGACATTAACACCACTCAGAAATAACCTTGTCTGACCAGACGCGTTGGTAGAATTCGTGCGCGTTCCTGATGGCGGCGCCAATATCAGCTCCCAGACATCTTTGTAAAAACATCATTAGAAATTTATAGCTTTTACCAATTTATTGACAGATGTCTTTATTTACTTTCTGTTCAGTTTGCCGTAATAAAGCGTAACTGGAACCAGAGTATGGATGGATAAGCCGAAATCCATATCCAGAAAAACCGGTTCAGGCCAAACAGACAGGCATTTGCGAAGTGAAAACCTGCAGCAACAATCAGCGCGATAACCAGGCTGATGCGTGACAACAATAGCAACGGGAAAATCAACTCGAAAACCATCACCCCCCAGGCCATCACAAAAAGTACGCGGGGTGATTTCGACCATTGCCGTAAAGATTCACTGGCGGGATAAACTGAAAACTGGAATACATCGCATAGAGCCCGGCCACTTCGCCACTCCGGATTTACTATCTTCACCCAGCCTGAAAAAAAATACGAAAAAACCAGCTGTAAAGCAAGATAACCAAAGGCAATTTCCTGCCAGCGTTGTGTGGGGGCAAGATACACCAGGCACAGGCAGAACAGGACCAACAAACTCATGCGGTCAGAGCCGCCATTATACGGGCCCTGAAAACGGTGCAACATTGCCAGGCCTGACAAAAACAACAAACCAGCAACCCAGGCCGTTTGAAAACCTATCATCAGCAACACGGCCAAAACAAAACGCGGTATAAACAGGCGTTGTTCATTCGGAAAGCTTTTGAAATGCTCAATGCTTTGCTGGGCAAATGCAAAGCCCAGTAAAATTTCGGTCAGCCGAACGGCATCATCGAAGTTCACGTTTTATCCTGTGTGGATAATGATTGAATACGCGAATGAAAAACTACTTGTTGTTGAAGCCGGGAATCCTGTCGCTGTACCAGCAGTAGTCGAAACTGCAAGTGTGTTGTTTCTCCAGTCGAATCAGAATGATTGGTCTTGAGTTCTGCAATAATACGTTTCAGGATTTCATCTTCACTGTGTTGTGTTGGCTGTTGCACGATACGTTCGGCACAGCTAACCAGAAACAGTGATTCATTACGCTCCGGATTCCAGAACATGCGCCCGAGCATTTGCAGAAACGAAAGATGTGCCGGGCGTGGACGAAATTCACACCATTCGTAATCGTTATCCGAAGGTGCATTTGCTGAATTCAGTAACGCAAACTGGATACGCGGCGAAGGTGCGATCACGTCGAAGAATCGCCAGGAGGGAATCACCGCAGGCAGGAGCAGTTTCAGGATATGAAACATGGTCAGAGAACCATGGTTAACGACCCTTTTCCGCGTTTCCTGCCATTTTTAACCGTACACGCAATTCCCGGAAAGTTTCCCGGTCCAGGGCATCCGGGGCCAGCGTAAACGTTAACAAACCCCGTTTGTTTTCCTGCCGAAAATTCAATACAACCAGCCATGGATGCACATAGGTGGACTCGTGCAGGCTTGCCTCCATTTTTTCACCCCCGATGGTTTCCAATACCCACACGCCATCAGTTTGCCAGGTGAGAGTCTGCACGCCGCCCTCGCCCATTCTGCCCGGCTGTTTACGCAGCGCAATCACCAGACTCACCAACAACACTACAGCAATGGTGATTTTTATCAGCAGACTTAAATCCAGGGGAAACAATACGGCAATAGCACCGAGATGACCGGCGATCAAGAGCCCGATGAGAATGCGGGATGCCTCAGGTTGCAGCCTGAGCGGCTGCGCGTATTTTGTTGACGACATTGGCGGTATCCGGGTCTGCGGGCACGGTGCGGCCCATCAGGTATTCGAGTAACAGATTATCGTGACAGGTTAACAAGTTTTCAAACTGATCGCGCTCGTTTTCTGCCAGATCATCAAAACCACCACGATCCAGAAAACCGTGCAGCATGTCGTCCAGTTCCAACATGCCCCGGCGGCATTGCCAGTGTATGCGGTTTTTACTATCAATGGATATCACACCAGATGTTTCAACATCATTTTTTTGATGTTGCCAATCGCTTTGGTGGGATTAAGCCCCTTGGGACAAACATCCATACAGTTCATGATGCTGTGACAACGGAACAGACGATACGCACCTTCGAGTTCTTCAAGACGTTCGGCGGTAGCCTGGTCACGGCTGTCTGCCAGAAAACGCCAGGATTGCAACAGGGCCGCCGGACCACGAAATTTGTCAGGGTTCCACCAGAACGAGGGACAGGCCGTTGAGCAGGCACCGCATAAAATACATTCGTACAGACCGTCGAGTTGATCACGCTGTTCGGGTGTTTGCAGGTATTCTGTTTCCGGCTCGGGATCATGCACAGTGAGCCAGGGTTTGACAGAGCGGTACTGGTGATAAAACTGGCGCATATCGACGACAAGATCACGCACAATCGGCAGGCCCGGTACCGGGCGCACTTCAACCGGTTCCTTGAGTGATTTCAGCGGGGTAATACAAGCCAGTCCATTGCGGCCATTGATGTTCATTGCGTCGGAACCGCACACACCTTCGCCGCAGG
The DNA here is from genome assembly GCA_013151355.1 of Gammaproteobacteria bacterium. Classification (GTDB taxonomy): domain Bacteria; phylum Pseudomonadota; class Gammaproteobacteria; order SZUA-152; family SZUA-152; genus SZUA-152. The sequence goes on from JAADIL010000208.1 coordinate 3,647, forward strand.
AGCGCCGGAAGCTCAGGCTGTCGTCTTCTTCCTTGATGCGAAACAGGGCATCCAGCAGCATGTCGCCCGAATGAAAACCGTCCAGTGTGTATTCCTGCATGTGTGGTTTTTTGTCGATTTCGGGATTGTAACGGTGAATCAAAAATCGCATGGCAGGGTTCTCTTGATAAAAAGTTCTCTTAATAAACACGCGGTTTGGGTGGAAAAGAATCCACCGTCATCGGTTTGGTGCGCACCGGTTTGTATTCGATGCGACCGTCAGTGTGATACAAGCTGTGTTTCATCCAGTGCTCATCATCCCGCTCAGGATAGTCCACGCGGGAATGCGCACCACGACTTTCCTCTCGCGCCAGCGCGCATTCAACGGTGGCCAGTCCCAGTCCCATGAGATTCTCCAGTTCCAGCGCTTCGATGCGTGCTGTATTAAATACCTTGCTTTGATCTTTCAGCCGGGCATCTTTTGTCCGTGCCACCAATCCCCGTACTTTTTCGACGCCTTCACTCAAAATGTCCCTGGTGCGAAACACACCACAATACTGTTCCATGGCCTTTTGTAATTCATCACGCAGCCCATCCACAGATTCGCCGTCCCCGGTTTTTTGCCAGTGCCCGATACGTTTCATGGCTTCTTCAACCATCGATTCATTAAATGGCCGGTGATAACGGTTTTCCTTAAGGTATTCGATAACATGATTGCCCGCAGCACGACCAAATACCACAATGTCTAACAATGAGTTGCCACCCAAACGATTAGCCCCGTGTACCGATACGCAGGCACATTCACCCACTGCATACAGGCCTGGAATCGGTTCCTCGGCACTTTGTGCCAATGGCACCACCACTTGCCCATAACGATTAGCAGGTATTCCTCCCATGGTGTAATGCGCAGTCGGGAATACCGGAATGGCTGTTTCGATGGGGTCCACATGTGCAAAGGTCATTGCCATGTCGCGAATACCCGGCAAACGTTTTTTGATCACATCCGGGCCCAGGTGATCCAGCTTGAGCATCACATGATCCGCATTGAGGCCACAGCCCCGACCTTCGCGCACTTCGATGGCAATGGCACGGCTCACCACATCACGGCTGGCCAGGTCTTTGGCATGTGGCGCGTAACGTTCCATAAAGCGCTCGCCATTTTTGTTTGTCAAATAACCGCCTTCACCACGCACACCTTCGGTAATCAGCATGCCCTTGCCCGCAATACCGGTGGGGTGAAACTGAAAAAACTCCATATCCTGTACAGGAATACCTGCACGCAAGGCCATGGCAATACCGTCGCCGGTATTGATGCGCGCATTGGTATTGGTGCGAAATAACTGCCCCACGCCACCTGTTGCCAGCAATGTGGTTTTTGCTTCGATGATCAACGGTTCACCCGTTTCGATGCACAGCACCACCGCACCGAGAATGTAACCATCGTCATCTTTCAACAAATCAATGGCAAAATATTCATCAAAAAAATGGGTCTTGGCGCGGATATTTTGTTGATACAGAGCATGTAAAATGGCATGACCGGTACGGTCTGCCGCAGCACAGGTACGCGCAGCCTGCTCACCGCCGAAATCCCGGCTTTGTCCGCCAAATGCCCGCTGATAAATCTTGCCGTTGGCCAGACGGGAAAAAGGTACCCCCGCGTGTTCCAGCTCCACCACCAGGTGCGATGCGGCACGGCACATGTACTCAATGGCATCCTGATCACCGAGATAATCACTGCCTTTGACTGTGTCGTACATATGCCAGTGCCAGTTGTCCGGCATCACATTACCCAGCGCGGCGTTCATACCACCCTGCGCCGCTACGGTGTGTGAGCGTGTGGGGAAAACCTTGGATACCACTGCCACATTGGCTTCGGCCTCGGCCATTTGCAGGGCCGCACGCAGACCGCCACCGCCCGCGCCAATCACCAGCGTGTCAAATTGTCGCCGCTCTATATTCAACGCGCTCATTCCATGCCTGCCAGCAACAATATACGCAAACTCCACAAGCCCATGATACTCAACCCCAGGGCAAACACGATTAACAATACGTAGCGTGCAGAAGCAGATTTAACGTAGTCGATCACCACGTCCCGCCCACCAACCCAGGCATGCACCAGCAATGAAAAAACAAACAACAGCAGTGCAATATTTGCCGCCGGATGTGCTGCCCAGGCGCGCCACGTTTCAAAGGTAATCGGCTCCCCGCCCCACACAAAAGCGAACATCACCAGAAAAACCACGAGGTAAAGTGCTGTCAGCCGTTGCAACAACCAGGAACGCAGACCGGCGGATGCCCGCCAGCTCACAGCGGCACACCTGACGGTATTCCTGATTGTACCCAGGGCAACACATCAAAAATCCAGGCCGCAGCCAACGCAGTCAACACCAGCGCACCGACCTGCACCAGCCATGCCGCTTTTCGTGCGGCACCACGCTCAAGGCCCAGATCAAAATCCAGCAGCATAAAACGAATACCCGCCAGAATATGGTGCGCCAGCGCCCAGCAAAACAGCACAGCAAGGGTTTTGAGCGCAGGATTGGTGAGCAGACTGGCCACTTGCGAAAATCCCGCCTGATCACTAAGGGATAAGTTGAGCAGATAAACCAGCCCGGGCAATGACAGGATCATCAGTACACCGCTGATGCGGTGAAAAATGGAAACCACCGCCATAACCGGCTGGCGTATCCGAAGAAGGTCAAGAAAAACCGGTCTGTTATCCGTCGCGCTCATTGATTATCTATGCAGAAATTTTGTCGGGTCAAAC
>JAADIL010000211.1 GCA_013151355.1 Gammaproteobacteria bacterium
CCCAGGCACCGGTCAAACCCAGGTCACCCCATTTGCTCATATCCTGTTTGCCACGGCATTTGCGAGTGGAGGAAAAAATGGCATCAACATCAGCAATGGTCATGCCTTTGATGGGGTTGTCTTTGTGTACATAAACAGCCAACGCATCAATCGCAACCGGAATGGCCATGGGTTTGTAACCAAATCGTTTTTCAAACGCGGCAATTTCTTTGCTTTTCATTTTTCGGCTCATGGGGCCAAGGGCTGCTGTTGATTCGGTCAACGCGGGAGGGGCTGTGGATGAACCGGCTGCCTGAATTTGAATATTAACGTTGGGATATTCACGTTTGAATTCTTCGGCCCATAATGTCATCAGGTTGGCTAACGTATCTGAACCCACACTGGACAGGTTGCCGGATACACCACTGGCACGCTGATACTCTGCCAAACCTTCATCCAGTTTGGCTCCCGCTGAAACAACACCGGTAAATAATGTACTGGCTGCAATTACGCCAATCACTGTTTTGCCTATTGTTGTTTTCATACAAAAACGTGTTGTATTCATTTGCTCTTTGACTCCGGAAATTAAAATTATGCCGTTTGTGTGCATTCAGTATCGCGCGCAAAAATGACAATAGTGTGACACTGATATGTCCGTCACATGACCATTGCTGTTTGCTCAGCGGTTTTCTGTTGATGCATCGCGCTGCATCAACATTTTTGGCGCAAAGGTGCAACGAAACACGCTGCCTTTACCGGGCTGGCTTTCGATGCTCAACTTCGCCTCATGCCGGTCGAGTACATGTTTGACGATGGCCAGCCCCAGCCCCGTGCCACCATGTTCACGCGACCGTCCGGCATCGACGCGATAAAACCGCTCCGTCAACCGGTGTACATGTTGAATGGCGATACCGATGCCATCATCCTGTACTTCAAAACAGGCGTTATCACCATCGCGATACCAGCGTACTGTGATATGGCCCTGCTTCGGCGTGTATTGCACGGCGTTGAATAACAGGTTGGAAAAAGCACTGGTGAGTTCTTTTTCGCTGCCACGTAACCAGAGACTGTCATCGCCTTCCAGGCTAATATGATGTTGGTTTTCTCCACTGAGCGCACACGCGTCTTCCACCAGCGAGGTCAACAACGCAGACACCGCCACAGGGTCACGCATTGTGGTTTTATCTTCATCTTCCAGCCGTGACAACATCAACAGATCTTCCACCAGCCGGGTCATGCGCTGCGTCTGCCCCTGCATTTGTTGCAGGCATCTGTCCCATTGTGTGTGCTGTTCACTGTCGTCCGCCATCATGTTTTCCAGATAGCCGGAAACCACAGTCAGCGGTGTGCGCAACTCATGTGACACATTGGCAACAAAATCACTGCGCATACGTTCCAGGCGTTTGATACGACTGATATCTCGCACCACCAGCAACTTTTGCTGATTACCGTAAGGCACAATACGAAAGGCAAAATAACGTTGCTCATCCAGCGGCGAAACCATTTCCAGGGGTTCTGAAAAATCACCGCGTGCGAGAAATTCGCTGAAACGCGAATGGCGGATCAGGTTGTCGATACGCTGCCCTGTATCCTGTTTGGTTTGCAGACCCAGATAACGTTTGGCCGCCTTGTTGAACCATTCGATGTGGTCGTCTTCAGTGAGCACCACAGTAGCATCCGGCATGGCAGCAGTACTTTCCTTGAATCGCGAAAGAATTGTCGCCAGCTTTTTTTTACGCTGGCGATTACTGCGCTGTAACTGATAAATGTGTTCGAAAGCCTCACCCCAAATACCCGCAGCGTTTGGTGGCTCGGTCTTTTTGCGCCGATAGTACCAGCGTTCCAACCGGTAGAGGTTATAAAGATGCCAGCCGAGATAGGCCATCAGGGCCAGGGTAAACGCGCCATGCGGTGCACCCAGCAGCCAACCCGCAAACAGTGCACCACCAAACAACGCCGCCATGCGCCATAATTCACGAAGCCAGGGATTGGACACGCTTGTGCTACCTATGCCTGAACAGAAAAACGATAGCCCGCACCGCGCACGGTCTGGATCAGCCCCGCTGCCTGATGGGGCTCCAGCGCCTTGCGCAGGCGACGAATATGCACATCGACGGTACGATCATCAATGTAGACATTGCGGCCCCATACCCGATCCAGTAACTGCTCACGTGCAAACACTCGCTCCGGGTGCTGCATGAAAAACCGTAACAAACGATATTCCGTCGGCCCCAGCACAATTTTTTCCTTGCCCGCGCGTACCCGGTGGCTGGAAGGTTCCAACGTCAGCGGACCGATAGTGACAGGTGCTTCATCACTTCCACCAGCACGCCGCAACACCGCTTTAATACGCGCGATCAATTCCCGGGTGGAAAAAGGCTTGGTGAGATAATCATCCACACCCCCCTCCAGACCACGAACCATATCTTCTTCTGCGTCCCGTGCGGTAAGCATAATGACCGGCAAATCACGATGACTGTCATCACGCCGCAGCTGGCGCGCAAAATCCAGTCCGCTCGCACCGGGTAACATCCAGTCCAGCAGCAACAGGTCCGGTGCATTATCGGCCAGCAGGGTTCGCGCCTCTTCCACACTGCCCGCCGCCAGCCAGCGAAAACCGGCACGCTCCAGACTCATGCCGATCATATCGCGAATCGCCACTTCGTCCTCCACCACCAGTATTGTGCCATCACTCATTTCTGCCCCCTGCTGTGCATGCATGATGGCATTAAACCGGGGCAATGTTACCGTTTTATGACATTCGCCACTGTAAAGCCTGGTTCGGTTCCCGAAACCGGTAGAGCACGTTATCATAGCCACCCGGAACAGGCCTGGCAGACACCGAAGCCAGTAGTGCTTGTCACAAAAATACAATAAAAACCATCAAACACAACAATCAGTACCATCAACACGGCATCCAAAGGAGTCATCGTGGCCTTCACCACTATTTCTAACATGTTCGGCGCTTCACCGATTCGCCCTTTGCAAAAACACATGGAAAGCGTGCAGACCTGCATTTCGCAGCTCATGCCTTTTTTTGATGCCGTACTGGCCGGAGACTGGGACGAAGCGCGCAAACAACAAGCCGAAATCTCCCGTCTGGAAAATGCCGCTGACGATTTGAAACGTGAGCTGCGCCTCAACATGCCCAGAAGTCTGTTCATGGCCATGTCCCGTCGTGATCTGCTGGAAGTCCTCACCATGCAGGACAAGATTGCCAACAAGGCCAAAGATATTGCCGGGTTGATCACCGGTCGTGAAATGAGTTTTCCAACAGATTTTGGCCCGCTGCTCAAGGATTTCATTGCGCGCTCCATTGACGCCTCGGCACAGGCACAAAAAGCGATCAATGAACTCGATGAATTGGTGGAAACCGGTTTTCGTGGCAACGAGGTACAACTTGTCGAAGCCATGATTCATAAACTCGATGAAATCGAGAGCGACACCGATACTATCCAGATCAAAATCCGCTCCACGCTGTTTGCTATGTTTGCTATCGAAACCGAACTCAACCCGGTGGAGGTGATGTTTCTGTATCGCATCATCGACTGGATTGGTGACCTCGGTGACCTGGCGCAACGAGTCGGCAGTCGTCTTGAATTAATGCTGGCCAGGTAGCGGGAAGATGATCATGGAATACGGAATGATTTTCATCGTACTGGCCTGCGTGTTCGGTTTTTTCATGGCCTGGGGTGTGGGTGCCAATGATGTCGCCAACGCCATGGGCACTTCGGTAGGATCAAAGGCAATTACCGTCAAACAGGCAATCATCATTGCCGTTTTCTTCGAATTTGCCGGAGCCTTTTTGGCGGGCGGGCAGGTCACCGCCACAATCCGCAAAGGCATCATTGAAACCAGCAGTGTTGCAAGCTCACCCGAGATACTGGTTTACGGTATGTTGGCCTCTCTGC
>JAADIL010000111.1 GCA_013151355.1 Gammaproteobacteria bacterium
CCTGCCATATCGCCGTACAAGGTGGCATAACCCACCGACATTTCACTTTTGTTGCCGGTGGTCATCACCACCTTATGGTTTTTATTGGACAGCGCCATGAGTAATACACCTCAACAGCAAACCTGAATATTTTCTTCTGTGACATCCGGTTCGGTACCGGCAAAGGGAGCTTCCAGAAAATCAAGAAAGGCATTGAACGGTGCTTCAACAGGTAATACGGAAAGGGGTCAGGTTAATTGTATAATTATCAAAATAATGACTTTGTCCATTACGCAATAAACCTGACCCTTTTTTATTTTTCGTTAAATACCCGGTGACTTTTTAAAAAAGTGTTAAAAACAGGTATTTTTAGCGCTTAATTCACATTAAAGCAAATAAATTATCAACAAAAAGTGTGACATTATGTCGCGCGACACTATGTCGCTTCCCATCATACTGCTTTGTCTCTAATCTGTGATTTCAGTTAACAATACTGTGTTGATTTCAGTTAACAATACTGTGTTGTATGTAGCGGAGAAGATGGCGACAACTTCAAGTTTATAAAAGTTTATGGGGAGTGGTATTTTTGTTATCAAAAGCAGGCTCATGCCAATTTTTTTGCATGATGAACTCAAAACAAGATTATAAAATTTTATCCATTCAGATTTTATCTATAAATAAATATGGCGCATACGCTATGCCCGTGGCGTTTGGGATTCAGGTTTACGTGTTTGCCATATTTTCTTCATGGAAAGACGAAATAACACGTAATAGCCTCCGGGGCACACCTCGTCATTTTATTGCAGGGACAACAACGAAGCCATGGCGTCAACAGGGCGCGCAATCAGACCTGAGTCTCAACCGCCACGGGCATATATAATTTATTGATACTTCAGAAAAATATCAATACGTACAGATCTGCCCTTTCAGAATCTTCTCCTTATCAGGAAGGAATTAGCAATTTTTGAGTTAAATGCACAGAAATTTTCACGTACGATTATTGAAAATAATTGACGGCAGTGATGCCACCCGGTTATCCGGTTTTATAAAAGGAAAATATCAATGCTAAAAAAATCATTATTTGAATGTATCGGAAATACACCACTAGTAAAGTTGAATACTTTTTCATGTACAGCAAGGAATATAAATGTTTTTGGAAAAATTGAGTATTTAAACCCTGGTCTTAGCGTAAAAGATAGAGCAGCATTAAGACTTATTGAGGATGCTGAAAAACGAAATCTGATAAAAAGTGGAGATACAATTATTGAATCAACATCTGGAAATATGGGACATTCTTTAGCAATGATATGTGCAATAAAAAAATATAATCTGATTTGCCTTGTTGACCCTAAAACACCAGAGATAAATATAGCAATATACAAAGCATACGGGGCTGAGGTTATTGTCATAAATGAAAAAGACAAAAATGGAGGTTATCAAAAAATACGCATTGAAAAAGCAAAAGAATTAAGTCGAAAAAAAGGATTTTATAATTTAAATCAATATTCAAACCCTTCTTGTATTGACGCAAACTATGATACGGCTGGACAAGAGATTTTTTCAGAGCTAAACGGAAAAATTGACATTTTAATTGCCAGTGTTAGCACCGGTGGCCATATATCCGGAATATCAAAATATTTAAAAAACAAATGTGAAACAAAGCCGAAAATTGTTGGCGTTGAACCTGTAGGTTCTGTAATTTTTGGAGGAACACCTGGCCCATATAAACAAAATGGAACGGGTTTAAGCTTTGTCCCGGGAAATTATATACCTGATCTAATCGACATTAATTTAAAATGTAGTGATTTTGATGCTTTTTCTACATGTAGAAATGTAGCTATTCACGAAGGCCTGTTGGTAGGGGGATCATCAGGAAGTGTCTTGTGGGCCATATCCCGGCTTGTTAATCCGGATGTGAAAAATTGCAATATTGTTTGTATATTACCTGATAGTGGAATTAAGTATATTAACACTATATATAGTTCTAATAATAAATAATGGGTGCCATGAAGGAAAGTTTAATTTCTGCTTTATTTATTATAAAACTGATTCTACCCGTCTTGTTTGTTCTGGAAATTCTTAAATATTTCCAGTTAATCGAACCATTAGCAATACTACTTTCTCCTGTTATAGAACTATTAGGGTTACCAGGTGAGTTTTCTATTATTTGGATAATCGGGATATTTACTGGGGTATACGGATCAATTGTAAGTTTTTTCTACATTATTAATAATCCGGAAAATTATACTATTGCTCAAGTCAGCACATTGTCCGCATTGATTTTAATAGCGCACGCTTTACCTGTTGAAGCAAAAATATCACAATTATTAGGAATTGGTTATTGGAAAATAATTTTTTTTAGATTATTTTTATCTGTTATATTTGCATTATTGGTGAAATTTTTTTTAGATTATTTTGATTTATTGCAAGATTCAATTAATCCAGTTACCCAAATAATTGAACAACAAGAGACAAGCATAATCTCAATTTTTGTTGCTCCTGTTATTGCTTGCATCAAGATTGGCATTGTCATAGTTACTCTGCATCTTATGATTCATCTTCTAAAGAAAATCAGGGTTATATATTATATGGAGATTGCATTAAAACCTGTTGCATACGTTTTGAGAATAGATACCAGACTGTCAAATTCATTATTAATTGGCATTATTCTGGGGATTTCTTATGGCGGGTCACTTTTGATGAAAGATATAGAAAAATTACAAGAAGTGAGTGGTAATGAGAAAAGAAAGGCAATATATTTGTTAAACATATTGCATTCATTAATAGAAGATACAGTTTTGATTTTGTTGATTGGAGCGGATATTTTTGTTGTTTTATCAGGCAGGATTTTATTTTCAATATTTATAATATTATTAATTGACGTGTACTATAAAAAATTCCTGGCTGACAGATAATCAAAATATGAAAAAAAGGATAATATGAGTAAAAGGGTAACGTTCCAATGTCATTAAGTTAAGCGTTAAGCTGTCATACTTCGAAACCCGAAAACCCAGGCCTCTGGCATCTACCCCAGGGCCATCTCGATAGCAGCTTTACAGTGAATTGCAGTTGTCGAGAAAGTTTTCACCTGAACGTCGCCAGCACTTACCAAAAGCGGGATTTCAGTACAGCCAAGCACTATGCCTTCTGCCCCTCTTGACTGTAGTCCGTTGATTATTTCAATATACTTTTCTCTCGTTGCGTCAAGAAATACGTTCTTCACGAGCTCCTCATAGATCGAGTCATGAATATACGTCCGTTCATCTGCATTTGGAATAATGGTGTTTATGCCGTGGTGACGAAGCACTTCAGAGTAAAAATTTTCCTCCATTGTCTTACGAACACCCAACAGGCCTACGGTGTGAATCCCGGCTTGTTTGATGACTGCCGCAGTAGCCTCTGCAATATGGAGAATCGGGATTGAAATTTCAGGTTCAATTCTTGAAACAAATCTATGCACATCGTTGCAAGAGATGACGATGAAGTCGGCACCAGCACGTTCGAGACATTGCGCAGCATGACAAATCATCTCTCCTGCGGCTAACTCATTCTTTTCCTCGATGACATGCTGCACGTACTTCTGTCTGTTGACGCTTTCAATCGACAGGCGCGCCGAGTTGACACCTCCCAGTTTTTCCTGGGTAATTCCATTCAGGAGGCGATAATACTCGGCGGTCGAAACCCAGCTTAGTCCTCCAATGACTCCTATTTTTTTCATGATGTGCAAGTCTATCCAGTTCAGTGAATGAGTGTAGTTACTACCAGGCGCAACTGAACGTAACATGGCTTGATTCATGTGGCAATATGGATGAAAAACAGGCAAAAAAACCCAAAAAATTAAAACCCACTCAAACTCATCCCCGAATACTTTTAACAAGATGACCAGAAATTTATGATTTTGCCCAATGAGCTGGAAAACCGGAAATTTGATGGCAAACAAACAGCTTTTCTGCATTGCAGACAACAGGAATTTTCTGTCACTTTCCAAAACAACCTGTATTGGAAAATAAAAAGGTGAAGTAATTTTTATGCAGGATGCGGGCAGTGGTTATTTACCAATACACCTTCCCACAGACTGCCCCGGTTGCCCGACAAACGGTCTGATTTTTTGCCATTGTATCCGGATTTTCTATATCGACAATGCCGTCGCAAGCCAGGGAATGGAAATTAAATAACTTATACAAGTGGCGCTCTGATTGAGCAAAAGTGCAGGAATCGTCGCTCTTGTTTCGAGATTTTGCGATTGAAGAACGGGCAAAGACGGGCTGAAGCAGAGATGCCAATGGTATAAGTTATTTAATGTCCATTCCTTACCCTGCGTTCACTATTCCCGGTCATACCCGGAAGTGATCGGATATCGTCGGTCACGTCCAAAGGCACGTCGGGAAATACGTACTCCGGGGGATGCCTGGCGACGTTTGTATTCATTGCGATTGACCAGGCTAATGACCCGTTGCACTGTTTTGGCATCATACCCTGCGGCAATAATGTCATCAGCACACTGATCCTGCTCGATGTACATTTCCAGAATCGGGTCCAGCACGTCATAGGGTGGCAGACTGTCGGTATCTTTTTGATCCTCGGCCAACTCGGCCGATGGTGGGCGATCAATAACCCGTTGCGGGATTGCCGGGGAAACCCGGTTACGACAGTTGTTACGAAAAGCGGCCAACCGAAACACCATCATTTTGGGCACATCCTTGAGTACTGCAAAACCACCCGCCATATCGCCGTACAGAGTGGCATAACCCACCGACATTTCACTTTTGTTGCCGGTGGTCATCACCACTTTATGATTTTTATTGGACAACGCCATGAGCAATACCCCTCGACAACGGGCCTGAATATTTTCTTCTGTGGCATCCGGCCCACTACCGGCAAAGGGAGCCGCCAGCAAGTCAAGGAAAGCATTAAAGGGTACCTCAATGGGTAATACGAGATGTTTGACGCCCAGCATGTTGGCCTGTTCCTGTGCATCCTCCACGCTCATGTCCAGCGTGTAACGCGAGGGCATCATCACCGCTTCCACTCGCTCGGCACCGATAGCATCCACGGTGATTGCCAGGGTCAGCGCCGAATCAATACCGCCTGATAAACCGATGATCGCACCAGGAAAGCCATTTTTTTCGATGTAGTCCCGCGCACCCAGAACTAACGCCTTATAGATACTCTCCAGCTCATCGTCAGGCTCGGTGATTTGACCTGGTTGTGGTGTAACCGCCCCGTCCGCCTCAACGGTAAACATCACGGGAAACAAACCGGTTTCAAAAGCTGGCGCACGTTGGCACACCTTGCCATCCGCTGTCATTACCAGCGAAGCACCATCAAAAACCAGCTCGTCCTGCCCACCCACCAGGTTGGCATACACCACGGGCAAACCGGCTTCCTGTACCCGTTTTTCCAGTTCGGCTTCGCGTTCAACCCCTTTTGCCCGATGAAAGGGGGAAGCATTCAAATTAAGAACAAGCCGTGCGCCCGCCTGCTTTGCCTTGAGCATGGGTTCGCTGTACCAGACATCTTCACAAACAGTCAGTCCCACCGGCACTCCGGCAATGTCCACCACGCAGGGTTTATTACCTGCCGTAAAATAACGTTTTTCATCAAACACATTGTAATTGGGTAAATGACATTTGTAATAAGTAGCAACACGTTTACCATCACGCAACACCGATGCTGCATTAAACAAACCGGCATCGGTTTGCTCAGGGAAGCCCAGCACAATATCAATCCCCGTCACCTGTGATTGAATATTTTCCAGTGCCTGATTCACCGCTCGATGCAACCCGGGACGCAGTAACAAATCTTCGGGTGGATATCCGGTAAGTGTTAATTCAGGAAAAAGAATCGCATCCGCCTGAAATTCATCGCGAGCACGCAATGCGGCATCGATAATTTTTGTCGCATTGCCGAAAACATCACCTACCAGGTAGTTTTGTTGGGCAATGACCACACATAAACGTTGAGGCATGGGGCAGAAGATCCTGAAAAACAGCCTTGAAAAAACCCTGGTGATTTATACAAAAAAAATTATATTTCTGGTTAGACAAAAATCTAGCCGTTAAAAAACTCCATCATGCGCACGCCCATTTCCGCAGGTGAACGTGCCACGGAAACACCTGCCGCATCCAGAGCAGCAAACTTGTCTTTGGCCGTGCCCTTGCCACCGGAGATAATCGCTCCAGCATGGCCCATGCGTTTTCCCGGTGGCGCAGTAACGCCAGCGATATAACCCACCACCGGCTTTTTCACATGATGCTGAATATATTCAGCCGCTTCTTCCTCGGCGCTACCACCAATTTCACCGACCATGATGATACCTTTGGTTTGCCGGTCCTGCTCGAACATTTCCAGGCAATCGATAAAGTTGGTGCCCTGAATCGGATCACCGCCAATGCCCACACAGGTGCTTTGCCCCAGACCATTAAGCGTGGTCTGATATACCGCTTCATAGGTCAGCGTGCCGGAGCGCGAGACAATACCGATGGAGCCCTTTTTATGAATCACCCCGGGCATGATGCCGATCTTGCATTCATCCGGAGTAATAATACCCGGGCAATTGGGACCTATCAGGTGCACATCACGACCTTTCAGGGCTGCCTTCACCTTGACCATATCCAGCACCGGAATACCTTCAGTAATGCAGGCAATAACCTTGATGCCCGCATCAGCAGCTTCCAGTATAGAATCTGCCGCAAACGCGGCGGGCACAAAAATCATGCTGGCATCTGCCTGTGTTTCTGCCACCGCATCTTTTACCGTGTTAAACACCGGACGTTCCAGATGCGTCTGCCCGCCTTTGCCCGGCGTAACGCCACCCACAAAATTCGTGCCGTAAGCAATCGCCTGTTCCGAATGAAACGTGCCATGTTTGCCGGTAAACCCTTGACAGATAACACGTGTCTTTTTATTGATGAGAATCGACATCAGTTTTTTCCTTGTGATTGGCTGGCTTTTACAACTTTGGCGGCAGCATCGGCCAGATCACCTGCAGTAATAACAAACAGACCACTATCATTCAGTTTTTCACGCCCGGCTCCGGCATTGGTGCCTTCCAGTCGTACTACCACCGGCACGCGCAAATCAATTTCCCGAATCGCCTGAATAATACCATCAGCGATCAAATCACAACGCACGATACCACCAAAGATATTCACCAGAATCGCTTCGACCTTATCGTCCGCGACAATCAGTTTTAACGCCTCGGCAACACGATCAGCCGTGGTGCCCCCTCCTACATCCAGGAAATTCGCCGGATCACCGCCATGCAGTTTGATAATATCCATGGTTGCCATGGCCAGTCCCGCACCATTGACCATGCAACCAATATTACCATCCAGCGTCACATAATTAAGATCAAATTGTGCTGCCTTGTGTTCCACAGGATCTTCCTGCATGGGGTCACGCAATTCTTCCAGGTCCTTGTGCCGAAACAACGCATTGTCATCCAGATTGATTTTGGCATCCAGTGCCAGCAACTTGCCTTCACCGGTAATCACCAGCGGATTAATTTCCACCAGACTCAAATCCTTTTCCATGAACAGGCGATAAAGGCCTAACATGATTTGTGTTAATTCACGGATCTGCATGCCTTCCAGCCCCAGGCCAAAAGCAATCTGCCGACACTGAAAAGGTTGCAGGCCGGTAACAGGATCTACCGCCACTTGCAGAATTTTATCCGGATCACTGGCAGCAACAGCTTCGATATCCATACCTCCCATGCCGGAAGCGATGAACACCAACTGGTTGCAACTGCGATCAATCAACGCACCAAGATACAATTCTTTGGCGATATCGCAGGGCGGCTCAATCAATAATTTGTCAATGGGCAAGCCCCCGGGGCCGGTCTGGTGTGTCACCAGCCGATCACCCAGCAAGCCACGCACGACGGTTTCCAGCTCTTCGGCGTTCGTCACCCGCTTCACCCCCCCACCCTTGCCACGACCGCCTGCATGTACCTGCGCCTTGACCACCCAGCCATCCCCTTTCAGCGTCTTCGCCTCACTCACCGTGGAGACCACATGGCCAGCAGGCACCGGAATGCCAAAATCTGTAAATAATGTTTTTGCCTGATATTCATGCAGGTTCATGACGTTTCCTCATGGTGATTTTTTAACCAACCTTGATCATTGTGGACAAGCCCAATAACAGCTGTGCGATAATTTTCCGGGGAGTTTGACATAATTTACAGAGACATAAAATAAACACCCGTCATGTCCCGTTGCATACCCTGTTGAAAGATCATGGACGCTGCACAGTTGCAGATTTCTGGCAAAGAAAAAGGCGTGCAATGCACGCCTCTTTTTCTTTCTGTTCACATCGATTGCTGAGTGTCAGGAATGGGCACGTAATGACTTCCCGGTTTAGCGCCCGGATTTAGTGCATATTCATTCGTTCTGTTTGAGCAAAACCGCAGGAATAGTTGTTCTATACCCGTAGCGATTGAGATTTCGGCATTCATTGCACGCCCTCTTCATTCCATGGCTGCGTTGAAACTCCTCACACCAGACCGGCTATTATTCGTCATTTCGCCTCGCCTAAAAGCGCCTGCTTTTGGTGCCATGAAATGAATATGACGCACACTGAACACCTGAATTTCAATCGCTACGGGTATATTTCGAGCTTTTGTGGTTGTAGAACAAGCGAAGACGGGCTGAAGACGAGATGCAAGATCGGGATATTATTGCGTGCACGTCCCTTACATATCCCAACCATAAGCAACACCAAATGCATTCTGTGACATGCTAAGGTCAACTTCACCTCCACCAAATGCACTCGGGATTGAACCTGAACCTTTCACACTCTTCGAGAATGCATGCATGTATGCAAAGGTCAGTTCGGCACCATTTCCCAACGTTTTGGTTGCGCCCAATGTCAGGTGATTTTCAACAACACCCGGCGCCAAAAAGTTAAAAAAGGTTTCAGAAGACGGGATTGGCTGTTTTCCTTTATTAAAACCGGCACGTAACACGAGGTCACTCTGGTATTGCCATGAAAAACCCAGTTTATAGACTGTCATGTCTTCCCAGCCAAAACCGGGACCGTTGTCACCCCCCAGGCATTGCGACTGGTCAGTCCCACCCATCGCCGGACAATTCAGGAGATTCGGCGTAAGCGGGTTGTTGATAGCAGCAACATCACTGTAATAAATTTTCGTTACATCGAAAGCGACGGTCAGCACGGGTGTCGCCTTGACAGCCACCCCCAGACCCAGGGTCGCCGGGATATCAAAATCACCCTGCTCTGCAAACAGATCCGAATATTTATCAAACTCACTCATATCGGCCTTGCTCGTATACATCGCACCCACTGTTAACATCTGCGAAACCTTACCGGTCCAGCCAAGACCAATACTAAAACCGGTAGAAGAATCATAATTGCCGCTCGTCAGATTATCACCGGTGCCATCAGCGGCCATGCCTGCAAAATTATCGAGTCCCTGTGCCTTGAAACGTTGATAAATCATATTAAGACTAATACCCACTGCGTGATCCTGATTGAGCTTCATCGCAAAGGTCGGTGAAATATAAAGTTGGGCCAAATCAATGCCCGGCTTGTCGCTGCTCGCTCCATTGTATAAACCAAACACCTTGTCATAATCCGTGTTCATACCACCCCGACCAACAACGGTCAGACCAAAGGCCTTGCCATTACCAAGATCGCGACTGTAACCAAATTCAGGGATCAGAAATATACTGGTTTCATTGCCGTCATAGGTGCCATTAACCCCCGGAGCGGGACTACCTGAAACTTTGGCTTCACGGTCTGGCCGAAAAAGATTCAAACCAAAATCAACGCGATTACCTGTCAGGACAGCCGCAGCCGGGTTGGTTGCTGAAGCCAGCGAGTCCTGCGCCATGGCAATACCCGCACCCCCCATACCCATGGATTTCATGCCGATGCCATGACCAAAATAGCCATTGGTCGCCATTGCTGCCATCGGTGCAGTCAGCGCAGCTATTACGGCTACCGCCAGAATTTTTTTCGCGGCTGATCTCATTACTGCCCCCTTTGTATTCAATTGTTCCAAAACGTATTGTCGGCAACCCGTTAACGAAACTATTGGTTACATATTGGAAGTGCACTGGCTTACTGTCAATACAGAATATAACTAAATAATTAAATACCCGTATAAGCAATTTATTGGCTTTGACACATCCAATATTATTAATAACTAATCAAGCAAAGATGGAATCAGGATAAACTTGCGCCAACCTGTTTATTTGTACAGAAATACCAGCACCACCAGACAGCAGACCCGGGAAGAAAGGGCTTTTATTCTCCCTGGTCTTATTTCACGATTGTGGATATGCCGCCGTAGCCATATCTTCTCCTGCACATCCGCCGCCTTTGTGGTTAAATAGCGCAACCACGATCACCCAAAACCAACGGCAGGGAGAAACCATGACAATCAAACCACGATATACTCTGTTCAAGCTAACAGGCCTGCTATGCTGCACGAGCCTGATCAGTCTCGGTTCTTCAGTCAGCCACGCAGCTGGTTTCGCCATTATCGAACAAAGTGTCAGCGGCCTGGGTAACGCCTACGCTGGTTCGGCGGCCCGCGCCGAAGATGCTGGCACCATTTATTTCAACCCCGCTGGAATGACCTTTCTTTCAGGTCGGCAAGCCATCGCAGGCCTGTACATCATCAAGCCTTCCGCAAAATTCACCAACGACGGTTCCAATATCAGCCCGGGTTCAGGAGATGGTGGCGATGCCGGAACAATCGGTGTGATACCGAATTTGTACTACGTCATGGATATCAATAAGGAAATCAAATTTGGACTGGGTATCAATGTTCCCTTCGGCCTTGCCACTGAATACGACAAAAATTGGCGGGGACGCTATCAAGCAGTTAACTCAGAAGTAAGTGCCATCAATATCAATCCATCTCTGGCATTCAAGGCCAACGACCAATGGTCCTTCGGCCTGGGTGTGAGTCTTCAGTATATCGAGGCAGAACTGACCAATGCTGTTGACTTCGGCACCATCTGCCTGGGCCTGGAACAGAACAATGGTGGCCCACTCTCTAACGGCACTTGCACCAGTATTGGCCTCAACCCTCAGGCCTCAGACGGTTTCAGCAAGATCGCGGGCGATGACTGGGGTGTGGGATTTAATCTGGGCGTCATCTACTCGCTCAGCGACGCAACCCGCATCGGCCTGGCCTACCGCTCAGAGGTCAAACAAAATCTGGACGGCAAAGCGGACTTTACCTTGCCAGCCGCTGCCCAATCAATATTCTCCACTGCCTTTGCCGACACTGGTGTCTCGGCAAAGATCGACCTGCCAGACACCACAGCGCTAAGCGCCTATCATCAACTCAACGACCGCTGGGCACTGCTGGCAGACATCACCTGGACCGGATGGAGCAGCTTCAAGGAACTGAAGATAGAGTTCGACAACCCCGCCAAATCGCCCTCTGTTGAAGAAGAGAACTGGGACGACAGCACCCGATATTCTCTGGCGGTTAACTTCATGCCCAATGCACAATGGATCTACCGGGCAGGCTTGGCCTTTGACGAAACTCCCATCCCCAACGACGAGATGCGTACCGCACGCATACCGGGGAGTGACCGCACCTGGCTCGCATTCGGTGCAGGTTATGCCCCAACGAAAAATTTTCAGGTGGATATCGCCTACGTTCACATACTTGTAGACGATGTGAAGATCAATCGCGCAGGGGCAACGGGTGACATTCTCAGAGGCTCGTACGAAAGCAGCGTTGACATCCTGGGTGCTCAGGCCCGCTGGGTATTTTAGGGACGTGCACGTAATAACATCCCGATCCGGCGCTCATATTTAGTCTGTATTTGTTCGTTCTGATTGCCTGCAGGGATGTAGGTAAGGGGCGTGAGCATGGATGCGGAAGCTTTGAACAAAAGTGCAGGAATAATCATTCTATTTCGAGCTTTTGTGATTGAAGAACGGGCACCAACAGCAGGCGCTTTAGGCGAAGACAGGCTGAAGATGAGATGCAAGACAGGGATGTTATTGCGTGCACGTCCCTTAGTGTGCCCTGGAACACGCACGAAAAAGGGCGACCATCTGGCCGCCCTTTTTTGTCCGTGCCAGTTTGTTGCCTGACGAAAATCAGATAAACAAACAAATATCCGATTCACCTGCAAATTCGAAGAACGTTGCTGCACCCCCGTATTCGATACCATCGAGAAAGTCGTCAGAACTAAAATCGAATAAATCCACCGTCATCTGACAAGCAATCAACTTCACTTCCGCCTCAATACAAAGTGCGCGCAGTTCTTCCAGACTGGCAACACCTTTGGATTTCATCTTCTGCTTCATCATCATCGTCATCATCGATTGCATGCCTGGCAAGGCCTGCATCAACACCGGCATGGGCACTGGCATGGGCATACCGGGGTTGCCAATCGAAGTCACCTTCATGTCCATTTTTTTGCGCAGCAACTGCAAACCATAAAACGTACAAAAAATTTGCACCTCGTAACCCAATGCAGCGGCCGTAGAGGCCAGGATGAAAGGCGGATAAGCCCAGTCAAATGAACCCTTGGTGGCAATAATTGCCAACTTTTTCTCTGCCATTTCTTCACACCTCCTCAGACATCACGACGTTTTTGCAGATCGTCCTAGCCCTTTTTCACCAAAAAATGGAACTTGCCGCCTTCTTCGCGTGATTCCGTCAATTCATTGCCGGTTTGTTTGGCAAATGCCTCGAAATCTTTCACCGCACCCGGGTCGGTGGCGATAATACTCAGCACCTGGCCAGCACTCATGTTATTCAGCGCCTTTTTCGCACGCA
This sequence comes from Gammaproteobacteria bacterium, assembly GCA_013151355.1. GTDB lineage: Bacteria > Pseudomonadota > Gammaproteobacteria > SZUA-152 > SZUA-152 > SZUA-152. Next base: position 12,758 of record JAADIL010000111.1, read on the forward strand.
GGATGGGAAGAGGGCAGTTCAGACCTGATGCGTCCAGCTCTTGATCAAAATTTGTCATTGTTACGCTCCTTTACAATTATTTGTTAAAGCAGGTTAAAACGCTGTATTAGAATTCAATTGTCAACTTATATTCCAATACTTGCGAAAAAGCAACCTGCCATTTTTCGGCCAACATCACATTTACCAGATTTTTTTGACAGCAATGCCGGAAGCCTGTCGGACTCAGGATAAATCTACTGCGGAAAATTCATTTTGGCCCATTTTTTCGATCCTTTTCGTTGAATATGTCCAATATTCGCCTCAAACGATCAAAAAAATGGACTCAAAATGACTTTCCCTCGTTACGATCCCCCAAGCCCGACAAACTCCCAGGGTTCACTATTTAACACGTAAAACGGCTCGTAAAAATCGAACCTTGAACCAACATTGTCTGTCTCACCGTTTACCGGAGCACAATACCCGCCCACGAACAAGGTAATTGTTTGCCCGGAAAGCAGTTCGGGAATGAAAATCGTCACGAAAGAAAGCCATTTTGAATCCATTTTCCTGATCATTTGAGGAGAATATTGAGTATATTTAACGAAAATGATCAGGAAAATGGGCCAAAACGAATTTTTCGCAGTAGACTTTTCATTCCCGGACAGCCTCCTGGATCACTAAACGTTACACTGTCCCATCGCCACTCAAGTAAACACACATCCCGTGAACCGCCCAACACACTCGATCACCCCGCGCCCCTGGCTTCTGTTGCCATTTGGCCTGCTGCTAACCCACTTGTTTGTGATCAGCCTGATGTTGCCCTTCAGCACAATGGCCAGTGATCTGTCTGCTCAGCTACCCGACATTGGCAAGGCCGGTACTTCCGTGCTCTCACCTCGCGAAGAACAGCAACTTGGACGGGAATTCATGCGCAGTGTGCAGCACAATTTGAAGCTGGTGGACGACCCGCCAAGCGTGGCCTATTTGCAAGGCCTGGCAGATCAACTGGTCATCTCGTTACAGGGAAGCTATCCACCCATTACCGTGTTTCTGGTGGATGATCCGTCCATCAACGCCTTTGCCGGTCCCGGCGGTTACATCGGCATTCACACCGGTCTGTTGCTGACTTCACGTAACGAGGGAGAACTGGTTTCCGTACTGGCACATGAAATCGCGCACGTCACCCAACGTCATTTAGTGCGGGCAGTTGAAGCAAGCGGTCGCATGAGCCTGCCCACCATGGGCGCTCTGATTGCCGCGATTGTGCTCGGTGCCAGTAATCCGCAAGCGGGTGAGGCCCTGTTGGCCTCCACGATGGCCGCCAGCACACAGCAACAGCTCACTCACTCCCGCAGTAACGAGCAGGAAGCTGACAACATTGGCCTGGACCTCATGGCCAGTGCCGATTATGACCCGCGCGCCATGGTGGCCTTTTTTGAAATACTGCAGAACAATCAACGATCTACAGAATTTTCCGCGCCGGAATTTATGCGCACTCACCCACTCACCCTGAGTCGTGTTGCCGATGCGCGCAACCGTGCCGAGCAATATTCTGCGCGCGCACCACGTGACAACACCACATTCGAGCTCATGCAGGCACGCGCTATCATGCTCGACGGGGAAAACAAGACCGCATCACTCGGTGCCAGTTTGAAGAAATCAGCCTGGACGCGTGAGGCAAAAAAATATTTCAACGCCCTCAGGGCAGCTAAAAAAGGTGATTACCCGCAGGCCCGTGCCATGCTGCGTCAGCTCATGCAGGAAAACCGCCACCGTGTGCTGTTTCCTTACAGCGCCGCGCAAATCGAACTTGCCAACAACCGCCCCCGGGCGGCAGGGGAAGTTTTGAGCCGGGCACTGACCCTGTTCCCTGGCAACCTGTCGCTGATCGAACTGTACGCAAATACTCTGCTACGCTTGAAACAGCCACGCCCGGCCATGGAAATTCTCAAAATAGCCTTGCGTAAACACCCGGAGTATTACCGCCTGTACCCGCCTTATGCCAGAGCCGCCAATGCCCTCGATGAAAAAGCCGAAGCCTATCGGGCTCTTGCTGAGTGGCAATACGCACAAGGTGGTCTTTATCAGGCGGTGGACTACCTTGAGCAGGCATTAAAGGCACCAGGACTGCCACCTTACGACCGCCTGACACTCCAGGCGCGCCAGGATATGCTGAAAGCAGAAGTCAGGCAACGCGAAGAGCCTGTTTCGCAAGCATCCGGAGATCATCCGGGAAACGCAAAGCAGTAACGTCTTGCCCGGAGACCCGTTTTTTTTCGCCTCAACGGTTGTGCTCTCTGGCCATTCTGTTATAAGAGTCGGCAGTTTTGTTGTAATTCGGTTAACAGGTCGACGGAGAGACGATGCCGCACGGATTGTTGAAAAAAAACAGGCAAGCGGCCCTGTTGAAGAACAGCAGAAAATACAATAGCGACAAAATACGTAAATAAAACAACAGTTGAAGGAGGAAGCAGCGATGCAAAAAACCGCAAGAAGTACCCTGGCGGCAGTCGGCACCCTGACAATTATACTGGGAAGTTTTGCAATTGCCCCGGGTGTTACCAACGCAGCAGAAGCGTCGGCCGTAGAGGAAGGTAAAAAAATCGCCTTTCACCGCAAAAAAGGTAACTGTCTGGCATGTCACAAAATTGCCGGTGGCTCTCTGGCTGGCAACATCGGCCCTGCGTTAGTCAATATGAAGGCGCGTTTTACCGACAAGGCAAAATTACGCGCAAAAATCTACGATGCGACAGTTAGCAGCCCCAACACCATTATGCCTCCTTTTGGCAAGCATAAAATCCTCAGCAAAAGTGAGCTGGACAAGGTTGTAGAGTTCATTTACACCCTGTAATTGCTCATACTATTCAAATTTGGAAAAGCTAGAAGGAGACACCACCATCATGAAACGTAGAACCTTCCTGAAAGGTACAGTAGCCAGCGGGATGCTGGGCGTTGCTGCAAGTGCTGGCTTGCTGACGCCCCGCATGGTGCTGGCTGCATGGCCAGAAACTGCATTTGCTGCCAAAGGCATTGATGAAGCACTCGATTCATTGCTCGGCAGCACCACTCTTGCGGAAAGCGGCGACATCAAAATCAAGGCTCCCGAGATCGCAGAAAACGGTGCTGTGGTTCCAATTACCATATCAACCGGTATGACTGCGGAATCCATCAGTGTTTTGATCGCTAAAAACCCCTCACCTTTGGCCTGTAGTTTTGCTTTGGGCGGCAGCACTCAGGGATTTGTTTCAACCCGCGTAAAAATGGGTGAAACGTCTGATTTAATTGCAGTCATTAAATCCGGTGGAAAACTGTACAGCGCGAAGAAGACGGTCAAGGTCACCATCGGTGGCTGCGGCGGTTAGCTGCATCTGACTCGCTACCACTATTCACATTAGAGGATAAACAACATGGCCAAGAAGAAGATTCGTATCCGCGCCAAAATGAAGGGCGATATAGCGGAGGTCAAAACCCTGATGAGCCATCCAATGGAAACCGGCTTTCGCAAAAACAAAAAGACAGGTAAAAAAATTCCGCCCCACTTCATCAAGGAAGTCGTTTGTGAACACAAAGGGAACAAGGTCCTGGTTGCATCCTGGGGTGTCGCCGTATCCAAAAACCCGTATTTGTCGTTCAAATTCAAAGGTGCTGCCAAGGGTGACACGATCACCATTAGCTGGAATGACAACAAGGGCGAGAGTGCAACTGCCGACGCGAAAGTCGGCTAACATTGGCTGATAAATATAATAAGCTGTTGTCTGCCATTTCTACAGTTGCAGCAATAGATGGATGGAGGAGCAATAATGAAAAAACTGCTTTTGATCACCGTAGCGATTAGCGTCATTGGCGCACCGCTGGTCAGTCAAGCGAGTCCTGAAGATGACCTGAAAACATTCAGGGGATATTTTATGGAGCGTTTTCCCAATGTTCCTCTGGAGGAATTTGCCAATGGCGTATACGCCATTGATGCCGCTTCTCGCGAACAATGGGAAGCCATCGAGGAATTTCCTCCTTATGAAATCGATATTGAGGAAGGTGAAGAGTTATTCAATACACCGTTCAAAAATGGCAAAACCTATGCCAGCTGTTTTCGCAACGGTGGTATCGGGGTGAAAAGTGATTACCCTTACTACGATACGGAAAAGGGGCAGGTAGAAACACTGGAATCTGCAATCAACGCATGTCGTACCAAAAATGGTGAAAAACCACTGAAATGGAAGAAAGGTAAAATCGCGGCTTTGTCAGCATATATGGCTTATACCACTCGTGGTCAGACCATTCACATCAAAATCCCTCACGACCAGCGCGCAATGGACGCCTATGAAAACGGCAAGCGTTCCTACTACGCCCGCCGTGGCCAGCTGAACATGTCTTGCGCACATTGTCATGTGGACAACTCAGGCAACAAAATCCGTGCTGACCTTCTGTCACCTGCGCTGGGACATTTGTCCCATTTCCCGGTTTACCGGTCAAAATGGGGCAATTTGGGTACATCGCACCGCCGTTTCGCAGGTTGTAACAAACAGGTTCGTGCCATGCCCTTTAAAGCCCAGAGCACACAATACCGTGACCTTGAATACTTTCTTACCTACATGAGCAATGGTATTCCCTGGAACGGCCCTGGTGCACGTAAATAGTATTTTACTCACTCTGAACAGCGTTTCTTTGACGCTTTAAACAAAAAGCCCGATGAGTTAATTATTCATCGGGCTTTTTCTTTTTTGGAAATATATAAAACGATCCTGTTCTATAAATGATATTTACCCGGATAAGAGCACCATGCAACCGGTACCTCAACAAGGATCAAACTACCTCTTAAGTGGTAAGCATTGCGCCTTGTTTTGTGTGTAGAATAAGAGTCCAGAAGCCTGCCGGACTTAGGGGATCGTAGCGAGGGAAAGTCATTTTGAGTCCATTTTTTTGATTGTTTAAGGCGAATATTGGACATATTCAACAAGAAGGATCGAAAAAATGGGCCAAAATGAATTTTCCGCAGTAGATTCTCCTGAGTCCAACAGGCTCCTGGGCTCGAAACCACATGAAAGCATCAGGAACCTTTGAATGAATATCTCTCGCCGGGAATTTTTACAAATGTTGGCCGTTGCCAGTGCAGCAGGTATCCCGCTACCGGGACAAGCTGCGGCAAAAAATCAGGCTGCTGAAAAAAATTTATATGACCTGCCCAACTTTGGTAATGTGTCATTACTCCATTTCACTGATTGCCACGCACAGCTCATGCCCATCTGGTTTCGCGAGCCCAACATCAACATTGGCATTGCCAGCATGAAGGGCAAAGCCCCTCACCTGGTTGGCGAACATTTTCTGGCCCGCTACGGAATTAACCCGAACACCCCGCAAGCCTATGCCTTCACTTATTTGAATTTTGTGGAAGCCGCGAAAAAATACGGCAAGGTCGGTGGCTTTGCACACATGGCTACACTGATTAAACACATCCGCTCACAACGCCCTGGATCACTGCTGCTGGATGGCGGCGATACCTGGCAGGGCTCTGCCACTTCATTGTGGACCAACGGACAGGACATGGTTGATGCCACTAAATTACTGGGTGTTGATGCCATGACCGGGCACTGGGAATTCACCTACGGTGCTGACCGTGTCAAAGAAATCATCGAAAAAGATCTCGATGGTCACAT
>JAADIL010000093.1:0-1034 GCA_013151355.1 Gammaproteobacteria bacterium
GGGTGGCATCGCGGGTTTTCACGGGACAGCCGCTGTTGTGGTTTGCAAGGTGTCGTATTCGATAGCGCCATCGATCATGTGAATGCGGCGTTTGGCGCGTTTGCCCAGCGCTTCATCGTGGGTCACTACCAGTAGCGTCAGCCCGTTGGCATTAAGCTGTTCAAGGATTTTTACCACCTCGATACCGGAAGCGCTGTCGAGGTTGCCGGTGGGTTCGTCTGCCAGTAATACCGCAGGGCCGATAACCGTGGCGCGGGCAATGGCCACGCGCTGGCGTTGTCCACCGGAAAGTTGGTCCGGTCGATGTTCGGCACGATCAGCGATGCCCATTTGTGCCAGCGCCTGTTCAACTTTTTTATTACGCTTTTTTTCATTCATGCCAGACAGCATCAGTGGCAGGGCAATATTTTGTGCCGCGGTCAGCCGTGGTACCAGGTGAAAAAACTGAAACACAAAACCGATTTTTTCACGGCGGGTACGCGCCTGTTGTTCATCGGACAGGGTGGTAACATCCTGTCCGTCTAACTGGTAGTGTCCGGCTGTGGGCTGGTCGAGCAGGCCGATCATGTTGAGCAGGGTGGATTTCCCGGAGCCGGATGGCCCCATGATGGAAATGTATTCCCCGGCCGCAACCTGCAAATTGATATTGCGCAGGGCGTGTACCTGCTGGTCGCCCACCTGGAAATCACGTTGAATGTCAGTCAGTCGGATCATATGGGTGCAGATAAAAAATAAAATGTGAATTAAGCGCTAAAAAATCACCGGGTATTTACGCAGAAGTTACAGAGACGCAGAGGGCACAAAGTTTTTTAGTGTTTTCTCTGCGTCCTTTGCGTTTCTGCGACCTCTGTGTTTATAACACGCTACTTGTCAGTGCCACCACAACATAACTTCCCACTGTACGGGAACGCTTGTCCGGCGGTTTAAATCTCTGGATTCCGGCTAAGGGACGTGCACGCAATAACATCCCGATCTTGCATCTCATCTTCAGCCCGTCTTCGCCTAAAGCGCCTACTGTTGGTGCCCGTTCTTCA
>JAADIL010000093.1:1063-4482 GCA_013151355.1 Gammaproteobacteria bacterium
CTTTTGTTCAAAGCTTCCGCATCCATGCTCACGCCCCTTACCTACATCCCTGTAGGCAATCAGAACGAACAAATACAGACTAAATATGAGCACCAGATCGGGATGTTATTACGTGCGCGTCCCTGACAACATGCCGGAATGACGGTAATCAATATTCCGCGTTTTCTTTATTCCAGTTTAACAAACGCACCCTCTTCCACACCTTTACGATCAATACTGGTGACCACCTGTTCACCTTCTTTCAGACCGGAAATGATCTCTGTCAATTTCCAGTTAGACAGGCCGACCTCAACCTTGCGGGCATGCAACCGGTTTTCGTCTACGGCGTAGACCAGTACACGATTGTTTTCCAGCAGGGCTTCGGTGGGGATGCGCAACACATCCGGACGAGTGGCCAGAATAATTTCCAGATCGGCACTGTAACCGCCCAAAAGCCCGGCGTAATCTTCACGTCGGGTGAATTCTGCTTCTACATCCACCGTGCGCGCCTGTTTTTCAACTTCCAGCACAAAGGGCGCGATACGACGGATTTTCCCGTCAAAGGTTTTATCCGGGAAGGCATCCAGCGAAATGCGTACGGGTTGCCCCACGTTCACTTTGGCAGCATCCACCTCGTCGATGGGCGCGGAAATATACAGGCAATTATTATCAATGAGGTCCACCGCAGGTGGTGTGGGAATGCCGGGCGGGGAGGGGGTGACAAACTCGCCCAGCTCACCGTTGATTTTGGCAATGATGCCGTCAAAAGGGGCGACAAGCCGGGTACGTTCCAGGTTAGCCTTGCTGACGTTGATTTTTGCCTGAGATACCCGGCGGGATTCTTTGGCGGCCAGGCAGGCGGCTGCACGGGCTTTGGCATCTCCCACGGCGCGCTCGGTATTGTCGTCCGAGGCAAGTTTTTGTTTGCGCAGTTGCACCAGACGATCAGCCTCGCTGCGTGCCACGTCGGCCACGATACATACCTCGGTAGCGCGGGCCGCTGTCGCTACGGCTTCGCGTTCTGCAAGCTTTAGCCGGGCATTGAGGTCTTTATTCCACAGAGACAACAGTAACTGCCCGGTTTTGACGTGATCACCCTGTTTAATGGGCAATTGGGCAATAAGGCCACCGACGGAAGGGGAGAGTTTGGCGCGCTGGCAGGCTTCGACGGTGCCCGCACGGGTATTGGCGACAGTGGACTCGATGGCACCGCGTTCCACCGTTTCTACACGTACCGGTATCGGTTTGGGCTGTGACCAGTACCAGCCCAGGGCCACACCCACGCCGAGCAGGGTGCCAATGACAATAAACCGACGTAAATGGTGAGTCATAACGGGCCTGCGGTGTCGTGATTTTCATTGTGGCAGTGCACATAAAACGGCGTGCCTTGTTTGTAATATGTAGTGTCCTGTGCAGAATCGCAATGCTTGATGAGAGATTTTAGTGCGAAATGTTTTGCGGTGCTTCGTTGAACAGGGCGCCCTGGTGACAGCTGAGCAGGCGCTTTTGGATAGCCGGTTGCCTGAGTTTATCCACAAACCATTTTAATGCCTTGCCCTGGTTGTCACTGCGCCAGGCGATTTGCTGCGTGGCCCGGCCGGGCGTGGCCTCGACAGATCTTACGAGTAATTGTCGGGCATCAATGGCGGCCTGCGCCCAGTATAACGGCAAGTAGCCGATGCCAAGTCCCTGGATTTGCGCTTCAAGTTTGCTGGCCATATCCGGCACGGTGAGCACCTCCTGTCCGGTGAGCAAACCGCTGCTGCGCGGTGGCAAATAACGGGAACTGTCGGCAATGGCGACAGCGCGGTATTTCAGGATATCAGTGCTGCTAATGGGTTCTTCGGCTGTGGCCAGCGGGTGACCGGGAGCTACCACAAATACCATGCTGCATTCGTTCAGGGCAAAATGACTATAACCTGCACCCGCAGGCGCATCACCCGTGGCACCGATCACCAGATCCGCCCGGTTGGAGACCAGTGCATCCCAGGTGCCGCCCAGCACCTCCTGTTGCAGGCGTAATTGTGTGCTTTTATTTTGTGTGTTGTTTTGTGTTGCCGGATCATCGGCTTTTGCGGGTGTGTGTTCGGTATAAAACCCGGCGATGAGTGACAACAGGTTATTGGCGGGAATCAGCGTGTCCATAGCGATGCGCAGTTCGGTCTCCCAGCCGGTGGCGATGCGTTTGACCTGACCTTCCAGCTCGTGCGCGGCAAGCAGCAAACGTCGTCCCTCTCTCAGCAGTGTTTTACCTGCGGATGTGAGTACCGCGCGGTGCCCGCTACGATCAAAAATGGGGGTGCCGAGATCCTGTTCCAGCTTTTGCATGGTGTAGCTGATGGCAGAGGGCACACGATACAAACCTTCTGCAGCAGCGGCGAAACTGCCACCCTGGTCGATGGCGTCCAGCACGTTGAGGGCATCCAGTGTCAGTTTCATGGTTTTGTTACCTGGGGGAAGGGTGAGTGAAAAAGGGCGTGTTGGTAATGGAGAAAACAACTTTGCGAATGTTCAAAAAATTCGTTCAACCTTCGCGAAATTTTCTGCTTTTTATTTGGTGAGGTCAATACTATCCTGAAACTTCACTATTTGAGCGGTAAATGCTTGTTCAATTTTTATGAATGGCAGGACTCGTTCGGTGCGTCTTCAGTGCGCAAAGAGAGGAGAAAATGTTTGAAATCAGACGATCACAGCAACGCGGCCAGGGTCAGCATGGCTGGCTGAACAGTCGGCACAGTTTTTCTTTCGCCAATTACATGGACCCGGAACGCATGGGTTTTTCCGTATTGCGGGTCATTAATGACGACGAAGTGGCACCGGGGACGGGTTTTGCAACCCATGCCCATCGTGACATGGAAATCATCAGCGTTATTCGCCAGGGGACTATCGAGCACAAGGACAGTATGGGTCATGTGTTGCAATTACAGGCCGGAGACGTGCAGCGTATGAGTGCTGGCACAGGCATCACACACAGTGAATACAATGCCTCGCAGGATGATGCATTGCATTTTTTACAAATCTGGATTGAGCCGAACCAGCTGGGTATTACACCAGGTTACGAACAGCTTGAACTGATGAGTAGCGACGAAAATGACCAGAGTGATAAAAAATTAAGGGTATTGGCATCACCGGATCGACGGGATGGCTCCATGTTTCTGCATCAGGACGCCGTGTTATCCGTGGGCCATCTGGTGAACGATGAGGCGTTGCCATTGTCGCTGAATACGACGCGAAAATATTATCTGCACATGATGGCCGGAGAAATCACCGCAGCGGATCAAACGTTGGCAGAGGGCGATGCTCTGACCATTGAAAATGAAGATGTATTGCAGATTGTGGCAAAAGGCGGCGCTGAATTTTTACTGTTTGATTTGCCGTAAATCACTGTCGTTCATTTATTCACTGATGTTACGCAGGCCTCAGGTTGCAGGGTGGGCACT
>JAADIL010000118.1 GCA_013151355.1 Gammaproteobacteria bacterium
TTGCAGTGCGCGGGCATAAATTTCCTGCAAGTCTTGCTGGCTGATATCGATAAAAGTATCCATTGCGGAAATCGCGCGGGCAAGGTCATTCTGATCAAAAGGTGCAGTACTGGCCAGCCATTCTTCGTCGCTGCGTTGCCAGTTGTGATCCAGGGTTTGTCGGTGGTTTTCTCTTTGCTGATTAATACCCGCCAGACGCCAGTAGAGGAGCGTTACGGTGAGCATGATGATGACATTAAGCAGCACAGGAGTGAGCACATACTGATAGCCCAGTGACTGTATCGATTCACCACCCAGCACAGCCATTAATGCTGCGGCTCCGCCAGGCGGGTGCAGGCAGCGTAAATAATGCATGGCGAGAATGGCACCGGCTACGGCCACGGCAGTCGCCAATGCGATATGTGGTATCCACAGGGCGCAGGTGACGCCGATTAACGCCGACACCAGATGGCCTCCGGCAAAAGCCCAGGGCGTTGACAGCTTGCTGCCGGGCACCACAAACAACAACACCGCAGCAGCACCCATGGAGGCGACCATGATGGGCAGATCATGGCCGCTGAGGGTGAACTGGCTGGCCAGACCCACCAAAGCGACAGCGACCAGGGCCGCGCTCGCCGAGAGCAGGATACGTTTGTGGGTGAGGTCGGTTTGTTTGGCAAACCAGTGAGAAAAGGGCGGCAATTGGGGCATATATTTGTGCGTTGCTGGTCCCGGAGAAATATGGACGCAGAGTTTATCCCGAATGTCGCTTTCAGGGTATACCCGTAGCGGTTGAAATGCGCGTTCGGGGTTTTCGAGCACAAAAAAGGCGAGATACCTGGTAAGGTATCTCGCCTTTTTGATGCGTCAACAAGACTCAGGAACGTGCACGTCCCTTAAACATAAATTAATCAGTTGAGCCTGCTGCGAGCATCCTGGCCGCTCTCGCTACGACTCAACTGATTAATTCAGGTTAAAAAGTAACACCTGTAGCACTCAGGCCACCACCGTCATTTTCTTCGTAGTTCACCATCAGGCTGCCAGCAAAACCTTTCAGGCCGGTGATGATTTCTTGTGTGGCGATGAAGGTAATCGGGCTGCTGGACTCGGCGTCACGAATGGTGAAGGTGTGTTTGGTGGCATCGACTGACATGAGCTGGCCCATGTGAGTGGTTGGCCCCATAGATTCACAAGCCAGTGCTGCACTGGAAGCGAACAGGGTGCCTGCCAATAAAATAATGCCCAATAGATTTTGTTTATACATGATTAATTTCTCCTGTGGGTGTGTTGTTGGGGATGCAATAAACTGACAGAGCTGATCAATATTTAATCCTGGATTGTGAGCGTGTTTCAACCACTTCGCAAGCACATATCGACAAACATTTTGTCTCTTGTTTTGTGACGAAGTTCACATTTCTGTCATATGCAGATTTTATGATACGCCGATAGAAAACAGTGAACAGGACGCTCTGATACAGGGACCCAGATATCAGCAAGTAACGTCTACAGGAGTGTAGATTGCAACAAAACAGCATGGAGACATCGCGATGAAACTGGAAAAACTCGAACGTGCATTGCGTCATATGTCGAACAAGGCATTGATTAAATTTGTGAAACGCTGTGTATGCCAAACCCTGCCGGGTGTGGGTGATGCAGCAGATGATTCTCGCGAGGCACTGGACATGGTGTACGTGGAATGCAGCCGTCGTGGCAAAGAACGTCTTTATGACACGGCCTATGCCTATGTGGCACACCATCCGGATCGCTGCAATATTTCTTGATCACCGTGAATTCTTGTGCCGCAAAAAACTGGCAAATCGGGGAGTTCCCTTATTCGTTAAACCAAAATATTTATAGGTTATGATTGAGCCGATTGCAGGTGGGCTTTTTCTTTGAGCATCAGAAAACCCGGAGCCAATTTTAAAACGTTTCTTGTCAGTGGTTTCGACGACCATTGAGCCCAACATTCCCCTGTATTTTCCCTTCCCTGGAAGATGTTTTATGACAACAGCTTCAGCATCAAAATATTTTTTCAGCTTTAACAAATCGCCAGAGCGACCATTTTTGTAAAATGAAGAACCTGAATGCAGCATTAAACCTTCGCCACCTTGCTGGACAATATTATCGAGCTTTTTCATTAAGATCTCATGCGTTGAAACTTTGGTTTGCTCCACAAGTTGTATATGCGGCGCATTAATATCGTGGATTATTTTTTTAAGTTGTTTTAGCCGGTGATCAAAAATTTGTGGGTTGTCGGGTAAATCAAACACCATGAATTTGATATTTTTCCAGCCAGAATCATCGGGTAGCTGACGCCTTACCATTCCCGATAGCTGTTCAAATGTTCTTCTGCCCAACCAAAGCTCCCCGTCCAGTATTGTTTTGGGTAGAGGGGATACAAACCATTCAGGCGCATGAAAAATATTGCCTTGCCGTGAAATGAAATGCTCACCATTCCAGTAGGCCCTTACACCATCAAGCTTTTCGCTGACCCAATAGTTTTCTAACGTAATATCGGGCTGATAAATATTGGCAAGTAATAAGGCTGGTGCCTGTTGGGTATTGTCAAGTGGCAAAGGTGATGCAAAAGCAGGTACAAAAGAAAATGCCGGGAGTAAAAAACACTGGAATAAAATGAAAAAGGGTTTCATGAATTGATTTCTCTCTCTGTAAACTCAGGAATGGAAATTATTGAAGCCAGCCATAAAACCAGCCAGAATGGGCGTATGAATAGCTAAATGCCAGGTTTCATGCCTTGATATTCTATCAGAAACCGCTTTAGCCCCTTGTGTGTCATTGGCTGATAGAGTATTTACAAGCCTGCAAAATGAAAGCTGCTCCAGTTTTGATACTGACCGTAATAATGATGAATCAATGTTCGATAAAACTAATGTTTGGGATTCTGGTCTTGTTGATTGCCTCGGCGTGCTCAACAAAGCCGCATGTCGTAAAGCCTGCGGAAAATATATCATCAAAAACCCCTAATAAAATTTATGTGGTAAGCCATGACTGGCACACGGGGTTTGTAATACCTTCACGTAAAATTCAACGTCTTCTGCCTGCGTTGGAAAAGCGGTTTGGGAATACTGATCTCCTCGAATTTGGTTGGGGTGATAAAGGTTTTTATCAGTCCAGAGAAATAACCGCCAGCCTGGTTTTCAGCGCCATATTTTGGCCAACAGAAGCTATTGTTCATGTCGTTGCTATTTCAGGAAACTCACACAGGTTTTTTTCCGGTAGTGAAATTGAACCGGTTTACCTCAGCGATGAAGAATATAATTCTCTCTTGAAATATATTTCGAACAGTTTTCGCAGAAATGAAAACAGAGAAATAATCGAACTCGAAAAAGGCCTGTATGGCGACAGTCAATTTTATGCCGGTGAGGGAGACTATTTTTTAATGAACACTTGTAATAAATGGAC
>JAADIL010000181.1 GCA_013151355.1 Gammaproteobacteria bacterium
AACGATAAGCGGCCACCGTCATAAACACATCCGATGCCTTGAGGCTGACCTTGAATTCCTGAAAATCCAGCTTGTCGAGCATGTCGATATGGCGCATCGCCGATTCAACCAACGCCTCTGGTGTTGGCTCACCGTATTTTTTCTGCAAATCCTTTTCCAGCGAACCGGCATTCACACCGATACGAATGGGAATGTCATTATCCCGCGCCGCAGAAACCACCGCCTGAACACGATCTTCACGACCAATATTGCCGGGGTTAATGCGCAGGCAATCCACACCCAGCTCGGCCACGCGCAAGGCAATCTTGTAATCAAAGTGAATATCGCTGATCAGCGGCACATTGACGCGACGCCTGATTTCACCAAAAGCCTCGGCAGCCTCCATCGACGGGACAGAAACACGCACAATATCAACACCAGCTGTTTCCAGTGCCTGAATCTGTGCCACCGTCGCTTCCACATCGGTAGTTTCGGTATTCGTCATGCTCTGCACGGTAATGGGTGCATCACCCCCCACCAATACGTCACCCACACGAATCTGGCGCGACTTGCGGCGGGTGATCTGTTGGTACTCTTGTCGATAGTTTGGTTTTTCAGTCATGATTTTTATTCAAAAAGTTACCCGGCATTTTTACTTCCTGTCTCTTTTTTTCATTATCCTGCTCTTCGAGATCTTTCTGTATTGTGTTAATCGGATTGCCACTATATTCAGGTTCATTATCAATAAGTACAGGCTGCTCTTTTATCGTTTTTTTGTATCGCTTTTTTGATCTTTTCTCGAACTTTTTCGATTTTTTATCATCAACCATTTTGTTAAACTTTCAGGTCTTTATATAAACAGCCTGGATTTAAACAGCCTGGATTAATTTTTACTTTCGGTACCTCTTACCAAAGATATAATGACAGGATGATTTAGTCCTTGATTCACATTTACACTGGCAAACAGCTATTCCCCATCCATCTGCTCACCAGCAACACCAATGCGCAAACGTACAGACCGGCGATTGGCATACTTTGACAAATCGTACGGGACACCGTTGTATAAAATATCCACGCCTTGCACATAACCCAGTTGCACCATAAAAGGGGCAATACCTTTAACAACACTCCTGGTGCCTGATTTACCCAAATGATAAACAAGACGCTGGCCCTGGGCATCCTGCACCTCGGCCCAGGAATCACTGTTAAAAATCAATACCAACTCTGAGCTCAGGCCCGCCGCCAAAGTTTCAGTCTCAACTTCAGGTACAACAACGGGCTCAGCAGGCATTTCCGGTGATACCCATTCACTTTGCCCTGTTTCAACAACATGTTCCGCAACAGGGCTTTGTATTTCAGTCGCCTGCGTATCACCCACCTTTTCTTCTGTCACTACTTCCAGTGAGGGCACTGCCATCTCAACAGCTTGCTCTGTCAGACGGGTATTTATCTTCGAGCTCACGGCATCAGTCTGCTCGCCTTCATTGACTGGCCACAAAAAATAAACCAGACCCACAATAAACACACTCGCCAGCCCGGCCTTTCCCAAATGGTTTCCCGACGACTTGTCACGCAGGGAAAACTGGCTGGATATTCCGCTGGTCATCTTGCCGCAAGTTTCATTATTCCCCGTCGGTGCCGGATCAATCACCTGTTCCTGCATCGACGTTAATTCATCAAAATCAGCGAGCACTTCTGCTTCGGATAATTCCAGCAACCGCGCATATGCCCGCAAATAACCTGCCGCAAACACCGGTGCGGCAAAACCGGCAATATCCCCCTGCTCCAGCGCACTGATTTTTCCTACATCCAGTTTTAAACGGGTCGCCACATCTTCAATGGACAAATCACGGGATTCACGTGCCAGGCGTAATCTGTCACCAGGTTGCAGAGGAAGCGTATCCTTTTCCGGATTCCGCCGATTTTTGTTGCGTTTACTCACCGTTTAATTCTCGCGACTCACTTATTATTGCCCGCTGGCTCTTTCCCGTTCACTGGCTTCTGCTTCTAATAACAGACGCATTTCGTTGGAGTCAGCATAATTTTGGCGCAGCAGCGTTTT
This sequence comes from Gammaproteobacteria bacterium, assembly GCA_013151355.1. Taxonomy (GTDB): domain Bacteria; phylum Pseudomonadota; class Gammaproteobacteria; order SZUA-152; family SZUA-152; genus SZUA-152. Next base: position 2,042 of record JAADIL010000181.1, read on the forward strand.
GTATTCACGCACTGCTGCCATGTCTCCCAGCTCTTGTTCCACCTGAATACCCAGCCACAAACCACCCGGGCTCAGCGTTGCCACTTCCTGGTAACGCTGCAAATAGGCCCGGGCCGACATCATGCGTTTTTTCTCAACGCTGACCCGTACCATTTGCAACAGGGCACCCGCCAGTCGCGAGTCTACCTGCAAAGCCCTGCGCAAATAAGATTCCGCTTTTTCCAGATCCGGCACCTGCAACATGCACACACCCAGATTCTCAAGCGCCTCTGCGGGTGTGCGATATCTTCGGCTGTTGATTGCGGTTAAAAAATGTTGTTCCGCTTCAGCGTATTTGCCCTGCCCGCATAAAAATACGGCATAGTTATTCTGGATTGATCCATCATCCGGCTTGAGTTCCACAGCCTGCCGATAATGCTCTTCCGCTTCATCCGGCTTGTCCATACGTATATACGCCAGTGCAATGCTGCTGTGTGCCTCCGCGTATTCCGGCATCACATCGACGGCTTTTTTCAGTTTTTGTAATGCCGCTTCCTCGCGCCCCTGCTGTAAATAACCCAGACCCAGACGAAGATTGGTATCTGCAATACGAAACCTGGCTTTGTCTTCACGCTCTTGTTCCAGCACGGTTGCACAGGCAAACAACATAAAACTTAATGCCATCATAAAGAACGCGCGCACAATTCGTGAATAGCAAAAGGTCATATCCGCTTTCAACCTGTCGCCTGTTTGTTTTGTTTTCGTTGCGTTTTGTCCAGCACCTGTCCCACCAGTTGACCACAGGCGGCATCAATATCACCACCACGGGTACGGCGGGTCAACGTGATCAGGCCATTTTTGATCAACACTTCACGAAAGCGCACAATCGCCGCATCACTTGAACGTCGATATTGCGTATTCGGAAAGGGATTAAACGGAATCAGGTTGATCTTGGATGGCACGCCTCTCAGTACCTTTGCCAACTCGCGTGCATGGGCGACACTGTCATTCACACCATCCAGCATCACGTATTCAATCGTGACCTTGCGCCGGGTATCACCACTAATATAATTAGTGCAGGCATCCAGCACCTCACGCAAGGGATATTTCTTGTTCAGCGGCACCAGCACATCACGCAGCTCATCCGTCGGCGCGTGCAACGACAGGGCCAGCGCCACATCACTTACTTCTTTCAAACGCGCCAGTGCAGGCACCACACCAGAAGTACTTACCGTCACTCGGCGCTTTGACAAACCATAGGCAAAATCATCCACCAACAAATCAATGGTCTTCACAGTGTTGTCAAAATTCAACAACGGTTCGCCCATGCCCATAAAAACCACATTGGAAATAATGCGCTCATATTTTTACCATTAGCCAGGGGATTCCAGCCCAGTGCCTTGTTGGCCACCCACACCTGACCAATAATTTCGGCCACACTCAGGTTACGGTTAAAGCCCTGCTGCCCCGTGGAACAAAAAGAGCATTCCAGTGCACAACCCACCTGGGAAGAAATACATAACGTGCCACGATTTTTTTCCGGGATAAAAACCGTTTCGACAGAATT
>JAADIL010000224.1 GCA_013151355.1 Gammaproteobacteria bacterium
GCTCACTGCCTCCATCGCTACTCCTGCGATTGCGGAGATTTACAAACGCACCAATCCCGATGGCAGTGTGGAATTCACAGATGTTCCCCGTTCTGACAAAGAAAAGCCGGTGCCACTGGGTCCCATGAGCACCTTCAAGGCAATGCCCGCGCCGCAAAAAGCAACACCCGCTAGCCGGGCCAGCGCGAACACATACAGTGCTGTCAGTATCATCAGCCCCGCCGATGAAACCACGATTCGCGATAATACCGGCACGATCAAGGTGAACATTTCTGTGTCACCGGCCCTGCGCCCCGGACACAAGCTTGCATTGCTGGTAAACGGTGAGCAAAAGGGCCAGTCTGCATCTGGCAGCTTTACACTCGACAACCTCGATCGCGGCAGCCACAGTCTGACCGCACAGGTGTTGGACAAGGCGGGCAAAACACTCATCAGTTCTACACCCGTCACTGTCTATTTATTCCGTCAGTCTGTTATCAGGGCGAAACGCTTCAAATAAATCCTGGATCAACATTCAGCAATGGCATGCACTAATTTAGTGCGCGCCGCTCCTGTTTGCGCTACCCTGGTGGGGGCGCTGTTTTTTTGGTACCAAAACTGGTCGCCCCTGCTTAAATGTAACCCACTGTAATGACAGCAATTTCCTGCCGTAACAGTAGAAAGCCAGTGTATTTTATAAATTCCAGGTAATTTGGTTTGGTTCTTGCTATCCCTATCTGCCATGCAAAGTAAAAAAACTGTAACTGCCGCACTGCACCAGCGCATTCTGGACAATTTGACCCACGCCGTGCTCATGTTTGATGCAGACCTGTGTCTGGATTACATCAATCCGGCGGGTGAAATGTTATTTGCGGTGAGTGCCAAACGCCTTATTGGTCAATGTGCCCCGGTGTTGTTGCCCGCTGACAGCCACTTGTTGGAGGCCATCGAGAAAGGTCTGGACAGTGGCCACCCCTTCACCGAACACGAGGTGCAGATCACCTTGCCCGGACGTCGTGAAGTGACTGTGGAATGCACCATCACTCCGCTGGTTTCGGCGGCCAGTGACTCGGGTTTGCTGGTGGAACTGCAACAGCTGGATCGGCAATTGCGCATCTCCCGCGAGGGCCAACAGCTGGCGCAACAGGAAACCATGCGTTCGCTGGTGCGTGGTCTGGCACACGAGATCAAAAACCCGTTGGGTGGCTTGCGTGGGGCTGCCCAATTGCTGGAGCGTGAATTACCTGACCCGGAATTGAAGGAATACACCAACATCATCATTGGTGAGGCCGACCGCCTGCGCAACCTGGTCAACCATATGCTTGGTCCCAACGTCCTGCCGCAAAAAGAGGCGCTCAATATTCACCAGGTGCTGGAGCATGTGCGGCAGCTGATCAATGTGGAGAAACGTGGTGATATCACCTTTGTCAGTGACTACGACCCCAGCATTCCGGAGATTCTCGGCGACCGTGACCAGCTTGTTCAGGCCGTGCTGAATATTGTGGGTAATGCCGTACAGGCCATTGGCGACCAGGGTGAAATCATTTTGCGCACCCGCGCCCAGCGGCAGTTCACTATTGGCCAGACTCGCCACAAACTGGTCTGCCGGGTGGAAATTATCGATAACGGTCCCGGCATCCCCGAAGAGATGATGGAAAATATTTTTTTCCCCATGGTCACCGGCCGCGCCAATGGCACCGGGTTGGGCTTGTCTATTTCCCAGTCATTAATCAACCAGCATGGTGGGCTGATTCAGTGCGAAAGCCGCCCTGGCCGCACCCGTTTTGCCCTGCTGTTGCCACTGAGCCATGCTGAAACACAAAAACATCAACCCTCTTTGAGACACAGCGCATGACTGACACACAAAACATCTGGGTTATTGATGACGATCGTTCCATTCGCTGGGTACTGGAACGTGCCCTCAAGCAAGCGGGCATGTCCGTCAAAACATTTGACAGTGCCGAAGGCGTACTGGACAAACTGGCCACTGACATGCCCGCCGCTATCATCAGTGACGTGCGTATGCCCGGCATCGACGGCCTGCAATTGCTGGAAATGATTGGCGAACGTCACCCCGATCTGCCGGTGATCATCATGACCGCCCACTCGGATCTGGACAGTGCTGTGTCCGCCTACCAGGGAGGTGCTTTTGAATACCTGCCCAAGCCTTTTGACGTGGATGAAGCCATCGAACTGGTCAATCGCGCCATTCAGCACCACCATATATTGTTGCAGGGACAAACGGGTGGCAGTGCCAGCAGTAGTCCGGATACAACACCGGAAATTATTGGTGAAGCTGCCTCCATGCAGGAAGTGTTTCGTGCTATCGGGCGGTTGGCGCGCTCAAAAATTACCGTGCTCATCAATGGTGAGTCCGGTACCGGCAAAGAGCTGGTGGCCCGTGCCCTGCATCGCCACAGCCCCCGCGTCAACCAGCCATTTATTGCACTCAACACAGCAGCGATTCCACACGATCTTTTGGAATCCGAACTGTTTGGACATGAGCGCGGTTCCTTTACCGGCGCACAAAGTGCGCGCAGTGGCCGCTTCGAACAAGCCGATGGCGGCACCCTGTTTCTCGATGAAATCGGCGACATGCCTGCCGAACTGCAAACCCGACTGCTACGTGTGCTGGCCGATGGCGAGTTTTACCGGGTCGGCGGCCACTCACCAACCAAAGTCGATGTGCGTATTGTCGCCGCCACCCATCAGAACCTGGAACAACGAGTCAGGGATGGCCAGTTTCGCGAAGACCTGTTTCACCGACTCAACGTGATTCGCGTGCACATGCCGCCGCTGCGCGAACGCCGGGAAGATATCCCGTTGCTGGCCAGACACTTTCTTGCCGAAGCAGCAAAAGAACTCAACATGGAATCCAAGCAACTGGATAAAGAAACCATTCGCTATCTGGCCCAACAGGAATGGCCGGGCAATGTACGTGAACTGGAAAACATCTGCCGCTGGCTTACCGTGATGTCTCCGGGACAAACCATTCACATGGATGACTTGCCCGCCGAGCTGAAAAAATCCAGTCGCACCCAATCTGATGATGACAACTGGGAAGCCAGTCTGCGCCGCTGGGCCGACCTGCGTTTTGCCCAGGGCGAAGAAGCTCTGCTCACGGATGCTGTGCCACGTTTTGAGCGCATCATGATTGAAATTGCGCTCAAACACACCGGTGGTCGGCGACAGGATGCTGCCAGGCTGTTGGGCTGGGGACGCAATACACTGACGCGGAAGATCAAGGAACTGGAAATGGAAGAACCGACTGTGGGTGCAGTGTAATTCCAGTTACCCGAATTGATGTTAACTGGCAATCGCCCCCACGCACCTTACCTGCTCATTCACACTTCGGGTAGGTTCCGTACACAAGGCATTGGAATACGTCGG
>JAADIL010000189.1 GCA_013151355.1 Gammaproteobacteria bacterium
CCCTCCAAAATAAACCAGGCTACCAACCCCAACCCACAACACCAATTCCCCAACCCGCTGCCACAAGTTCCACTGCAACCAACCCGACAAATCTCCTGCTCCCCAAATCAGCACAGCAGCCATCAGCAGACTGGCTATCAATACCCGCACAGCCAACAGTCCCCAGCCCGGCAACACTTGCAATACACCTTCTTTCCGTAAACCGCGAAACAATAAACCCGCGTTAATAAACGCCGAACAGGCAGTAGCCAACGCGAGACCACTATGCGGGCCTTCGATACCCAGCATCACCATGGGCACCACAAAAACAACGTTGAGCCCCATGTTGAGCACCATAGCAATAATGCCAATACGCACCGGAGTCTTGATATCCTGCCGGGCGTAATAGCCGGGGGCGAGTACTTTCACGCCGATGAATCCCAGCAGGCCCAACGAATAGGCCATGAGACTGAGCCGCGCCATGTCCACATCCTGAATATCGAAGGCACCATAATGAAACAGTGTGGTAAGTATGGGGCCGGATAGCACAAACAGGCCCACAGTAGCCGGTGCGCCAATCACCAATACCCAGCGCAATGCCCAGTCAAGGGTGCGGGAAAAAGCGGCTGGATCAGATTCCGCGTGTTTTTGCGACAAACTGGGTAGAATCACTGTAGCCAGCGCGATACCAAATACACCCAGCGGAAATTCCACCAGTCGATCAGAGTAGTACAACCACGACACACTGCCCGCCACCAGAAACGAGGCAATAATCGTATCGAACAGCAGATTGATCTGCGCCACAGAAGAACCAAAAATCGCGGGTAACATAAGTTTGCCGATGCGCCGCACACCTTCGTCGCGCGCCCCCCATTTGGGCCACACCAGCAAACCCAGGCGTTTCAGGAAGGGCAGTTGAAACAATAACTGCACAATACCGGCAATAAACACACCCCAGGCCAATGCCACCACGGGCTTTTCAAAATGAGGAGCAGCCCAAATGACAACGCCAATGAGCACGACATTCAGAAACACCGGGGTAAATGCCGGTACCGCAAACCGGCCAAAGGCGTTAAGAATGCTGCCCGCCAGCGCTACCAGAGAGATGAACAACAGGTACGGAAAGGTAATACGCAGCATCTGTGCAGTAAGATCAAAGCGCTCCGGCTCGTCGATAAAACCGGGTGCAAACAACATCACCAGCGCCGGAGAGGCCACCGCCGCCAGTACAGTGAACACAAATAAAATACCGCCCAACGTCCCGGCGACATTCTGCACCAAACTGCGTACCTCGGCTTCACTGCGCTGCGCTTTGTATTCCATAAGTACTGGCACAAAGGCCTGCGCGAAAGCCCCTTCAGCAAACAGGCGGCGCAGAAAATTAGGAATTTTGAATGCCACAAAAAAGGCATCCGTCGTACCGCCAGCACCCAGAAACTGAGCAAACACCACGTCACGTACCAAACCCAGCACTCGCGACAGGGTGGTCATGGCGCTGACAATTCCGGTGGATTTCAGCAGGCGGCGACTCATGAGACAGACATGATCAAGGGCATTGTTCTTGTTGGTTTTTTACAATATGAGGAAAGCGCTATCTTACCTGCCCTGGCCGTCAGTCCAAAATACACCCTTTTTGCCTGTTCAGCCGTTACAGATAGTTGACAAACGGCGCATAAAACCGCATATTGTGCGCCCTCTTCGGTATCGGGTTTGTGCCCTGTGCCGGAACACGAACTAACCACTCGAACAACGAACAAATGGAGTAAAACTTTGGCCAATTCAGCACAAGCCAGAAAACGCGCCCGCCAGGCGGAAAAAAGTCGTCAACTTAATGCCGGCCAACGCGCCACCTTCCGCACCGCAGTAAAAAAGGTGGTTTATGCCATCGACGCTGGTGAAAAAGACAAGGCCGAAGCTCTATACAAAGACGCTGTGCCAGTCATTGACCGTGTCGCTGGCAAGGGTTTGATCAGCGTCAACAAGGGTGCTCGTCACAAGAGTCGTTTGAATACCCGTATTCGTGCAATGTAAACAAGCCAGCAAAAAAACAAAAAAGCCGGTCTTTTGACCGGCTTTTTTATGTCTGATGACTTTATGCCTGATGACAAAGCCTTCAGAGTGGCCTGTACATCAATACAAAACCAGATTATCCCGATGAATCAACTCCGGCTCGTCCACGTATCCCAACACAGCCTCTAACTCGCCTGATGACAGACCTTTGATTTTTTGCGTCTCGTCCGCACTGTAATTAACCAATCCTCGCGCCACTTCACCCCCCTTTTGATCCACACAAGCAACGACTTCACCCCGCTCAAATTCGCCACTGACAGCGGTCACCCCCACCGGCAACAGGCTACGACCGGATTCCCGCAGCACACGTACTGCACCGTCATCCAGTATCAATTCACCGCGTAATTGTAAATGACCCGCCAGCCATTGTTTGCGCGCAGCAAGTGATTCCTGTTCCGTCGATAACAACGTGCCAACCGTTTTGCCTGCCAGCACAGAGGCAAGCACATCGGTTTCATGGCCGTGGGCAATCACCGTCGCGGCACCGGAACGTGCAGCCAACCGTGCAGCGCGCAGTTTGGTCAACATGCCTCCACGACCCAGCACACCCGCTTCACCCACCAGAGCCTCCAGAGAAACGTCATTGGCACTGGCGGTATCGACAAGCCTGGCGTCAGCATGATTACGCGGGTCTTTATCAAACAACCCGGCCTGGTCGGTAAGAATGATCAAACAATCTGCCTCCAGCAGGTTGGTCACCAACGCAGCCAGGGTGTCGTTGTCACCAAAGCGAATTTCATCGGTAACCACAGTATCGTTTTCGTTGACCACCGGCACCACACCGAGATCAAGCAAGGAACGCAACGTGCTGCGGGCATTGAGATAGCGTTGGCGGTCAGAAAGGTCTTCATGGGTAAGCAGCACCTGGGCAGTATGGATGCCGTGCTGCTGAAAGCAGGATTCGTAGGCCTGCACCAGCCCCATTTGTCCCACGGCTGCTGCCGCCTGTTGCTCGAATAACGCGCGAGGACGTTGCGCCCAGCCGAGGCGCATCATACCTTCGGCCACAGCGCCACTGGAAACCAGCACCACATCAATGCCTTTTGCACGCAGTTCGGCCATTTGTGTCACCCAGCCTGCGATCGCATCACGATCCAGTCCCTGACCATTGGCGGTCAACAGGGCGCTGCCGATTTTGATAATGCAGCGTCGGGTATTTTTGAGCTCTGTGCGTTGCATATTTTTTGCGGAGTGCAATACCTTATCAGGCAATCTAAATCTGGTCTTCGGCCTCGGCAGCCAGCTGCGCCTGCTCTTCCAGATAATTGAGAATATCGTACATCAACGCTTCGGTGCCTTC
>JAADIL010000052.1 GCA_013151355.1 Gammaproteobacteria bacterium
ACAAAAACGGAAAATACGAACTGACCTCGGAAGGCAAATCATTAACGGCCGCCGAATTTGTTGACGTACTGGCCAGCTGGGTGGACAAATACCCCATCCTCTCCATCGAAGACGGACTGGATGAAAGCGACTGGGAAGGCTGGGCCATAATGACCGAAAAACTGGGTAACAAAATCCAGTTAGTGGGCGACGACCTGTTTGTGACCAACACCAAAATACTCAAACGTGGCATCGACAACAACATTGCCAACTCCATCCTCATCAAGGTCAACCAGATCGGTACACTGACGGAAACCTTTGCTGCTATCGACATGGCCAAAGCTGCCGGTTACACCTCGGTAATGTCGCATCGCTCCGGTGAAACGGAAGATGCCACGATTGCTGATCTTGCCGTTGCCACAGGCACGGGACAAATCAAGACCGGCTCCTTGTCGCGCTCCGACCGCATCGCCAAATACAACCAGTTACTGCGTATTGCCGAAGAACTGGGCGACAGGGCAACCTATCCCGGCATGACGGCGTTCAAGCGCGCCTGAACTGAAATGAAGCAAAGATGAAAACCATCATCGCCGCCCTTATCGTCCTGTTTGTACTGTTACAGTTCAAACTCTGGCTCGGTGAGGGTGGCATGAAGGACGTGTGGGCGCTGGACGAAGCCATTGCCGCACAGGCTGAAAAAAATGCGCGGCTCAAAGAACGCAATCAAACACTCTCTGCCGAAGTGGATGATCTCAAGCAGGGGCTTGAAGCCATCGAAGAACGTGCCCGTTATGATCTGGGCATGATCAGGGAAGGCGAAACCTTTTATCAGGTTGTTGACTGAGTTTGAGTTTTTCAACTAAAAACAATATTTCTTCTCTGACGCCAAATTTCTGGGCTGTCATACCTGCCGCAGGCGTAGGCGCGCGCATGGCGTCTGACCGGCCCAAACAATACCTGCCTCTTGCTGGACGGACGATCATCGAGCATAGCCTGAATGCTGTGTTGAACCATCCGGCGATCAGCGGCGTGGCACTGTCCATTGCTGATGGTGATGAATATTGGGTGGAGCTGGGCTATCAACACAAAAAACCGGTGCTGCTTGCGCCGGGTGGGGATGAGCGCTGTCAGTCGGTGTTGAACGCGCTTAATGTGTTGCAAGCGACTGCCAATGAAACCGACTGGGTGCTGGTGCATGATGCTGCACGGCCCTGCCTGCGTCAGGATGATATCAGCCAACTCATTGAATGCTGTAAACATCATTCGGTGGGCGGCATTCTCGCGGTTCCGGTGACAGACACCATCAAACAATCCACAGGCTCTGGCGAAACCGGCACCATTTCTGCGACGGTTGATCGTTCCTCATTGTGGCATGCGCAAACCCCGCAAATGTTTCGTTTAGGGATGTTGCGTGATGCGCTGGCATGGGCACTGGTAGCTGGTGCGACGATTACCGATGAGGCTTCTGCTCTGGAATGGAATGGTCGAATGCCCATGCTGGTCAAGGGGCATGGTGACAATATCAAAATCACCTGCCCGGAAGACTTGCCTCTGGCAGAATTCTATTTTTCCCGATTACGGTCGACAAGTAACCAATAATATTTATTTTTGCTCTGGTCTGGTCCGGTAATCTCATTGCAATTGCACAGGAGGTGATATGCGCTGGTATTTACTATTAATAGCCCTGTACGCAACACAGGGTTTTGCAGAAACATCGCTATGGCGTGTCAGTAATGGTACGAACGAATTATTTATCGGCGGTACTATCCACGTACTCAGCAAAACCGATTATCCATTACCTGCTGCATTTGATGCGGCTTATAAAAAATCCTCCAAACTGGTTTTTGAGACGGATATCGGTGCCAGCCAGAACCCTGCCTTTGCACAAGTCATGTTGCAGCGCATGATGTTTACGGATGACCAAAAACTGAAGGATGTGTTACGACCGGATGTTTATGCACAACTGGAAGCGTTTGGTGCAGCGCGTGGTGTTCCGATGGTGATGCTGGAAAAAATGCGTCCGGCCATGGCAGTAGTAACGCTGACATTTATGGAATTGCAGCGCCTGGGCATGGCTGATACGGGAGTGGATGATCATTATTATCAGCGCGCGCGGACAGATAAAAAAATGTTGGGATATCTGGAAAGCAATGAACAGCAGCTGGATTTTATAACCAACATGGGCAAGGGGCGCGAAAATGATTTTGTGTTGTACAGCCTGAAAGACCTGGAAAATGTTAAAGACATCATGCAGAAACTCAAGGCAGCCTGGCGTAGTGGTGATAATGATGGACTGGCAGCATTGTCATTGGCGTCAATGCGCCAGGATTTCCCCCAAATTTACCAACAGCTTCTGGTTGAGCGTAACCAGAACTGGTTTCCCCTGATTGAGTCCATGTTGAATGACCCGGGCACAGAAATGATTCTGGTGGGTGCGTTGCATCTGGTAGGCAAGGAAGGCGTTTTACAGGCTTTGCGTGAGAAGGGATATCGCATTGAGCAATGGTGAACAACGACAGGGAGCGGGAATGCGATGAGCAAAAAAAATAAAGAAGCAATCGTGAGCCACGAAAAACTGGCTTTGCAATGGCGGCGCACCAAGATTATTGCCACATTGGGTCCGGCATCTGATTCTCCAACAATGATCAACCAGCTACTGGAAGCGGGCGTGAATGTGGTGCGTCTGAATATGTCCCATGGTGACCACGACAGTCATCGCCTGTTATTCAAACGTGTGCGTGCTGCTGCAAAACGTCAGAATCGCAATATCGCTATTTTGATGGATCTGTGTGGCCCCAAAATCCGGGTAGGGGAGTTCAGGGACGGGCAGATTATGTTGGTGGATGACCAACAAGTGACGGTGACCTGTCGAAACACCCTCGGTGAAGAGGGACTGATTCCCTCTCAATATCGAAACCTGTACAAGGATGCAAAAAAGGGCGAGCGTATTCTGCTGGATGACGGCAATCTGGAATTGTGTGTGTTGTCGATCAAGGACACGGAAGTCAGTTGTCGTGTGATTCACGGCGGTGTATTGAAAGATCACAAAGGCATGAATCTGCCGGATTCTGATTTATCCACTGAAGCCTTTACCGCCAAAGATAAAAAAGATGCGTTATTGGCCATGGAATTAGATGCGGATTTTGTTGCATTGAGTTTTGTGCGCAATGCAAAAGATATCACGCGATTGAGGCGCTACATGGAGCGTCATGGCAAAGCCATTCCGGTGATCAGCAAAATCGAGCGCCCGGAAGCCGTAGAAAATATCGATGAAATCCTGGTTGAATCCTACGGCATCATGGTGGCGCGAGGTGATCTGGGTATCGAGCTACCCGCCGAGCAAGTGCCGATGATTCAGCGTGACCTGATCAAGCGCGCCCGTCGCGCCTATGTGCCGGTGATTGTTGCGACACAAATGCTGGAGTCGATGATTACGCATTCACGTCCCACTCGCGCCGAAGTGGGTGATGTGGCCAGCGCGACCCATTCCAGTGCGGATGCGGTCATGCTCTCGGGGGAAACTGCCAGCGGTAAATATCCTGTCGAAGCAGTGCAGACCATGGTCAAAATTGTGCGCGAGATTGAACGCCATCAATGGCGTGACGGGCATTACGGAAGCCAGGTAGGTATTTGCGGATCGTCAAAAAGCAGGCTTTTCCAATCGTGAAGCTGTGGCGCATGCAGCACTGGAACTTGCGCGGGATTTAAAATTACAGGCGATTATTGTGCCCACCCTGTCGGGCACGACGGCACAGGTGCTGGCGGCGCATCGTGCGACGGCATCGATGGTGGGGGTATGTTCACGGGAATGGGTTTGTCGCCGCCTGGCATTGCACTGGGGAGTGATTCCCGTGCATCTGGTAACACCGGATCACCAGGACTGGCGGGATATGTGTCATCGCATTGAATCGCAATGTGAGTTGACTCGACCCGGGCATACAGTGTTGGTGGTTTCGGGTTTTAATGATGACCCGGCATTGAACGAGCCGGTGTTGAAAATGATGCAGCTTTAGCTAAAAATACATTTCCCCAAAAAGCCAATGAGCATTTAACGCAAAGTTTGCAAAAGCGTAGGTTGGGGTGAATGTTTTTTATGAACCCCAACGTGCCAGAGCAACGCGCTATCTCCAAAGCCGCGCTCACGCCACCACAAAAAATTCATTTCAATTTTCAAAGCCAAAAAATATCCTGTTTTGTGTTATGAACATATTAGGGGTCCCCTTTTTAGATAGAAAATATGGAATTTTTCAGAACATGTTGAGCTCACCGTATGAATGATACGCCATCGTCCAATATAACCTGAAAAATCCGTCACAATTGTATGCCGTCACTGAAGTGACCCCGCGTACGGTTCAAAATGCCGTGCCTGAATTAGCAGAGCAGCTCTCCTGCATATTGGAATTGGATAGAAACAATACACCCAGGGCGGTACAAGATTGTCATGATCTATTAGCGTGGATGATTCCACACCTAGATAAATTTCCTCGCTTTCGGCGTTATACCTTCCTCTGTCTACAAACCCGCAGAACTTCCGTTCGGCCTACCGTTTCTGGCCCAAGCCCGATATAGCCTACTTTAACCAGGGTTTTCGTCTCGCCAGAACCTTATGAGCCTTTGCTTTTGTGCTTGTTTTCTTTGATATTTATCTCGTTCCAACGCCCCGCGTGGGAACGCTCTGCATTTCTGCCGTGATGGATCACAAAGAGTTCACATATTGTAAATTTCTAAATGCAATGCTATAGTTCACAATATGTAAACACAAGGAAGCATGTTGTGCATGTTATTTCAAAAAGGCCGTTCACTGAAGCAGCGGAAAAATATCCCAATGACAGGGAATCAATTATTGATGTTTATAACGTACTGAGAAAAGGCGCATTTGAAACACCGCAAATATTGAAAGAAACATTTGCTTCCCTCGATAACTTTAAGCATAAAGATAAATGGTGGGTTATTGACATAGGGGGTAACAACTTAAGGTTAATGGCGGCAATACTTTTTACTACACAAGAAGTATATGTAAAACATATTATTACCCACTCTGAATATGACAAACTAACGCAGAGATATAAGAAAGGAAAATTATAATGTTAGCTCGAAAGCCTGAAACACTAACAAACTCTTTTCTAAGATTTTCTTTAGAAGCATCAAATATCCTGCACATAAAAACAGAGCAAGATTATCAAGATGCGCTTGAAACAATAGAGCATCTATTTTCAAAAGCTAAAGATACAGCCGATGATCCCCTGAACGATTTAATAGCGTTAGTCTCAAAATCTATCGAAAAATATGAAGCAACTCAGGAAGCTATTATAGCTTTTGATGAAGAAGCTAATAACACCAATCAGGAAATATCTGTTCTTAGGGTGCTAATGAGCCAACACCATTTAACACTTGCAGATTTTAAAGATGAAATTGGTTCAAAGTCATTAGTGTCCATGATCTTAAACGGAAAAAGGAATCTCACGAAAGAGCATATAGCTAAAATATCAAAACGGTTTAACCTTGACCCGGCATCATTTTTCAACTTGAAAGCAGCTTGAAAATATTCACAGCGCAATGTCATTGTGGAAATGTAAAGCTGACTACATTTTTCAACGCAAATAACCGCGAAAAATAAAATCCAATACGCTATCAGCGATGACTATGGCGCTATTTCCTGGCGAGCGCTTTTGGTTTACCGTAGGCTATGGGACAACACAGCCTCACCTTGCAGTGGCTACCCATAGTGATCTAATACCGGCTCGATGAAAACATGAAACTCTACCTCTGTGAAAAACCCTCCCAGGCCCGTGACATTTCCCGAGTGTTGGGTGTGCGACAAAAAGGAGAGGGTTGCCTTAAAGGTAACGACATCGTGGTGACCTGGTGCTTTGGCCATCTGCTCGAATGGCACCCCCCGATGCCTATGATGAAGCGCTTAAACGCTGGCGTTTCGACACCCTGCCTATTACCCCCCAACGTTGGAAGCTGGTGGTGAAAAAGTCAGCACGCAAGCAATATAAAGTTATCCAGCAACTCTTAAAACAATCGACCGACGTTGTGATTGCCACCGATGCCGATCGCGAAGGTGAAACGATTGCTCGTGAAATATTGGCGCGCTGTCGCTGGCGTGGTCCGCTTTCCCGGCTGTGGTTGTCGGCGCTGGATGATGCCAGCATCCGTAAAGCGTTGAGCAATATATTACCGGGTTCAAAAACCGAGCCCCTCTATTTTGCAGGATTAGGCCGTGCGCGCGCTGACTGGCTGGTGGGTATGAACCTGACCCGTGCCTATACCTTGATGGGTCAACAAAATGGTCACGCAGGTGTGCTCTCTGTGGGGCGTGTGCAGACACCGACGCTTAATCTTGTTGTCGAGCGGGACAGCAGGGCGATCGAGCAATTTACACCGAGCCCCTACTACAACGTTGTCGGTGAATTTAAGGTCACGAATGGCTGCTTCAAAGCCAAGTGGGTACCTCCTAAAAAAGCCGCAGATGCCAATGGCCGCTGCGTTAACGAGCAAACCGCTCGCGCCGTGGTGCAGAAAATCAAAGGTCAGCAAGGGCGCATCACCAAGGCCGAGACAAAACGTGAGAGAGATCTTCCTCCGCTGCCTTTTGATCTGTCGTCACTGCAACAAGAGGCATCGAAACGCTGGGGCATGGGCGCAAAAGAAGTTCTGGATACCGCACAAGCGC
>JAADIL010000117.1 GCA_013151355.1 Gammaproteobacteria bacterium
TTCCAGCACTTGCAGGTTGGCTTCGGAGGCATCAGTACCTTGTTGTTCGCGCTGTTGAATGCGCTGACGCATTATTTCCGGTGTTGTCTGGCAATCCAGAATGCGGAAGTGGCATTTTACTTGTTGTGCAAGTGAGCGAAACAGGTTTCGTTGCGAGTGTTGTAAAAACGTGGCGTCCACGATGACTGAGAACCCACTGGTGATGCAGGTTTCAGCCAATGTGTATAAACGGTCATAAGTGGCGTGTGTTGCTTCCTTCTGGTAGATGCCGGTATTAATCTGTGAATCACTGCGGTCTGTTTCGCCAAGTCCGAACAGGCGTTTTCGCTCAACGTCAGAGCGCAGGTGAATCAGGTCAGCATTCAGGGCCAGTTGTTGTGCGAGATAACTTTTTCCTGAACCTGACAGGCCACGGGTAATCACAAGGTTGACAGAAGAGGGCTGCGTGTAATTTTCAGCAAGCTGAGTGTAGTTATGTATCTCTTCAAGGCAATTTTTTGTTTCACTTTTTTTGGAAATTTGCGCAAGCCGCAGGCTGGCAACCTTGGCGCGCACCATGGCGCGATAAACCTGATAAAAACGCAATGTGACCAGGCCATCGTAATCGCCGGTGAGGGAAAGATAACGATTGAGTAATTGCCGGGACAATTTTTTTTGCTGGTGGTCATCCAGGTCCATGAGTAAAAATGCCAGCTCACTCATTACATCAATCCAGCGCAGGTTGGCATTAAATTCGATGCCGTCGAAGGGGACGACCTGATGGTTCCAGAGTACGATATTGCGTAAGTGCAGATCACCGTGGCATTCACGGATAAAGCCTGCCTGCTTGCGATGCTGGAATGTTACAAGCAACTCTTCATCGTGTTTTTGTGACCACTGTTTCAGTGCTGTGCAGGTTTTGTGAATGTTATCCACGTTCTGTGTGTCAGCAAGGGCCTGTTTCAGTTGCGCAAAATTTTCTTGTACGGGCTGTTCGATAGCGGCAGGTGTACCAAAATGGGTGTCCGGTCCGGCAACGGTAATTTGTTGGTGAAATCCGGCGAGCACTGCGGCGGTTTCATCGATAATCGACAGGGTAAGCGCGTTGTGTGTCAGTAGCTCATCAAAGGTTTTTTGTGGATCAAACTGGCGCATTTTCACGGCGTATTCAAATACGGTTCCCGTGCCATTCATCTGTGGTGTGTCGGGTGTTCCGCATATGGGCACAACAGACAGGTAGAGTTGTGGTGCAAGGCGGCGGTTGACGCGCAGTTCTTCTTCGCAGTAAAAACGGCGTTTTTCCAGTGTGGAAAAATCAAGAAAACCAAAATTCACCGGTTTTTTGATTTTATAGACATATTCGCCGGTCAGCAGTACCCAGGAGATGTGGGTTTCAAACAGGGTGATGGCTTCGACGGTATGGGAGTAGGCCTCCGCCTGTTGTAGTGCGGAGATCAAGGGTTGGGGTTTATCAACTGTTGCGATGACCGACACTGTGATTGCTCTCTGGTAACTGACATTTATCTTGACAGCATAGCAAAACGACCAACAATCATCCTGCCCGGTAATGTGAGGTACAATACGCCCACATGTTTGGTCTGCGAAAAAAATCCCCGAAAAAGAAGAAACGACGTACTCGGGGAAACCGGCGGAATCGTGCGTCATTGCGTAAAAAACCGTTACGGTGGTCGGTTTTGGCGTGGCTGCTGGTGGCCGGTATTGTCCCGTTCTCTGTTTATGTGCTTTATCTCGACACTCAGGTGCAATCCCAGTTTGAGGGCAAGCGCTGGGCTTTGCCTGCCCATGTGTATGCGCGTGCGCTGGAGTTGTATCCTGATCAGCAATTAACGGCCGGGCAGTTTGACACCGAGTTGAAAATGCTGGGTTATCGCGTGGTATCCCGGCCGAATATGCCGGGTAGTTATGTTCGCATGGGCAATGCCTTTGTGCTGACAACACGTGCCTTCTCGTTCTGGGATGGTGACGAGCAGAGCCAGACTTTGCGTCTGGAGTTTTCTGCGGACAAATTGCTGGGCATCTGGCAGGCCAATACGGGCGACTCTGTGGATTTGCTGCGTCTTGATCCTCCTCTTATCGGTAACATTTATCCTTCCCACCGGGAGGATCGTATTCTGGTTCAACTGGATGAAGTGCCGCCACTGTTGATTGATGCCCTGCTGGCGGTGGAAGACCGCGAGTTTTTTGGCCATCACGGTGTGTCGCCGCAATCAATACTGCGCGCCCTGTGGGTTAATCTGCGTGCGGGGAAAACCGTGCAGGGTGGCAGTACGTTGACTCAGCAACTGGTGAAGAATTTTTTCCTTACCAATGAGCGCACACTGTGGCGAAAATTCAACGAGGCCATCATGGCTCTGTTGCTGGAATTTCATTACGACAAAAATGAAATCCTCGAAGCCTATATCAACGAAATTTACCTTGGTCAGGACGGGCGCCGCGCAATTCACGGCTTTGGTCTGGCCAGCCAGTTTTATTTTGGTCTGCCGCTGAAAAAACTGGCACCCAAACAGCCTTGCTGGTAGCGCTGGTGAAAGGGCCGTCTTATTATGATCCTCGTCGACGCAGTGCGCGGGCTCTTGAGCGGCGTAATCTGGTTTTACATTTGCTGGAAGAGCAGGGCAAGCTCGATCCGGACGTTGTACAGCGCGCCAGCGCAGATGCACTTGCGGTGCTGCCACAAAATTCCACGCGGGTGTCCCGGGTCCCAGCGTTTATTGATCTGGTACGCCGACAATTGCGGCGTGATTACAGTGATACCGATCTCAATTCCGAAGGCTTGCGTATTTTTACCACCCTCGATCCCATTGTACAACGGGCTACAGAAAAGGCGGTCAGTTTGCAGTTAGACCGTTTGCAACGTGAAGGTATTGATGCCGACATTCAGGGGGCCGCAGTAGTAGCGAATGTCAATGATGGCGAAGTACAGGCCGTGGTGGGTGGGCGTGATCCGCGTTTTGCCGGTTTTAATCGTGCGCTGGATGCGGTGCGCCCCATTGGTTCGTTAATCAAACCTGCGGTGTACCTCACTGCGCTGATGCAACCTGAACAGTACACCCTGGCCAGCTTGCTGGACGACAGCCCGCTGGATGTGGACATGGGCGGCGGTGAGCGTTGGCAGCCGCAAAACTTTGATCATCAAAATCATGGCATCAGTTATGAAGGTAAAAATCATCAGGTGCTGCTGAACGATGCCCTGGTGCATTCTTATAATATTGCCACTGCGCGGCTGGGCATGGCGATGGGGGTACCCGTCGTGATTGATACTTTGCGCAGGTTGGGTGCGGAACGCCCGCTCACGGAATACCCGGCATTGTTATTGGGTGCGGCGAATTTTTCTCCACTGGACGTGACGCAGATGTACCATACCCTGTCGGCCGGTGGTTTTCGCATACCGTTGCGCGCCATTCGTGCTGTGTTAACGGCGGATGGTCAACCCTTGCAACGTTATCCCTTGTCGGTGACGCGCGCCTTCGACAGTAAACCTGTGTATCTGTTAAACAGCGCCTTGCGTGCGGTAACCCGTGAAGGTACCGGGCAGAGTTTGCAGTATTATTTGCCGGAAGGAATGGTGGTGGCCGGTAAAACCGGCACCAGTGATGAGTTGCGTGACAGCTGGTTTGCCGGTTTCAGCGAAACCCATGTTGCCACAGTATGGCTGGGACTGGATGACAACCGGCCTGCCGGGCTCACCGGTTCTCGCGGGGCGTTGCGTGTGTGGGGTGATATTCTTTCCCGGCTTGGCACACGCAGCCTGCCTGCTGACCTGCCCGCAGAAATTGAGATGGTCTGGATTGACCGGCGTAATGGTTTGTTAAGCGACGATGATTGCCCTTATGCTGTGCAACTGCCGTTTATTATTGGTACGCAACCCGATGGACAAAGCACCTGTGAACTGGATGTACTGGATGAGTGATAATAATGACTGATGGTGATACCGGAAATGAATGTAGCTCACATGCTTGTGCAGGGATATTGCCGACCCTGTCGGTTTTATGGGTGGTATTTGTAGTGATGTTTGCTCTGACAGGTTGCGCAGGTGGCCTGGTTACTACCGGGCCGGACGCCGCTTCCGACGACATGGGTGCTACCCGGGATACTGGTCGTGCCGTGGCCACACTGCTGGCTAAAGTTGAAACCCAGGAAGGTCAGGCCCACTGGGAGCGGGCAGCCGCCTTGCTGGAACGAGCGCTGCGCATCGAACCGCGCAATGCGCAACTTTGGCACCGGCTGGCGAAAGTTCGCTTGCAACAGGGGCGTTATGGCATGGCGGAAAGTCTGGCGCAAAAATCCAGTGCCCTGGCCAAAGATGACGAAGCACTCAAACGGCGCAATGCCGAGTTGATTGAAATTGCACGACGCGCGGTGACGACGAGCTAATCCAGGTTCAGGTAGATGGATGCAATGATGTGAGAGCTGTTGCCGGGTTGTGTGTCTGGTGTAACACAGCTACCGGATGGATGCTGACGAAGAACCGGGTAGTCCCGTCTGTCTCTAACTGGAATTATAAGTCTTTGTCAGCGTGAGAGCACAAGAGCAAAAATCTGCTGGTGCATGACTCTCTTGTACTCTGATGCCGGATCGTTACCGTTATGCTGCAACACGGCATGGCAGTTGCAGCATAACGGCACCTCTCTGTTTTAATACCTGTACGGCGGAATAATAATTGGTGGCCAGGGCGGAATTGTCAAATTGGCGTGACAGGTCGATAATACTGCACGATGAAGATAAACTGCCCAGTAATTTGTATCGTGGGCAGCGTCAACATTAACAATAAAAGGAATATTAGTGTGGGTGTTTTTCTGCAATCGGGATTTTACATTCCAGCATTTCGTCAGAGTTTCCCCATTATTCCCGGGAAGTACACCAATGGTGGTATTCCCAAATTGAACTACATCCAGCTCGGGGGTGTATGCGAAGGCGCTCGTTAAATCAACGTCTTTGTATGTGATACACAGGGTTGCAGATTGAAGCGTAAGCCCTCCAAAGTCAGGATCAACAAACGTATCGTTGACATCCTCGTTATGCCATCGATAGTTTTTTGGGTCCAGATCCATTACTTGTTTTGTGCTCAAGGCACAGTATTTTTTCGGAGGCAGCAATATGGGTAACAAAGAAGATGACGTTGTAAGGTTCTGCTCAGTGCCTCCATACTGGAGAGTCATCGCGCCACGTTTGACTGCGCTGTTATTGGTGGAATCCTTAAAGGGTTTTGCGACATCGCCACCAGCATTTGCGATACCTGTGCTGACAATGGGTAATAAAGAGATACAAACAATACTGCCAAGTATGGAACGAAATGTAGTCATGGGAATTTCCTTTTCCTTAATGGATGGATACAGACTATTTTATAGATCCTGTTTCGTTAACGGGTTTTTAGAAACGTGATTGCTTGACCAAATTCCAAGCGCTATGAGTGTGGCAGTTCATTTCAGATAATCAATGTTTGTGAACCGGTTTTCTGCGGTAATATTCACATATTACTGGTGTTTACAGCCTATGCTTGTGGATCATTCTGGTTCCCACTGCCTTCTGTCAGGCACCCATGCCTCGTGCAACTCTGAGGAATGGAACACAACAATAACTTATATAAATGACACTCTGATTTAATTTGTATTCGCTCTCACACTGGAGCGCGGATTCTCATTAGCGATGTTGGGGTTTGCAAGTTCATCGTCAACCTGTGCATGTTACTATTTCAAAATTAATCTCTATAGGTTCAATTCCCCGCAGCTTGCTGCGAATACCGTCATTCTGGTGCAGGCCAGAATCCAGAGGTTGAAACCCCTGGGCACCGGCCTTCGCCGGTGTGACATTAATACCCCGTCAGCTTGCTGCGGGGTTGTTTATTTTCACATTATAGAGGATTCATTTTTCTCACTCCGGTCTCCAGACTGTGCTATAAACTGGATAGCGAATCTTAATGTCATGTTGTTATGATTACGGGGAGCCCAAATGAATATCCGTTCTACATGTTCCAGTTTGTTATTGTTGTTCTTCCTGTCTACCAATGGTTATGCGCAAGAGGTAGCCGGGATCAATGTGCAGGAGCAGATCACCCTTGCCAATACCCCCCTCAAACTGAATGGTGTCGGTGTTCGCAGCAAGTTCTTTTTCAAAATTTATGTGGGGGCGCTTTATTTGCCACAAAAAACAAAAGATGCCGATATGGCGATCAACATGGATGGCCCCAAACGAATATTGATGCATTTTCTCTATAAAGAAGTTGAAAAGGAAAAGCTCGTTGAAGGCTGGAATGATGGTTTTAAAAACAACCATACCCGTGATCAGTTCGAGACTCTTAAAACAAAGCTTGAAGCCTTCAACAAGCTGTTTGTTACCGTTAAACGTGGTGACCGCATCGAGCTGGATTACCTGCCAGAAACGGGCACCCGGGTCAGTATCAATGATCAAATAAAAGGCAGTATTTCCGGCGAAGCGTTTTATGCTGCTTTACTCAGAGTCTGGCTGGGTGAGGAGCCGGCAGATTCGGACCTGAAAGACGCAATGCTTGGCAACGAGTAAAATGTGAATTAAGGGACGTGCACGCAATAACATCCCGATCTTGCATCTCATCTTCAGCCCGTTTTTTCCCGTTCTTCAATCATAAAATCTCGAAATAGAACAGCTATTCCTGCACTTTTGTTCAAAGCTTCCGCATCCATGCTCACGCCCCTTACCTACATCCCTGTAGGCAATCAGAACGAACACCAACAGTAAGTAGGCGCTTTAGGCGAATACAGACTAAATATGAGCGCCAGATCGGGATGTTATTGCGTGCGCGTCCCTTAGCTTTTAATTCACATTTAACTTAATAGCATTGATGCCCATTTCTGATTAATATTTCAGAATGGTTATTTTATGTATAACGATGATATGGAATTGGAAAGACAAAAGCCGTGAGCATATGATCACGGCTTTTTTTAGTGGTTAGAAATATTTAATCTCTATGGGTTCAATTTCCCGCAGCTTGCTGCGAATACCGTCATTCTGGCGCAAGCCAGAATCCAGAGGTTGAAACCCCTGGACACCGGCCTTCGCCGGTGTGACGTTAATACCCCGTCAGCTTGTTGCGGGGTCGTTTATTTTTTTGCAGATTTATTCCGTTTACCCGGAAATTTTTGTATGTTTGTAATGCAACCAAACCCGCTATCGGCTAAAGCACCATCACCACAAACAAAGCGCTCCCTGATCGCTACACCATCTATCGTACCCTTGATGCGAAAACCATAGGCCCCTGCACGCGTGGGCTTGTACCAGATATTGAAGCGGTTAGGTGTGCTGCGATCACGTCGCAAGTCGCCTGTCAGTTCCCTGGCTTTCAGTACCTTTGCGTCAAAGGTATCGTCCTTTAAATATAGTACTTTGACCGAAAGGTCTATCTCGGATGGTTCATAGGGATTGCCATCCAGATCCCGGACGATCAAATCAAACCGGGTAGGTTCTTTGGCAAACACTGGCTCGGACCGGTGCCCAACCGTCAAGTTGTAGGTGTTGCTGACACCTTCTCTGGTTTCGTGAGCCTGAAGTGATGTAATAGTGAAAAGTCCAAGTCCAACAACCGTAATAGCGGGTAAAAAAGATCGTGTTACTGTGTGTATCATAAAAACATCCTCTGTTTATTTAATGGCATGTAGATTTACAACGCTTTACAACACTTTACAAATAAAAAACCATAACTTTATATAGTAATTATCATGCAGTACAAAACAAGCATCCAGATGATAATCAAATATAATCAAGAGATAAATACGTAATTTCCATTGCGGCAGAATGTCGCACTTGTTACAGAGAAACGTTCATTTCAGATAATCGATATTTTTATCCCGGGCCAGTTTGTCGTGGTAATACTTGTATTTCACTTGTGTCTCCAGCCCGTGGCAGTCAACACAAAATGTTCCTTTGGCCCCTTTACGCCGGAGAAAACTATTGAGCACGTTACCGTCCTGATTTTTAGTCTGGTTTTTAGATACAACGACAACGGGTGCAAGAGGTGTTACAGCATTCTTTTTTTCTTTCTCCCCGGATTCTGGTGCCCAGCGATGCGGTTCATGACAGGTGATGCAGGCAATGGCACCAAATTCCTCGATTTCGTTTTTGGCGTTGATTAATGGCAACATTTTTGGATCTGATCGCAGTATCAGGTCTTTTGCGGGATGACTGAAATGTTTGACAACCATTTTTTCCGCACCGCCTTTTTTACGATGACAGTCGAGGCAGAGACGATCACGTTCCAGCGCAGGTTCTTCACCTTTGTATGGCCGAAACTCACCGGCGTAGAGAAACGGTATATCAGGCTTGCCGCGATGCATGGTGTGGCAAATACCACAGGCACCAGATTGTTCGGGAGTATGGCCAAAACGATTTTTATATTTTTCGGCGGTCACATGCAGATTATGATCACTGTTTACTACAGCCTCATATTTTTCATGGCAATTACTGCACAACTTTCCGTCCTGATCAGTTAATGTGAGTATTGCCGTTCCTTTCTCACCATTGTGAATACTGTGACAGGTCAGGCAGGTAATTTTTTTAACCTCTTTGCCATCCACTTTGAGTGCTTCCTCCAATTCGATATTAACCGGATGAATGCCTTTCTTTTTCGCTTCTTTTTCATCTTTGGCATGTTGCCGATCATGGCATTCAACGCATAACTGACCTTCATCAAAATTCAATGGTGTGAGTGCTTCGTTCGTTGCACCATGAATCTGATGACAGCTCTGACAGATCATCTGCCTGTCACGCCCCAGAGTCGCGCCATTTAACGAGAGTGATTCAGGCAAGCCTTTGTGTAATTTCTCAGAAGTGGCATAGTTTTTTATTTGATCTCCAGGTGGGGTTTTAAGATAGATGCCGACAGGGTGGTTGATTCCACTGACGGGTTTTTGTGTATTCCGTACGTCATCGAGTTTTGATTCATGGCACTGTTGGCACAAGTCGCCATCGTTATTCAATACCCGTAACCATGGATTTTTATGCTGGCTGTAAAGTGTATCGGCCTTATCAATATCCATCGTATGGGGTGTGTGACAGGAGCCGCAGGAGAGCTGCCTCTTTTTACCGCGCAGTGTCTCGAAACTCTCCAGTAGTGGAAATGCTTCCGGAATTTTTTCTTCCTGTACCTGTGCAGGTTTTTTGCCTTGTTTTTTCTTGCGTTGATGATGGATATCAGGATGTTGCTCACCCCGGCCAATGGCATGGCGAGAATCAAGCACTGCACCGTGGTGGCAGCTGTAACACATGCGTTCTGTGGCAACAGGAGGTACACCATCCTGTTCTCCCTCGCCCGCGCTGTAATCCGGTGCCCAGGCGAGATGACAGATAGCGCAGTTTTTCTGCGATACATCCGGGGTGGTGTCATTCATCAACGGCCCGGTTTCATATTCGTGTAAGCGAAACACTTCGATGCGGTTATTGAGTGCATCTACCACATAGAGATGATCTCGCCATATTGTTAATCCTGTTGGTGCGGAAAACCGCAACGGCTGCTTTTCAGTATCGACCAACAATCCGATGCTACGCCTGTCCTGAAAAACCGACACCGTGCCGCGATAGGCATCGCTGACCAACAGATAGTGATCATTATATAGAGCCAGGCCGTTGGGGCGATAAAGTTCTCCCTCCTCTAGTCCGAAACGGCCCACTTGACTGAAATAACGTCCCTGATGATTAAAAACCTGCACCCGCCCGTTGAGTACATCCACCACATGCAGGTAGTCATCACGGTCGAATTTCAGCTGAAACGGAAACTGAAACTCACCTTTGGACTCGCCGCGTTTTCCCCAACAGAGCAAGGTTTTGCCCGTATCAACAGCCGTACGGCAAATTCTGTGATTACGGCGATCACTCCAGGTAACCACACCTTCTGTTACAACAAGTGCGACAGGTTCTGGCGGCAATTCACCAACAAGCATCAGTGATTTCAGGTATCCTCCTTGCAGGTCAAACACAGCAATTCTGTGAAGCCCACTGTCGGCGATATAAACCCGTCCATCTGCAATGGTAATGCCCATTGGTTGTTTCAAACTTTTTTCGCCACCATCAAATATAAAACCTTTTTCTCCGTTTGGCAGATAAACCACTACACGGTTGTTAACGCCATCCAGTACATAAACCCGCCCATCATCATGTACTGCGATATCGGATGGTTGATCAAGGCCATTTTCAAATTGCATTGTTTTTTCGGCTAACAACCCCGCACAAACATTCGTAAGTGGTGTCAGTAAAAAAATCAACAGGAAAAAATAGTGTTTCATTGCAGTAACTTGTTAATACGAATACGTTCATTTTCTTTTTTGAAACGAGAAAAAAAACGGACAATGGTATTGTTTTGAATTTTATGGAGTTGTGCCGGTGTTGCTCCCAGCATTTTAAGGTCAAGTATTGGTTCACGTTTATCATGGCATTTTTTACAGGCAGGCCCTTCCTTTTTTAGCGGCGCATGGAGTTTTGCCTTGATTTCGGCACGTCGGTTTTCGTTGGCATCCTTCCATTCCATTTTTATCTTTTGTGCAAAGGGGGCCTCTTTAAATAACAACGCTGGCATATTTTTATAAAAAGGAGAGATACGTGCGCCGGGTTGCGGTGCCAATGGGACACGTTTTTTGAATTGTGCTTTATGTTTTCGTTCAGCCGGAGAGGATGCCTCAACAATGACTTCAAATGCGCGGCGGGGTGAAAGTGCATTTCCTGCATCAGCACCATCATAAGCCAGCCAGCGGTACGTCATCGTTGTTGCTTCGGGGCGGAAATGACAGGTTTCACAGGCGATATAACGACTGTGCATATTCATAAAGGTGCGATTGCGTTCATTTTTACGGTGTGGCAGCGGTAAATGGCAAGTCAGGCAAAAAGGCTGTTTTTCCGTTGTTTGCAGCTTTTCCCGTTTGTGGAAAGGTGGTAAGGAAAGATCATCAATAATGTTGACCACTTTGTGTTTTTTTACCTGTTTTAACGATTTTTTCAAGGTCTTATCACTGATTTTTGCTTGCTCTACATGTGTTTGGTAAAGTGTTTTTGCCGTAGCGGGGCAGGGCATAAACATTAACAGACAAATCATCATGAGTGCCGGGTGTACTTTATATTGATTATTCATCTTCAGCCTCTTTTCTGGTTGAAGTGACTACAGTTTTTTTCTTTTGGTGCACTTTCTTTTTAACTTTGCTTTTCGGTTTTCGGCCAATCATTTTTTCCTGAAAGGCATCACCACCGAGTACGGAAAAGGTAACGCTTTTTTTCTTGCCACCAAAAAACTGCCACAGCAGGCTGCCACCGCCCAGTATCACTATAATGGGTAGCAGTGCGATCAATGCCTTGACCCAGTTTGATTCCAGTCGGGTTTGGTCTCGTGGTGCAATATCGTTGACCACCGGTATCATATCGATGTCATGAAGATCGGTTTTGACAAAACGATGATTTAAAGGATGGATGGCATAACCGTGGCAGCCGCTTTGTGCGCAGGTTTCAGCCAGATTGTCAGTATGTGTGGAGGCCTCGCTCTTCTCATCGCGCAGCACTCCGTGACGAAAACCTTTGGGGGCGTGGCAGTCAATACAGGAGGCTCCCTGCATGACATTGGTTTCCAGTAAACGCCCATGCAATGTGGTTGCGTAACTGGCACTGGCCAGTATAAAGCGCGGTCCGACTTTTTCCTTTTCCCCGGTCTTTTCATTCTTTTGTTCAACTTTGGCCATACGTTTATGGTCGGCGTGACAGTCGTTACACATTTTATTGTGGTCGTTTTTATTCCAGCGGGAGCCGATAAAACGGCGCAGGATATGACCGCCAAACTGGCCCAGCCATATCTCACCCTGGTGACAGCTACCACACTCACTGTCCAGATGGTCAAACGCATCTTTAAATTTCGGCAGTTCCATTTCGCTGATATATAATTCATTGGAGTGGCAGAAGCGACAAGAGGGATCAGAGGCTTCTTTTGCTTCCCTGAAGCGATTGCCGCCGGTCAATCCTTTATGCCATCCATTGCCATGCACTGAATCTTTGTATTCTTTAACAACGGCTTTGTGGGTGTAGGGTTCGCCTTCTGAAGGTTCTTCCACGTGGCATGAATCTCCACAATCCACCTCACCATTTTCCACTTTATGGGGATAGTCCCGAATCCTGCGATGGCAATCCTTGCACGGCACACTGCCATGCAGGGCACTGTAGTAGTGTTGCTTGTCAATGGAGGCGCTGCGCAGCACACCATTTTTATCGATATAGTCAAGGCCTTCCAGTGCATGACATGAAAAACAACCATCAGGGTCGGGGTGGCGTTGTGCTGCATCGACTGTTTGAATGAAAATGATGAACAGCGCTATCACGAATAAAAATCGCTTCAATAGCATATTATTTATCTTTCGATAACGGTGGAGTGACATAAACCGCCTGCCATTGTGGTTGGGGGTGAAAATCAATACCTTTCTTTTTGCGTTTCGGGTCTTCATCCAGTGGTGCTGCACGCCAGTCTATTGCGCCCCAGTCACAGACATCGACACACTCATGGCAAGACATGCAGGAGAGTTGATCCACCACCGCGATACGGTCCACCATTTTAATGGAACCGGTCATACAGTTACGAGCGCAGATGTTACAACCGGTGCAGCGATTGCGTTCGACACGAATGCGACGAGTGAAACGCAGCTTGGCACCCAGTCGGTTAACCAAACCATCAAGTGCGCCAACCGGGCAGAGAAACTGGCAATAGGCACGTCCTTTGGTGGCGAAAAAACCGAGCAGAAACAACAGTGCCAAATTGACCAGACCCACCGCTGACAGAGCAAAAGCCAGTCCTTTGGGATTACCACTAAAGGCGTCAAAAATACGTGGAATAGTGATGAAATTACACAAGGTGCAGGCGCTGATACCCAGCATTGGCATTAATGCTAAATAAACGGAAAAATAACCATAACGAATGGGTACCTGCGGCAGGGCTCGATATTCGATTTTCCATTTATCACTGAAAGTGCGACTAACCAGTTCCGGCAGTCCGCCCACCGGACAGATATAACCACACCACATACGACCAAAGAAAAAGGTGGTAATCAGTATAAATGAGAGTATGTAGACACCAATTGCCGCTACCTGCATTTTACTGCTTACATCCGCTGGACTCATGCCGGGAAAAAAGAGATAAAAACGACGTATACACACTTTGCCACAAAGATCCGGGTTATCCACCAATCCGGGCAGGAACAGGAAGGGTGAGAAGAATAGCGTGCAGGAAGCCATTATTACCGCATAGCGGTATTTTTGTGGGTTGGGAATTGCTTTTATTGCCTCTATTGATTTTATCATTTATCGCTCCTTTGTTCTTTATGACTTATTTTTCAAAGGCATGGCAGGCCTGACACAAGGCTCCGTCCCTGGCAGGAAGACGCAGCAATACTTCGGTTTTGATGCGTTCATAACCCAGGGTATAAACACTGCCAGCTTCCTGTGACAGCTTCTCCAGCCGTGCTTTTTTGTCAGATTGGAATACCTTGTTCCAGGGGTGTTTGACATAACTCACTCCTTCATCAAGGTCAGTGTCAGCCACTTGTTTGCCTGCCGGTTTTTTTTTGTCGATGACGCCTGGCTGATGAGGTGAATGGCAGGTGGCGCACATCACTTTTCCTTCATTATCCAATGGTAAAATGATGCCTAGTTTTTTCTCTGCTTCGCGTATACGTTTGCGCATTTTTTTATCAGGTTTTACCTGATGGTTAAGGGCATTAAGATGGGGTGTTTTCAGGTGGCAGCCAAAACAGATTTTTTGTGATGGAAGGCGGAATTTCAGATTTTCACGTTTGATTTCCTTTTTAAGGTCTGGTGCTTCTTTGTGACAATACTCGCAATCCTTTTTATCAAACTCACCTTTGTCATCAAGCAGTTTATGAATATTGGGGCGTTTGTAGTCTTTCTTGTTATGGCAATTGGCACAAAAGTCGGTTAACTGCTCATAAGGACCGCCACGATGAAAGTTATGCGCTTTTTTGTTGACCTTGTTGACAGGTGTTTTTTCGATATCCTTGATACCATGACAGGTTTTGCAATCGATCTGACCCTCATCATTGAGTGGGAACTCCTTCGGTAACTTCATGTCTTCAGGTGGTTTCACCTTGACCACATGGTGTAGTGGAGGCATTTCAATTTTTTTTTCTTCCTTCCCGTTAACGACAAGTGGAATCAACAAAATAATGAATAATGAAATATACTTCATAGTCCTGCCTGTATCGCTTCACCGTGGGTATGGCAAGTACGGCAATCACTGCCCACTTCATGGACACCTGCCAAACCATTACCGGTTTCCAGGTCACCGTCATCCACTATCACTTGCATTTGATGGCACAGCACACAAAGCTGTGAATAGTCACCATTATTTACTGTGACGCTGTGTGCGGCTTCGCGAATTGATGCATTTAGTTGGGTGACACCTTTTTGTGAGCTGTCGATAATCAGCCTGGTGTTATCAGTACCATGCATGGCATGGCAATCTGTGCAGGCCACCACAGTGCGATATTTATAACCCGGGCGCAGACCGGCATAGGTGCGTAAGCCGGTGCCGTCCACTGACCCGTGTTGGTCAATAAAATGAAAAGCATCTTCCACAGCAATCAAAGGGTCATAAAAATTGCGGTCGATAATTTCAAACCCCACTTGCTGGTGATCCCGATTGTGACAACGCAGGCAAAATTCAGAAATGGAGCTGTAGCTCGATACCCTTTGTGTTTTGTCGGCATAACCAGTGAGATCACGATTTAGCTCGAACACACCATCCATATCCGAAGCAACATGACAATCCACACATTGATCATCATTCAGCAGTGCAGTTTCGCCTACTGTAAATGTGTGGGCATGTTGCCCTTGTAGCCAGGGTGCGTGTGGAAGATCATTATTGTTGTGGCATACCGAACACTGGCGTGGTTCGCTTTCGTTACTGCCGTTACGCCCGTGACATCCCGTGCAAGTGGTATATCCTTTTTCACGCACAATGTTGCGAATCCGTTCGGCTCTTTTATGAATGACTTCCATAGCGTGGCAGGTGGAACAGTCGGGCAGACGCCATGCTGCACCTTTACCACCATGTGATGCGGTTAAAAGCAGATTGCTGCTTTCCAGTGACACCGCACCGTTTTCGCCATCACTGTCACCACAGGCAGACAACAATGTGGCCATCATTAGCAGTATTATGGTCACAATATTTTTCATCAACGGCGCTCCCGATGACAATCACTACAATAATGTGCGTTGTGGCAACGGCTACAGGAAGCTGTATTCGTCCGTGCTTCGATACCATGTGTTGTACGATAGCCCAAAGTGTGAACGCGACGCTGTATCGGGTCGCGGCGAAAGTGGCAATCGCTGCAAAAAGAGATATCAATATGGCACTGGCGACACTTACCTTCATCCTGGCGTGCATCTTCACCATGGTGGGTGAGGTAATCAAAGTTATGGTCATTCGGCCAGATAGTGTCGGGGCTGGAATGACAAAGTTCACAACGCCATGGCGCAGTCAGTCTTACAACATGACACTCGTGACATATCGCTTCCAGTGGTTCGTTGGCGATGATAGTGAGTTTCTTTAATTGTTCAGGATCAGTGATTTTATTTACGGTAAACGGGTGGCAGAGCAGACAACTGTCACCTTCTTTTTTCATCACGGCCATGTGTGTGTTGTGAGGGTAATAGAGATCAGGGCGTTTGTTTCGTTTCTCCCACCAGGTTTCTTCTTTCCCTTGTGGTATTGTTTTCTCTGTCTTTTCAGTAACAGGAAAATCAGCCTTCTCCCTGGCAAAGGAGGGCGGTGCAATAAAAATAATCAGCCACAGAAACCATTTCAGTAATCCTGACATTAGAAGAGCGCCTGTGTTCGATCATCAAAGCTGTAGCTCAGACGTACAGCAATGCGATATTCATTGGCTAATCGACTGTTCCGGATTGTGCTTGCCTGCATGGAAAGCCAGAGTGGCGACGGTAATATTTTGGATTTGATGCGGCGCTCCAGTCGAACCTCGATACCCGTACTGTGACTGTCACCCATCAATCGTTTTTGTTGCTGTTGTAACACTCCGCTCAGTGTGCTGCGCATCCTGGATGAAAGCGATTTTTGAACTTCAAAATAAACACGGTTGATGCGTTCGTCGGCCAATGCTGATTGGTCAAGTTGTGTTGTCAGTAACCATCCCCGGTCGCTGTGATAGTCCATCGTTGCCACGGCAGCGTAACCGTTGCCGCCAAACTCACGCGCAATCCGTCGCCCGCTCAGAGACCAGGTATGTTGAGGTCCTTGTTTGAATTGATATCCAGCCTTGAACTGTGATTGGCGACCGCGCGAATAGAGGGAATAAAAACGGTCTTTAAAGGTGAGTTTATCTTTGCCCGGTTCGTAGGTTTCGTAGTCTATTCTCAAACGTGCTGGCTGTGTGCTGTTTTCAAAATCCCGGTAGGCACTGAGTTGAACACTTTCCCAAATGTTCTCATTAACAAGATAACTGCCTGTCAATGAAAATGAGGAAGGAGAAAACAATGCTGGTATCTGTTGATGTACGCCCCGCCAACCGACATTCAGACGATCAATAGCACGTTGCTGTTTAAGATGCTGCCAGCCAAATCGGCCATCTAACGTATAACGTGTAAATCGGGGGATGGATATTTGCAAATCGAAACCGTAGAGAGCTGTGCCCTCAATGGAACGAAATTCCTCGATACGACCAGGCACACCACCGTAGAGTGTCAGGATTTTTCTGTCGGTAACCTGTTTGAATAACAGACCATCAAGAGTGTAGAAGCCAAATGCATCGCTACGTTGCAATCGTCCCAGACTCAACAAACTGCCCTTGTCATTCAATCTCTTTTCCAGATAAAGCTGACTGAGTGTTTCCTCCCGTTTGCCTTGCTGTTGGGAGAGGGCCAATGCCAGACCGCTACGCAGGCCGGATGCCGAATCGTCATAAATCAGATCCAGTCGTTCTTCGATACGGCTGTTATTCTGAAAACGCCGGTTATCTTGCTCGACAAGCACCTCAACACGTCCTGATATGCCAGCATAAACAGGGCCTGCTGTTAATATGATTACTCCCGTTTGCAGGATTGGTATCAGCCATCGGTACGTCACAAATACATCATCCAGGTTTTATATTGACGAATTCAGCATTTCAGTGGCGTTTCACCACAAGGTGGCACTCAGGAACGGAACACAATAACTCATACAATTAGCATCTCGGCCTCTGTTCCAGACTCGGCTCTACCTCCCCCATCCATGGGGTCGTCTGCTTCAGCCCGTATTCGCCCGTTCTTCAATCACAAAAGCTCGAAACAGAACAACTATTTCTGCACTTTTGCTCAATCAGAACGAACGAATATGGACCAAATCAGAGCGCCACTTGTATCAGTTATTGTGTTCCATTCCTTACAAATATCTGAATTCGCCGGTATAACTCTGGTTATCATGGTTCTCGCAGGAACTTATATCTCATGCGGACTTTAGAGTTGCGGTAAAGAAAGATTTATTAGCTGGGTGATTCACAATCATTTTGACAGTCCTGTTGGCCTTATTTTATCCATCACTGCGACGCGAGCATGGTGTGGCTTTTCCATATGAGCGAGCTATAACGCTAAGGGATGAAAATGAGTACTGGTGTTTTTCAGTGTGCACCTGAAAAACACCAGACCGCGTTGTTTATCGTTCATCTGGAATGACCAACTCTTCTCCTTTCGCTTTTCCTGGAGTTTTTCAGGCACAACAGAACTGTCAGAATGATTGTTTAATCGCTATGGGTTCAATTCCCCGCAGCTTGCTGCGAATACCGTCATTCTGGTACAGGCCAGAATCCAGAGGTTGAAACCCCTGGACACCGGCCTTTGCCGGTGTGACGTTAATACCCTGTCAGCTTGCTGCGGGGTCGTTTATTTACCTCCTGACTTTACGTATTGTTTTCGTAAATTTCGTTACCCTCTCTTTTTTTATAGATAGCCCAGGTCACGATAGCGGCCAATGCCACTACGCAGCCACCACAGGTGGAACAACGTCCTTCTTTAGGCAGTGTGCAGCTGGAGGCAATGACAATATGGCTGACCGCAAAACCGGCTCCGGCTACCCAGGGCAGTAATTTTTCATGGCGTTTCAGCCACTGTGTTTGTTTCATTTTTCCGATACCGTCAATCTGGATGCGGTTTTATTCTTTGTAACCCAGGCGAGGCATACACACATCAGGCCGAGCAGCAATAACAATATGTAGCTTGTACTACCACCGCCACCAGAACCGGAAGCACTATCAGCCCCGGAGGAGGTTCCGCTGTTTTGTGGCGGTGGAGTTGTGCTACGGGTGTTATTGACAATTGCATAGTCGCTGAAATGGTCAGTCAGAAAGGCGACATATCCTTCGCTCTCAGAACCAGCTTCGTCAGAGTGAGGCTGTACCGAAACGATGTCATTGTTATCAATCGCCTGCCAGGCAACGCTCCCCTCGCTTGAGGAAATGACTTTAATCTCATCTGTATTTGTTGCCGTACCTTCATAAGGAAGTTTCACTAATACCCGGCTACCAGAGAAACTGGTCACTTCACGACTGTTTTTATCTACTGCTTCCAATGAGAATACCCGGGAGGCTAATTCTCCTAAATCGGCATTTTCCGCTGCCGAAGCAACATTATTATCCGCAAGGGCAACCTGCATTCGATAAGTGGGAAATACCAGTTCAGTTTGACCGTTGACTTCGGGTATCAATGCTACGGCACGCACGGCACTGTTACCGTAGTTGGCTTTGTAAAGATAGACTTCGCCACTGGTGAAGTGCGCTGTCACATTATCATTGCTGCTGTCCAGGCCTGCTGCTTCAAGACCATCTGCTGTGGACATCCGTTTTAATATTCCTGCCGCAACAGGTGCCGTTGCTGATCGCAACACAGTCATCGAGGGGTCTACTTTTGTGACATGAAGAATATCGGCCACGCTTTCGGTTACCTTGCCGGTTTCATCCATCTGCATATAAGGTAAATCAAACACTATGATGCCTTCATCCACCAGTCGACGGTCGGGCAGCTGGACGACGGTTTTGATATTGTTTTCGCCGAACAGACCACTCGTTGATACCAGAGAACTGAATGCACCACTTTGCTTGCGGTTATGGCACTCTTCACACTGTAGTGATGAGGGGGAAGGGCGGGCATTGTGCGAAATGATGTATGCATTGGACTCGGTCCGCACCAGTACCGCATCAGGATTGCCAAGCCCTTTGTCCATCAACAGGCTGTCATAAGCATTTTTCAACGCAACAAAGCCATCATACTCTTCGGGGTCACCAAAGCGCACGTTGCCGTGAGACATGCGTATACTCACCCGGGTCAGTTCATTGCCACCAGAATCCACCACCGCGCCGTATTGTTCACCGTTTTCTTCTCTCAACTCGAAGACACTGTTGCGCTCGGTCTGGTTTAATACCCGGCCACTGTTGCGATCTTTCCAGTAATAACGCAGTCGCGGATTATAGGGTACGATTTTAAGATCACCACTCGCTTCGGCACGGTAGCGGTACAGGATCTGAATAGCGTTTCCGCCACGATCCTTTTTGTCGGTAATGTGGCATGTCTGGCAGGCGATCACATCAAGATGGGTTTGTGTGATTTTAGTCAGCGTATTGATGGGATAGCCGGCCATATCACCATTGGATTTCCAGATTTCGCGATGGGCGCTGAGCATGTCTTCATGACCTGACGGAATTGCCAGCTCGGCAGGGGCGGGGGCATCGTTATGGCAGTACTCACAGGTTTTGGCATTGGCGTTGTAATCAAGATCGTTACGCACATCCATGTCGGAGTTGCCTTTGAGGAAGTTGTGATCCGCATCCAGATCTACGTTCTCAAATGACTTTTTGAAGTAATTGCGCGAATGACAGGCGTTGCAGTTTTCAATCGCCCGGGTTTCGCCGTTGGGTTCGGTCCAGGTTTTACCTTTGTGGACGTCATCCTTGTAGTCTTCTTCCAGTGGGCCATCGTCACCATCTTCATAAGTTGCTGAAGCCACTTCACCAAAGCCGTAAAAGCCGCGACGAGAGTTACTGGTGCGATGACATAACATGCAGTTGTCATTCGCAGGGAAACGCAACATCGGGATCAGTACTTTGCCGTCGTTATCAAAGGCATCAGCATTCCAGTTGATGACAGGTAACTCATCATTCCCCAATGTCAGTGTATAGTCAGGGCCTCCGCTACTGCCATGCCCACCTGATGGCTTGATTTCACGTTCAAAGATCAGTAATGATTTTTCTTCCTGACTGCCGTCAGGATGTTTGAGGTTGAGAAATTCCAGAATCGCCGTAGCAGCATAGCGGAAATAACCGCCTTCTTTAACGAGATAATTGTTACGCAAATCACGAAAGTGATCATAGGCTGAATCTGTATCGTCGCTACCATCGTTGGCACCCAGTGCCGGGTCAAATTTCTTCATCGCGCTGAAGTCGGTATGGCACATCATGCAGTCGGCTTCTATCACACCGCTCTTGTTCCAGTTCCACTGCGATACGATACTCACATCAGTATCCTGATTGTTTTCATCGGTGCCGCGATTGAAATAATCACCATCGAATTCAGTGACACCTGCTGGATCGGTATCATCATAGTTGCGACCGTTGCGATCCTTCTCCATCCAGCCGCCACCGGTGTGACAGCCAATGCAGCGTTTAATTAAACCAGCGCTGCCTTTGTCGGCAAAGTCATCGGTACTGGCGTTGTTCTTTTTGGCCAATACTTCGGGGTTATTGCCACCCATGCAGGTATAGCCACCAAAATATCCAGGAGAGACGAGGTGCGACAGGCCACGTTTGCTACCAAAATCATCGCGCGCTTCATCGCGGCCCATTTCGAAATGATAAGCGTGAGTGATGGCGTCGTAATCGTGACAACCGGAACTGCCGCAACTCACCTTCGGGCTGTAGGGTTTACCGCTGTCACGCACATGATTACCCTCTTCATCCAGTAAAGGAATGGCCGGGTGCAACAGTGGTTCATCCACTGTATTAGCCATCGCGATCTGTAGCACGCCAAACGAAAGTGTGAAAAACAACACTGCTATCGATCGGGTCATTTTTTGATTTAATATCTGCATTACGGTTTATCCCTGTATACTTATACTCAAAATTATGCCGCTTCTTCCGAGAGGCGTTTAAATTTGGCAAACAATTGATCCTGGCTCTCTTTGTGATAAGGGTCATCCACAATGCAGTCCACTGGACAGACTTTGGTGCATTGCGTTACGTCATAGTGTCCCGCGCATTCGGTGCATAACATCGGGTCAATGATACAAATATCGTCACCCATCGAAATTGCTTCGTTAGGGCATTCGGGTTCACACACATCACAATTGATGCACTCTTCAGTAATCATTAGTGCCATTATGGACCTCCTGTCATCATGTCCATTAAACCAGTACGTCACCACGCCCCAGTTTTCAAATCCTTTTGAAAGATGCTAATGGAGAAAAAAGACGGTTGGAAGTGACATAGTGTCGCGCGACATTTTGTCACACTATTTATAGTGTTATCACTGTGTATTCTGGAATGATTAGAATGAACAAAAGTCAGAAATTCAGCAAAGGGTTTAGAGAAGCAAAGCGACTTTCACGTTGCGGTTACATCTGAATGTGTGTACATTTCTCGATCAATCAATAGCGCACGAACATCTGCCGTGACCCTGTGCTATTCCGGTTTAGGGGCTGTGGGGGGGATTATCCATTTGTCACTACCCAGTCTGACTTTTTAGATGTACAGTAACTACTTGTCAGTTACTCTTTTAATTGGGGATTGGATATTACCAAAAAATAGGTCAGTTTTTTTGGTCTGCAGGGTGGGCTATGCCTATCCTGAAAAATGCGATAAATTTTTTTCCACAGCGCCCTGAATTGATTGCCAAAAATAGATCGACTCTTGCTTTTTTCCACAGCATGAGGAAGTTAAAGCCATTGTATTATATGACTTTTTATCGTTAGCAGTACCAGTGTCGCGCGACAATTTGTCACGCCTCGCAGAGTGCCATCAAGCTGTATACTATTGTAATGAATACTGTAATGAACAACGTCCAGGCGAATCACGATCCAACTGCTGCACTGAATTTACAACGTCTCTTTGTATTGAGAAATATCGCCATCATTTGCGCGCTGGTTGCAGTTACCATTGCTTCTCAGGTATTGGCAATGGAACTACCGCTACTGCCGTTGATGCTCATCATTGCTGCGCATGGTGTGATTAACATTCTGACCTTGTTGCGAATGAAAAAGCCGCGCCCGATATCATCGTGGGAATTTTTTGTGCAGCTGGTGCTGGATACATTGATTCTCTGCGCGTTGCTTTATTTCGCTGGTGGCTCTACCAATCCCTTTGTTTCACTTTTTCTATTGCCGTTGGTTATCGTTGCATCCATTCTGCCTCAGCGTTTTACCTGGGCTATGGCTGTGTTGACGGTCGGTTGTTATAGTTTGCTCATTTACTTTTTTCAGCCACTGCCTCATGTGAATATCAAACATGGTGTTGATTTCGATTTGCATGTAACGGGTATGTGGTTCAGTTTTTTACTGAGTGTGGGGTTGATTGCCTTCTTCGTGGTTCGCATGGCCAACAGTTTACGAGAACGGGATCGCATTCTGACTGAAACGCGGGAACAAGCTATGCGTGATCAACATCTTGTGACGCTCGGCACCCTGGCTACCGGCGCTGCTCATGAGCTGGGAACACCGCTGTCAACAATAGCAGTGCTGGTGGGTGAATTGCGGCGCGAGCATGCAAGCATGCCCGATGTGTTGGAGAAAACAAAAATGCTGCGCAGTCAACTGGATCGCTGTAAAAGCATCCTGTCCAGCATCACCGCCAGTGCCGGACAAGCACGGCCTGAAGGCGGTCGCAGTTTTGCTATTGATGATTATCTGAAAGTTGTGGTCGAGTTACTGCGATCCTCACGTCCGGGAGCAAAGGTTTCTTGTCAACTGGAAGGGTCACATCCGACACCACAAATTCTGGCGGATACGACCCTTACCCAGGCGTTACTCAATATACTCAATAATGCCGCCGACGCTTCTATTGACAGCATCGAAGTAAAAGGATGCTGGAGTACCGAGCATCTCACTCTGAGTATTTGTGATCGGGGTGAGGGGTTAAACCCCTCGGAACTTGCTGCTGCGGGTACACCATTTTTCACCACCAAACCTGATGGGCAGGGGTTGGGAGTTTATCTGGCTCGTGCGGTGATGGAGCGTTTCGGTGGGCAAGTACAACTGCTCAATCAAAATGGAGGTGGTACTCAGGCAGTGATTGAATTGCCACTTGTCACCATAAGAGTACCCGCATGACGGATCAACAAAATGAGTCAACAAAATGAACCGCCCAGTGATCTTCCTACACTGTTATTAGTGGAAGATGACCCGTTATTTTGCCAGGTGATGGGGGAGGCACTGACTAAACGCGGTTTCAACGTACAGGTAGCCAGCAATGTTGATGAGGGCATCGCACTAAGTGAGATAACAGTACCCGAATTTGCTGTGGTGGATCTTAATATGCCAGGACGCTCCGGTCTGGTGTTAGTTGAGCATTTTATTAAGGTCGACTCACCCCCCCGGATTGTCATGCTTACCGGTTTTGCCAGTATCGCCACTGCGGTTGAAGCGATCAAACTGGGGGCCATTCACTATCTTGCGAAACCTGTGGATGCTGATGAAGTCATTGCTGCATTTTATCGTGAGGAGGGTGATGCAGGTGTCGATATCACTACACAACCATTCTCCGTCAATCGCATAGAGTGGGAGCATATCCAGAAGGTATTAAACGACCATAAAGGCAATATCACTGCCACCGCTCGTGCCCTTGGTATGCATCGCCGAACATTGCAGCGAAAATTACAAAAGCGTCCGCAATTAAGATGAAATACTGTTCATTCTGAACGTGTTTTTTATTATGACTGGAGGATGTCCGGGTTATCGGGCATCCTTTTTTACGAGACCATCTCATCAACGTTGCCAATGCTGTTGGGGTTCGCGAGCTCACCTCCAACCTGGAACAAGCAGGAACATCGGCTTGACTTAATGGCAGTGACGCCGGAGCGCGGGAACGAAAATTGTTCACATTCAAGTGATTTATCAGGCATTTGGTTTGCTTTCTTCATGTGTTATGGCTTCCAAATTGGCGGCAAATAGGGTTAGATACGCAGAACCTTATTCCCTGAAGGGCAGCGCTTCGCGATTCGACAACCATGGCCGTATACGACGTAGACAAACTGATGCACAAGGCCCGCAAGCTGGCGGCGGATTATCGTCGGGCCACGGGGCAGACGCTGGGCATCAGCAATGAAATTGCCACTCACGATGTGATTCGCCTGATGAAGCTGGTACCCGCAGAGCCGGGTGCGGGGTGGCTACGATGCCATTGGTACTGGCAGCCGCGAGGGCAAGTACATCCAGATCAAGGGGCGCACCATTTTTAACGACAAAAAGAGTGGCCAGCGCGTTGGGCAGATTAAAATGGAACAGGATTGGGACAGCGTGATGCTGATCCTCATGAATGAAGATTACGAAGCGCAGGCGATTTACGAGGCGGACCGTGAAACGCTGGTTGACGCAATGGCAGAAACCTCTGAAAAGCGGGCCAAACGGGGTGCCATGTCGGTGGCAAAATTCAAGGCTGTCAGCGCACGGGTGTGGTCAGTGGATGATGTGACCGAAGAAAATTTTCCTGATGAACAGGCTTCCTGAGGCTGTTCACGCTATTTTTTGTCATTCCCATGCAAACCATTGTTGACATTCTGGGACCGGACGGTCCCCTCGCAAAACATGTGCCTGGCTTTGCGGCCCGCAGCCAGCAACAGGACATGGCCGAAGCCACCGCCCGTGCACTGGAAAATAATGAAATGCTCATCGCCGAAGCCGGTACCGGCACGGGCAAAACCTACGCTTATCTCGTGCCTGCGCTGTTGTATAGCCAGGAATGTGACAGAAAGGTGATGATTTCCACCGGCACCAAAAATCTGCAAGACCAGCTTTTTCATCGTGATCTGCCCACCGTGCGCAAAGCATTGGGCGTGTCCACGTCCGTGGCGTTGCTCAAGGGACGCGCCAATTATTTGTGTCACCACCGGCTGGAAAAGGTGGAAGGCCAACGTTTACGCCCTGAACAACAGGATCAACTGGCACGTGTCCGTACCTGGCTGGGCCGTACAACGTGTGGCGATATCGCCGAGCTGGGTGCTGTGCCGGAAGATGCCCCCATTTGGCCGAAAGTAACCTCCACCATGGATAATTGCCTGGGCGGTGAGTGCCCGGTCTACAGCGACTGTTTTGTGGTGAAGGCACGCAAAAGTGCGCAGGCTGCCGACGTGCTGGTGGTCAATCACCACCTGTTTTTTGCGGACCTGGCGTTACGCGACGAGGGTTTTGGTGAGTTGTTGCCCGGTATTAATGCTTTCATCTTCGACGAAGCTCATCAGTTACCCGATGTGGCCAGCACGTTTTTTGGCAGCAATCTCAGCGCACGGCAGCTCAACGAACTGGCGCGTGATGCACTCGTTGATGTGCTTACCGAAGCGCGGGATGCGGACGCAGTACAGGCCAGTATTACCCGGCTGGAAAAAGCGGTGCGGGATTTTCGTCTGGCGCTGGGTAACGATACAAAACGTGCACCCTGGGCATCCATGGATGATAACGTGGTATTGGCCACGGCCACCGAAGATTTGCTCGAATCATTAGTGCGTCTGGAGTCAGACCTGGAACCACTGGCTGAACGTGGCAAGGGACTGGAGCGCAGCTGGCGACGCTGTCTGGACCTGAAAGCCCGGCTGGGCCAGTTTGTGAACGGCGGCAGCGACGAGCAGGGCGTGATCCAGTGGTTCGAGACCCACGTACGCGGTTTTGCGTTGCACATGACGCCGCTGGAAATCAGTGAGACTTTCCGCAGCCACGTTGATAAACACAAAAGCGCGTGGATTTTCACCTCGGCGACCCTGGCGGTGGGCGACGATTTCACGCATTTTTCCCGTGAACTGGGCATCGAAGATGCCCATGCCCGGCGCTGGGACAGTCCGTTTGATTTCGCCAAACAGGCACTGTTGTATGTGCCTGCCGCACTGCCGCCCACCCAATACACCGGACTACACGATGGCGGTGATCGACGTCGCGCGACCCGTGATCGAGGCCAGCGGCGGTCGTGCCTTTTTTCTGCTTACCAGCTACCGCGCGCTGAACATTGTTGCCCGTGAACTGGAGGGCAATATCGACTACCCGTTGCTGGTACAGGGCAGCCTGCCGCGCGGCGAGTTGCTGGATCGTTTTCGTGAACTGGGTAACGCCGTATTGGTGGGCACCAGCAGTTTTTGGGAGGGGGTGGACGTGCGCGGCGAGGCGCTGTCCTGTGTGATTATCGACAAGTTGCCGTTCAGCTCGCCGGGTGATCCGGTAATGCAGGCGCGGCTTGAAGCCATGCGCGAGGGTGGTCTGAATCCGTTTTTTGATTATCAGGTGCCGCAGGCGGCCATTACGCTCAAACAGGGGGCAGGGCGGTTGATCCGTGATGTGAGTGATCGTGGTGTGTTGATGATTTGTGACCCACGCCTGTTTGGTAAAGGTTATGGACGTATTTTTCGCAACAGTCTGCCACCCATGCCGGTGAGCCGGGATGTGGCAGATGTACAGCGGTTTTTTGCGAATGAGCCAAAACACGAGATGACGGCCTCGTGAAATTATTGGCTATCGAAACCGCTACTGACGCCTGCTCGGCGGCACTGTCTATCGACGGTGAACTGCGCGAGCGTTTTAAAATTGCGCCGCGTGCCCACACCGAACTCATTCTGCCGATGATCGACGAACTCATGGCCGAGGCGGGCATTGCGATCTCGCAGGTGGATGCCATGGCCTTCGGTCGTGGCCCCGGTGCATTCACGGGTGTGCGTATTGCTGTGGGCGTGACCCAGGGCATTGCTTTTGCTGCGGATTTGCCGGTGGTGCCGGTTTCGACGCTGGCGGCGTTGGCGCAAGGTGCTGCGACAGACAAAGTACTGGCGGCACTGGATGCGCGTATGGATGAAGTCTATTGGGGGGTTTACCAGCGTAATACTGCGGGCCTGGTAGAACCGGTTGGCGAGGAATGTGTCTCGGCTCCCGGTGCGGTGCCGTGCCCTTCGGGTGATGATTGGCAAGGCGTGGGGGCAGGCTGGAAGGCTTATGAAAGTGCGCTGTTGGCGCGTTGTGAGGGACGGGTGATGTCGTGGGATGGTACGTTTTTTCCCCATGCCCGTGATGTGGCACTGCTTGGCATTGCGGGCTACGAAGCCGGGCAGGGCGTAAATGCCGAGCAGGCCTTGCCGGTGTATTTGCGTGATAAAGTTACCTGGAAAAAAGTCCGATAGATCAATAGCCTGCCAGGGTGAATCTGCTTGGCAACTGCTCTTGCGTTGCTCTACCCCATGCACTCATGCGAAAAAGCCATTTTGGCCCATTTTGTCGGTTATTTTCGTTAAATATGAACAATATTCATCTCAAGTGATCAACAAATGGACTCAAAATGGCTTTCTTTTGCTGCGATCACCCGGGTTCGACAGGCTTCCGGCCGGGGAGTTGAGGCGTTTTGCATAAATGCTATATTGTCGCGGCCGATGAGCAGGCACTCCTTGTATGCACCCCGGTTTCGGGTGACAGTGTGGAACACTAAAAATACGGAAGACTTGATGGCTGCACAAACAACGTACCAAACTCACATCACTCTGTTGTTGGCCTTGTCGCTGGCAATCGTCCTCACGGGTTGCGGCAGTGCATCCACAAAGGACAGCAGCAGTGCAGCGTTCGCCAAACCCATGTCCAAACTGGAACTGGTGCGCATTCTTGCCGGGCGAGACAAAAACAAGGTCATCAGCTTCGCCGAAAAAAATCTCGCTGGTCTCGAGCTGCGTAATTTTAATTTTCAGACCACCATATTTACCCGGGCCTATCTGGCCAGAACTGATTTCCGCAATGCCCGTTTCCGGTTGGCGCGTTTCGACAAAGCCGATTTGACCGGGGCGATTATGGTGGAGGTTGATTTGCGCCAGGTGGACTTCCGTGGTGCCAATCTTACCGGGGTGGATTTTACCGGTGCCAACCTTACCGGTGCGGATTTGTCTGGAGCCAACCTGCAAGGGGCGATTTTCAATCGTTCATTGTTGCAAGGTATTAAATTGAAAAATGCGACTTTGTACGATGCGCAGTTTGTGAATGTGTATCTGGGGGCCACGGATCTCAGTGGCCTGGATTTGCGCGAAGTCAATTTTGAGGGTTCGGATTTGAGTAACAGTATTTTGCGTGGCGTCAATCTGGAAGGAACAGATTTGAGCGGTATCAACCTGCGTGCAGCAGACCTGGGCTCGGCCAATCTGACGCGGGCCAATCTGGATTCGGCGATTCTTAGCGAGGCCCTGTTGACCAGCGCCCATTTTGTGGATGCCAGCCTGGAAGGCTGCGACTTGCGTGGTGCTAATTTGTTTGGTGCCCGCATGCAGGAGGCTAACTTGAAAAAAGCCTTGTTGCGGGGCGCTAATCTTAGTGAGGTCAACCTGACGGGAAGCGATATGCGCGAAGCCAATTTATTCAATGTGACAGCGGTTAATTCCAGCTTTGCCTGGTCGGACATGCGCGAGGCGGTGCTCACCCGGGGAGATTTTACCGGCACGAATTTCAGTGACGCCAAATTGAGTGGGGCGATTTTGTTGAAGAGTGTATTGGTCAGGACGCGCATGGTGGCGACTAATCTGACAGATGCTAATCTTAGAGGGGCCGATTTTGACGGGGCCGATGTGCGTGGTGCCAATTTTCGCGATGCGGATTTACTCGACGCAAAAAACCTGTCGCGTGCCCGGGGTTTAAACAAAGCGCGGCACCTTGATAAAGCTGTGCTGTAGCACACTGTCATACGGCCATATTTTCAAATCACACCCGTCAGGGATGAACGGTACACATGCAAATATCTTCCACCAGTGCAGGGTTTATTTCCGGTCCAGGGTCGTCCGTCGCACTGCCGACAACACGCAAACCGGCTGATGAGCCGTCCGTCAATGCGCGTGTCGATGTCTCTTCGGTAACTAATGCGCGTGCATTGCAGCAAATTGCCCCGCTTGTTGCACCCGCCACTACTTCAATTAATGCTGCAACCAATGCTGATGCCTCACGCGCGCTGGTATTGGCGCGTCAGTATGAAGCGTTGGGTGATGTGTCTGCCAACGTGCAGACAGGAAGGTCGGGCAGCGAGGCTGCGGCACAAGAGGCTGCGGCACAACGTGCGGTGATGGAATACAACAATGTGGCTATGCAAGAACAGCGATTTGCATTGACCGGTGTACTTGCTGGAATTGATGTTTTTGCGTAGAAGCGGGAAAGTGACACCCCGTAGAGACGCGATTAATCGCGTGTCTCTACAGTTGCGTTTTTACTAAAAACGTACGCCGATCTTCGCGCTGGTGGATTTGTTGTCGCCCATTTGCTCTGTTTCTGCGGCAAAATTAACTAACCCCAAATTGAAGTTAATACCGAGAAAATATTTGTTTTTAGTAAGACTTTCATCCTCCAGCGGTCCCGCGTTGGTTTCACTGTCAATCCACACCTGACCAATACCGGCATAGGGCGTGAAAAGGGCAAAACCCTTGGAGATCGACAGTTCCAGTCCTT
>JAADIL010000050.1 GCA_013151355.1 Gammaproteobacteria bacterium
CGCTGTGAAAATGGCCATGTACCACCAGAATCCCAGAAGGGATTACGGGAAACACTGAAAGAGAAAGGCTATTTTTTAACCTGCAAGTGTGTACCCAAAAACGACATGGAAATTACTGCGCCACGGGATGCTGATTTGTTTAACCGTGCCGTTGTTTACAAAAAAGAATTACTGGCGCCTGATGTGTGTCGATTGTTACTGGAACCTGCTACGCAACTTTATTATCACGCAGGACAGTTTATTAATGTTCGAAACCAGAATGGTGAGGTGCGAAGCTACTCATTGGCCAGTGTACCACGGGAAGATTATTTTCTGGAAATCC
Source organism: Gammaproteobacteria bacterium (assembly GCA_013151355.1). Lineage (GTDB taxonomy): Bacteria > Pseudomonadota > Gammaproteobacteria > SZUA-152 > SZUA-152 > SZUA-152. The sequence continues at coordinate 323 of JAADIL010000050.1, forward strand.
ATGTCAAACGTGTGCCCGGCGGCATTATGAGTAACTGGATATTCGACGAGTTATCAGAAAATGATGAGCTTGAATTTCAGGGGGCGGTGGGCAGCAATTATTATGTGCCGGGTGAACAAAATCAGCCATTACTGTTGATTGGCACCGGAACAGGTTTGTCTCCATTGTTAGGCATTGTACGTGATGCGCTTTCCAGCGGCCATAACGGACCTGTACACCTGTATCATGGCAGCCAACACCCACAAGGTTTGTATTTACAGGCCATGTTAAAAACATTGTCAGAACGGCATGACAATTTTCATTATGTTTCCTGTGTTTCAGGACAGGTAACCCCGGAAAGTTATCGGGCCGGACGTGCCAATGATATTGCCCTGGCAGACCATACCAATCTGAAGAAGTGGCGAATTTATTTATGTGGTCATCCAAAAATGGTGGAAGGCATGCAGCAGGCAGCCCGGGTTGCGGGTGCTAACCCGCTTGAAATTCATGCTGACCCGTTCTGGGGTTTGGCGGATGTTGGCGATGCCGGGTGTGATGACCCGGACGCCAATGCAGCAGAACGTATTCGCTGTGCGGAGCGCCGCAATTACCCTGATCCGGATCTCGAACTCTGGAAAGGACTTGATGAGGGGCGTCTTTTATCGAAAGTATTGATCGATTTTTATAACCACGTATACGATGACCCGTTACTGTTTCCTTTTTTTGAGGGTGTAACCAAACAACGCCTGATTGAAAAACAATATAATTTTATGTGTCAGGTGTTAACGGGTGAGGATGTTTATTTTGGTGAACGTCCACGTAATGCCCATCACTGGATGGTTATTTCTGATGAACTGCTTGATCATCGCGAAGCGTTAATGGAGTCAAGCCTGAGGCGTTTTGGCGTACCGGAACATCTGGTACGGCGGCTTCGTGCTGTGGAAGAGATATACCGCAAAGATATCGTTAAAGACAAACCCTGGAAAAAAATATTATTTGGTAAAGAGATGCCTGTTGAAGGCTTTGATGAAATGATCATGGATGATGCAACGCTTTGCGATAGCTGTCAGCAAGAAATATCGGTGGGCGAGCGCGTACAATATCATGTTCGTCTGGGAAAGGTTTATTGCAAGACCTGTCAACAAGATTCTGATGCCTGAAAAAAATCCGGATTATCGCTTTTTCTGCCTGCCTTTTTTTAAAGACTTTACGCGTACAGGTTTTGTTTTTTTAGCCTTGGGGTTTTCAGGCAGTCCCGTATGTTGAGTACGAAATGTTTTACCCACCCCCTGTCCACCTGTATTGTCCCCCGTGCCCCTGGGCTGCCATGCCGGAATTAAATGTCGTTTACCGTTACCAATGAGATCGGCACGCCCCATCTGTTTTAATGCCTTGCGCAGCAGCGGCCAGTTGTTGGCATCGTGGTAACGCAAGAAAGCTTTGTGCAAGCGCCGGGCATTGGCGCCTTTTGCTACTGATACTGCATCGCTGCGCGAGCCCACTTTATGCAAGGGATCTTTGCCTGAGTGATACATGGCGGTCGCAGTGGCCATGGGCGAGGGTAAAAAATTTTGTACCTGATCTGCCCGAAAACCATTGGCCTTCAACCAGATGGCAAGGTTCATCATGTCTTCATCGGTAGTGCCAGGGTGGGCAGAAATAAAATACGGAATCAGATACTGTTCCTTGCCTGCCGCTTTGCTGTATTTATCGAACATTTTTTTAAAACGATCATAAGTACCCATGCCAGGTTTCATCATTTTTGACAGCGGGCCCGTCTCGGTATGTTCCGGGGCTATCTTTAAATAACCACCCACATGGTGGGTTACCAGCTCCTTGACGTACTCTGGTGACTCTACCGCAAGGTCATAGCGCAAGCCGGAAGCGATCAACACTTTTTTAATTCCCGACAGTTTTCGCGCGCGTCGATAGAGCCGGATCAACGGCTGATGACGAGTGCCAAGATTTTTGCAAATCCCCGGATGCACGCAGGACGGACGCCGACAATTGGCTTCGATCGTTGGGTCTTTGCAAGTGAGCCGGTACATGTTGGCAGTGGGCCCACCGAGATCGGAAATCACACCGGTAAAACCCGGTACGCTGTCACGAATGGTTTCCACTTCACGAATAATAGAATCTTCGGAGCGACTCTGGATGATGCGCCCTTCGTGTTCAGTGATGGAACAAAAAGTACAACCCCCAAAACATCCACGCATAATGTTCACAGAAAAACGGATCATTTCGTAAGCAGGAATAGTCGCTTTCCCATAGGCGGTGTGCGGTTTGCGTGTGTACGGCAATTCAAACACCCGGTCCAGCTCTTCGGTTTGCAGAGGAATCGGTGGCGGATTCATCCACACACCGCGTGTACCGTGTGATTGATATATCGCGCGCGCATTGCCGGGATTGGTTTCTTTATGAAAGACCCGCGAGGCATGGGCGTACAACACACGATCATCGCGCACATGATGATAGCCGGGTAAACAAACCAGTGTTTTATCTGTGAATGTGCGTTTGCTGACGGCGGTGGAGACAGGTGTCATCGTCACCACAACTTCCGTAGTTTTTTCATCCGTTTTTTCTCCCCCGCTCGCGCAGGGTGCGCCTTGTTCCGCGCTATTTGCAAGATAAGGATCAACTGGCGTTTCGATGATACCGGGTTTATCCAGCTCGGTGGAATTGAGCACCCCCCAGTCTTTAGGCAGGCGTTCGGGGCGACCATTGATATCACGACAGGCAAACACGGTGCCACGCACGTCGGTGATCTCTTCGATGGCTTCCCGTTGCGACAGGCGATGTGCAATTTCCACAATCTGTCGCTCGGCATTGCCGTATACCAGCAAGTCTGCTTTGGCATCGAGCAGCACTGAACGCCGCACTTTTTCTGACCAGTAATCAAAGTGCGCAATGCGCCGCAGGCTGGCTTCGATGCCGCCGATGATAATGGGCACACCTTTGTACGCTTCACGCGCACGCTGACTGTAAACCACTACGCAGCGGTCGGGGCGTTTGCCTCCTTCGCCGTTAGCGGTATAGGCATCGTTGGAACGTTTTTTACGATCAGAGGTGTAACGATTTACCATGGAATCCATGTTGCCGCCGGTAATACCAAAAAACAGATTGGGGCGGCCCAATCGTTGAAAATCATCGGCACTGGTCCAGTCCGGCTGGGCGATAATGCCCACACGAAAACCCTGCGCCTCCAATACCCGACCGATGACTGCCATGCCGAAGCTGGGATGATCCACGTAAGCATCACCCGTCACCAAAATGACATCACACGAATCCCAGCCCAACGCGTCCATTTCTTCGCGAGACATAGGCAATTGTGATGCCGGACCAAAACGATGAGCCCAGAATTTACGCCAGGAAAAGATGTCGGGAGCGGACTGCATGGTATACACCGAGTGATACAAGAGGGAAATTTAGCGTAATTCGTGCTCGCCCTGCTCATCAACGTCCAGCGCATCGGCAGGTGTGTCTCCCACAGGCTCCGCAGCCGCCTCTGCAACAAATTTTGCATCAACATCACGCGATGGCCATGGTGCAAAAGGAAAGGGCTTGCTTTCACTGTTGTAAGTCACAAACAATAACGCCTGATAAACATACATCGCCAGGCTCGCGCCGAACTCGCGTAAATTATCATTGCATTGTCCGGTAAACACGGTAAACAAAAACTGGATCACCACCACTGCGCCGGTCACCACCCGTGCCACCACCAGCAAAAACACAAACAACAACATAAACAATCCACGCAGCCAGGTTTCGGAAGCCGTCATGTTTTGCCTGAGATCATCATCCATATTATTTTTCCTGTAAATAAGTCGTGAATGTTTGTTTAAGCAGGGTTTTGTTCATAAAAAGAAATTCAAACTGCCAGTCGCCTTCCACCATTTCATAATCTTCATTGATGCTATAACCCGTCTTGTCTTCCACCATGCCATTGTTGAGCTTTAAATCTATATTGTAACGATACCCTGTTGAGAGACTACCATCAGGCTTTTTCATTTCGGGATGTATAACCACCAGCTCCAGAGGGATTACGCCAATATTTTTTTCAATGCCATAAATATGAAAACGAAAACCAAACAAACGTCCTTTTTTCAACGGAATGCGCTGCGTCTCTTTTACCAGCCTGGCTTTGCCGCGCGTCACATAACCTGAAGTAGATAATGGATGCGTCAAACGTTCGGTATTTTCGGTAAATTCATAATAACCACGCTCAATAATTTTCACCTGCGGTGCTGCTTGTACTGTGGCCATGATTGTTGATAACAAAATAAAACCCGATATATAAATTTTTCTCATGTTAAAGCCCTGTTTATTGCTGTTTTGTCAATTGTTCAGTTATGTACATCGCTCAGATCATCGTCTGTGAATGTCGACGTAAATGACCTTCCACCTTGAGCACACCTTTTTTATCAAACCACTGAAACGCTGCCAGTTCCGGGTTGATAAAATGTATTTCGGTACGTCCGCCATTGTGACAGTCATCAAAGCCATAAGTCAGCTCATCCCTGAACCGGAAAAATCGTCCCCGACGATTCAACAGACGTAATTTCCCGCCACAACCCAGGGAATCATAATCAATACGATAGGCATTGGCTGCCATTGTCAATGTAACGTCGTACTGCGAATACTGTCGGCCGGCAACCACTACCTCCGTCAACTCACCACTCCATACACCAAAATAATTTTCAGCGGCATTGGCAACTGTGAAAAAATAAAAGCCTGTTACCAGTATAAATGTACCCTGCCAAAAGGCTTTCATTATCTTTTCCCCGGGCGACGACACCCCAAACATTCTACGCAAAAAACCGCATCATTTCCGCCCAAGCGTACGGCGGTGAGTTGTTTGCCCCACAGACACCCGGTATCCAGCGAGACAATATTGTGCTCCCGGCAAAAACCCAGTGTGGACCAGTGCCCAAAGACAATGCGCACGTTTTCGCTGCGCCGCCCTGGTACTTCAAACCACGGCAGGTAGCCAGCAGGCTGTGTACCCGGTTCGCCTTTGGCTTTAAAATCAAAACGTCCTGCGGCATCGCAATAACGCAGCCGTGTAAAACTGTTGGTAATAAAACGCAATCGATCCCGGCCAGACAGATCATCACGCCACACATCGGGCTGGTTACCGTACATGTGTTGAAAAAACTCTGCATAATCACTATCACGCAAAACCGTTTCGACTTCTTTTGCGCAAGCTTGCGCCGTGGCCAGATTCCACTGCGGCGGCAGGCCTGCATGAACCAGGGCGGCATTCAGCACCGGATCGTAATGCAACAACGGCTGCTGGCGTAACCATGCCAGTAACTCATCACGATCCGGTGCGGAAAGAATATCATCCAGCGTATCATTTTTATGAAGCCGCGCATGGCCTTCGGCCACTGCCAACAGGTGCAGGTCATGATTACCCAGTACTGTCACTGCGCTGTCACCCAGTTCACGCACCGCACGCAGCACCTGCAGGTTGACCAGGTCACCGGTAAACCATACCTGATCATTTGCAGGGTCAAAACGAATCAGCTCCAGCAAGCTCATCAATTCGTTATAACATCCCTGAATGTCGCCTATTGCGTAAACCGCCATATTCTGTTCTCTGTTTTACTCTCTATTAATAAAATATTCCTGCACAGAATAACACGCAAGACATGCAGTTCGGGTAAACTCCAGCCATGGACAAAACCGCGATCATTCATCCGCAAAAAAAATCAAATCGCTGGCTGTTAATAAACGCACTGTTGTTTCTCAGTTTTTTTGTCATTGGCCTGGCGGCAATGACCCTGCTTAATGGTGGTGTGGTCAATCACATGTTATTTCCCGTCGGGGCCGATATCGCCATGTTTCAGCTTATCTGGCAGGAACAACCACTGAGCGCCCTGGAGTTTATTGTTACCAAATCGCTGTTTGTCTTTGCTTATCAGGACCCACGTAGCGGGTTCAATTTGTGGACGCTGCAATACGACAGCATCACTCTCGCCGTTTATTTGTTCGCTACCCTGTCCGGCGGGCGACTCATCAGCCATGCCAAACAAATGCGGCAACACAAAATCACCGGCCTGCTACGCGGGCTGTTGGGTGTTGTGCTGCTGGTCACTGCCTTCACTTACATGACCGCCATTGAGCACTGTTCCGGAGCGACCTGGGTGGGTTTTGTGGGTCTTTATGGCCTGGGTTTTAGTGACTTTGAGTTTTACCCCTACTACCAGGGTGCATTGACATTGTTGGGCCTGAGCTTGCTGATATGGGGTTTTGCCAAACAGGCTCAGGCAAACAGATAAACCAACAATGCACCCAGCAGCAAACGATAAATCACGAATGGCAACATACCGATGTGTTCCAGCAATTTCAGAAAAAAGTGTATGCACAAATAAGCCGTAATCGCCGAAGTCATCACACCAATGATCATCGCGCGCCAGTCCACCAGGCCGGGTTCCTGAATCAGGTCCAGCGTCAACAAACCACCCGCCAGGGTGATCACCGGGATCGACAACAGAAACGAAAAACGTGCCGCCGCCTCCCGCGACAACCCCAGCATCAGGCCCGCTGTCATTGTCGCACCGGAGCGCGAAGTGCCTGGAATCAGCGCCAGCGCCTGGGCAATACCGATAATGGCAATATCACTGATGCGCAGGCTGTATTCATCGCGTTGACCCCGGCCCTTGCTGTCCGCCCACCACAGCAATAAGCCAAAGCCAATGGTTGCCGCAGCAATCACCAGCTCCGAGCGCAGGTTATTTTCAATAAAGCCTTTTAACAGCAGACCCGCCAGCCCTACCGGAATCGTGCCCCATAATACCGCCCAGGCCAGTCGACTATTTGCAGTTTGCTTGCGGGTGAGCACCGACTGCACCCAGTCCTGTGTCATGGGCACCAGCTCACGGCGAAAATACAATACCACCGCACTGAGTGTGCCTACGTGTACAGCAACGTCAAAGGCCAGTCCCTGGTCAGGCCAGCCCAGCAAACGCGGCACCAAAATCAGGTGCGCTGAACTGGACACCGGCAGAAATTCGGTGAAACCCTGTATCAAGGCGAGAAAAATAGCGTGTAATGAGTCCATAACAGTTTATTTTTTCTCCGCCACAAGGCACGCCATACGTCCTTCTTTCAGCGGCATTTTTTCCAGCACGCGGAAACCGGTGTTTTCCAGCATGAAAACCAGGTCATCAACACTGAAACGATTGTGTTCAATAAAATGGATAAACAGGTCTTCCAGTTCGTCCACTGAGGTTTGCCGCTCAAACACGGCCAGTTCGCTGTCAGCCAGATATTGTTGCAGTGGTGCGCGTACCCAGTCCATCACGTAAAAAATGCCCCCGGGTTTCAGGCAACGTTGCATTTCCTGCAAGGTACGCACTGGCTGGTGCATTTCGTGCAAAACCACAGAAGCCACCACTGCATTAACGCTGTTGTCGGCTAATGGTAAATGAGGATCGTGTAAATCGGCAGTGATAACCTCGCAGCCTTTGGGCAAATCATTGGCGGCCTCCAGCATGTATTCCGCGCACTCCACACCGATGGCACGTGCGCCAGGATGTCGTTCGCACACATCACGCAGAAAGGTACCAGGGCCCGTACCCAGATCCAGAATCACCGGCGATTCACTCAACACCGGCACAATGCGTGTATTCCACAACGCCCAAAAATCCTCGTTAAAACGCCCGGCATAAGTGTCTTTCATCAATTGCACAAAGGCCTCGCCATCCCGATGATGTTTGGCAAGCATGCTTTGAGTTTGTTGTAATTTATTATTCATTAAAAATCCGGTGTTTTTCGTCTAAAGTTGATGACGTAAATCCTGCATGGCAAAACCACGCAAGGGTTGATGATAATTTTTCCCAAGGGCAATCACTTTAAAACGCTCGCCCATTTCAGCAGGCAACGTCAGCGTGCGCATTTGTTGCGCCTGCAATACCTGTTGCCGTTCATTCAGCTCTTCAAAAGATTGCGCCAGTTCGGTGATACCGTTGCCCAGCAAAAACAATCCCTGGGTATTGTAACCACGCACGTCCAGCCCGGCAGATACCGCAGCTTCAGCAATGGCGGTAAAATCCACATGTGCGGTGATGTCCTGCAAACCGGGATAAACAAACGGATCATCATGGGCGCGATGTCGGTAATGGCACATCAGCGTACCGCCATCGCGCCGGGGCTGATAATACCCGGCAGCGGTATAGCCATAATCAATGAGCAAAACCACACCGGCATCCAGCAAACCGGCAATGGATTGCACCCAGCCCATGGCGGCCAGATTGATTTCTGATGCATAGCCTGCGGGCAGTTCCGCAATGATTTCTGTCAGGTGCTCTGGCAGTGACAACTCATCTGCCGTGTTGTTTGTCCATTGAAAGCGCCCCCCGGAAAAGCTCACACAGCGTTCCTGCAAGCCATTTTCAGTGGTCACAAAACACTGCACGGGCAATGCATCCAGCAATTCATTGGCCACCACCACACCACGAAAACCCGGTGCGGGTAATTCACTCAACCAGCGCACCCGTGGCAGTAAATGCGGCACCCGTGCAACAAGTGTTTCGCGCTGACGGGCCTGCAAGTCCGCACTCAGTTCCAGAATGGAATACTGCGCAGGCAGAGCATTCAGGGTTTCCAGCCTGGCAAGCATATCTGCTGCCATGATGCCACTGCCGCCCCCCACCTCCAGCACCTCTCCGGCCCCGTCATAAACAGACAGCACATCGGCTACTTGCCGCGCGAGAGCATGAGAAAACAGCGGCGAAATCTCCGGCGCAGTGACAAAATCACCCCGCTCACCAAACTTGCGCGCACCCGCTGAATAATACCCCAGGCCTGGTGCAAACAGGGCCAGTTCCATGTAACGGGCAAAACTGAGCCGGCCTCCGGCAGCAGCGATTTCATCAACAATGAACGCGATGAGTTTTTCGCTATGAGCCTGCTCGGCAACATCCGGCACCGGCAGTGGTGACAGCGTGTTTGCCGAAACGACGCCAGGGCACGAAAAGGAATGGGATGATGGGGGCATGGTGAAAGTCAATGTTTGCATCAGGCCTGTCACAAACAACGGTTGGGCAACGGATACAGAGTGGGTTAGAGTGTGCGCACCAATACTTTACGGGTAAACACATTTCGCAATCATATAACCTGATCACAGGAAAAGAACGCCTTGAATGATACCACAGAAGCCAGTAGCGAGAGCCCGGGCCCGTTACAGAATCGCGTCATCCTGATTACCGGTGGCGTGCATCGCATCGGTGCCGTTATCGCCCGCACCCTGCACGCCGAAGGCGCACGGCTGGTGCTGCATTATCGTGGTTCGCGCGACGCCGCCCACACTCTGCAAAACGAACTCAATGCCCTGCGCAATGATTCTGTGGTGCTGGTGCGCGCCGACCTGCTGGATCAGGCCGCCCTGCCTGCAGTAGTGGCTGATGCTCTGGCGACCTGGGGACGGCTTGATGTACTGATCAACAACGCCTCCAGTTTTTATCCCACCCAGCTGGGTTCAGTGACAGAAAGTGAATGGGATGATCTCGTTGGCACCAATCTCAAAGCACCGTTTTTTTTGTCCCAGGCCGCTGCACCACATCTCAAGGAGCAACGCGGCTGCATTATCAACATCGCCGATATTCATGCCGACCGGCCGCTGAAACGCTTTCCCGTGTACAGCATCGCCAAGGCCGGGCTGGTCATGCTCACTAAATCACTGGCCTGTGAAATGGGTCCCGAGGTGCGCGTCAACGCCATCGCTCCCGGCGCCATTTTGTGGCCGGAACGCGAAATTGATGAAGTCACCCAGCAACGCATCGTCTCCCGCACCTTTCTCAAACGTCAGGGCAATCCTGAAGATATCGCCCGCGCTGCACTGTTCCTGATTCGTGATGCCGACTACACCAGCGGACAAGTGATTACAGTGGATGGCGGGCGTTCGCTCAACAGTTGAACTCCTGCGGCAAATCCACCTTGAAACCCTTCGCTGAATCCTGCGCGCAAAATCAGCACGTTATTCTTGAGGTATTGTTAAAAGAATTTGCTTCAGTGCAACACGTACTGGAAATCGGCAGTGGCACTGGCCAACACGCGGTATTTTTTGCCCGGGCATTGCCCCACCTTATCTGGCAAACCAGTGATATGGATGGATGCCATCCCGGCATTCAGGCCTGGATCGCCGACGAAGGCCCGGATAATGTACGTGCGCCGTTGAGCCTCAACGTTGAAACTGATCTCTGGCCGAATACCCGCTTTGACGCTATCTTCAGCGCTAATACTGTACACATTATGGGCTGGCCGGAGGTGATAAAAATGTTTGCCGGTATTGGTCAGGTGTTATCCGGCGGTGGACGTTTTTGTCTTTACGGGCCATTTAATGTTAATGGCAAATTTACGTCGGAGAGCAATGCCCGTTTTGAACAGTGGCTGAAAACGCAAAACCCCAAAAGCGGGATTCGGGATCAAGCGGCACTGGATGCACTGGCGAACGAAATCGGCCTTGCACGTGTGACGACACATGTGATGCCAGCCAATAATAATATTTTGGTATGGGAAAAATTGGGCACGGATTAGAAAAACACCCACTCACTTTCTTTTGTCAGGATAACGGCACTGGCGCTCCGTCAATCAGGGGGTTTTAATTTCCACCTCTGGACTTCAACGCAATAATCGTCTCACGCACCTGATCCACATCGATATGCACGGGTGATTTTTCGTTGGCCAGCTCAAACAGGGGAATCAGATCTTCCAGCAGCCTGGGCATGTGTGGCATCAAACGTTGCAAATTACCATGTCTGATCATGGTGATGGCCTCGTCCAGCTTCGGACAGACCATATCCACATCCACGGCCTGCTCATCGTGATGTTTGCTGGCGGCACAAAAACGATTGCGGCCCGCATTTTTGGCGATGTACAGACGCTCGTCGGCAGCAGCCAGCAAGGTATCCAGGGAATCGCCATCCTGCGGCTGCATGGCAATGCCAATGCTGATAGTGACCGGGATAACATTACCTTCAAACTGAATCTCCAGCGACTCCACCGCTTTGCGCAGACGTTCGGCCAGCACAATAGCCGCCAACCGATTGGTATAGGGCGAACTCACTACAAACTCTTCGCCACCCACCCGCGCCAGGGTGTCTTCTTCACGCACATTGTTCAACAAGGCCTGCGCAACCTGCACCAGCACATGGTCGCCCGCAGCGTGGCCAAAGGTATCATTAGTGTGTTTGAAATGATCAATGTCCATCATTAACACGGCAAAATATTCTTTTTGCCGACGCATAAGCGACAATTCTTTGTTGGCGATGTGGCTGAAAAACCGCCGATTGGCCAGCCGGGTCAACGGGTCGGTGTTGGCCTGTTCGCGCAGCTCACGCTGACTCTCTTCCAGTTCACGCAGAGTCACCGCCAGTTTACGATGGGCGCGCAACCGGGCGAGCAATTCAATACGATCACTGGTCTTGGCAACAAAATCATTGGCACCAGCCATGAAAGAAGCCTCACGGGCAACAGCGTCATCATCACCAGTGACCATAATGACGGGCATATTGCGCACCCGCATCACCACACTGTCGCGCATGCGCTTGACCAGACCGAGACCATCCAGTCTGGGCATGGACAAATCGGTAATCACCACTTCAATACGGCTGTCACTGCTGATGAATTCCCAGGCCTGTTCACCATCCACCGCTTCCATCGGCATAAACTCATCTTGCAGGGCGTGGCTCAACGACAAGCGAATCGTGGGGGAGTCATCGACAATAAGAATCAGTGGCTTAAAGTCAGCTGTGTCAGGTTTGGAAAAGGGGCTGAGTATATCGTTCATTGGCTCTGTGCTTACCGCCATGCGGTTGTCATTGACAATATCAGTCCCTGAAGTGTCCTGTTAAATGTATTAAGGCAGAAAAACCTGCCACTCAAAGGATATCGGCCGTAGCACCTGGTTTCTTTTATCAAATTTTTCCCACAAAACGGCGTAACTTTCGCCAACTTCCGGGTGCACATCAGTCGGCGCCATCTCCGCCAGCGGCCAAAGCACAAAGGCATACCGGAGAATTTCATCCCTCGGCACATGGTAATTTTCCGTGGCGATGATTTGTTGACCGTAGAGCAACAAATCCAGATCCAGCGTCCGTGCCGCAAAACGTTCACCGTTACGCACCCGGCCGTGGCGGTCTTCAATATGTGTCAGGCTGGCGACCACCTGTTCAATGCTGTCGTCGGTATCAAATGCCGCTACCAGATTGAAAAAGGCATTACCCTCAAAACCCACCGCATCGCTCTCGTACACCGACGAAAGCTGCACCTCACGATATTGGCAGCGCAAATCGGCTACGCCTGCACGTATGCTGCGTTCACGATCAATGTTGCTGCCAATACCGACAAATACTCTTGGCATGTCAGTTTCGTATACCTCTTTCAATAACAACACCCACATCCCCAGCATAACGCACCGCGCCTTTTTTGTTGACGCGCAAACGCACCCATTTCACATCAAATTCATCAAGCACAATTTCCGCCACTCGCTCAGCCAGGGTCTCTACCAACTGGAACTGACTGTCACCCACAAACTCGATGAGTCGCTTGGCCACCGCCTTGTAATTAAGTGTGTCTTCAATGGCATCGGTGCGCGCTGCGGCAGGAATATCTGCTGCCATATCCAGATCAAGAATGATCGACTGTTTTTCTTTGCGTTCCCAATCGTAAATACCAATGATGGTTTCGATAGTGAGGTCGTGCAGGAAAATAATATCCATAAGGGCAATCAGCAAAAAGCTCCAATTAAAAGTGAGATAAAACTATACCGTTTTGCGTAAAACCAAACCAGCGGCCTCGCGACAACGGCGACTTGCCGCAAAAAATACGCGATAATGGCGTCATGTTCAGTGCCATCATGATCTTCGCGGCCTATCTCATGGGCTCGTTATCCGCCGCCATCATCACCTGCAAACTCATGGGTCTGCCCGACCCGCGCACCCAGGGCTCCAACAACCCGGGAGCCACCAACGTATTGCGCATGGGCGGCAAAAAGGCCGCCGCCTTCACCTTGCTGGGTGATGCCATAAAAGGTGTGATTCCCGTGCTGGTTGCGCAATGGATGGCCGCACCACCGCATATCCTTGCACTCGTCGCGCTGGCCGCATTTTTGGGCCACCTCTATCCGGTGTTTTTTGGCTTCCGTGGTGGCAAAGGTGTCGCCACTGCCTTTGGAGTACTGACCGCCGTGGCATGGCCAGTCGGTCTGGCCTTGCTGGGCACCTGGTTGCTGCTCACCAAATTGTTCAAAATTTCGTCGCTGTCGGCACTCATTGCTGCTGGCCTTTCACCATTCTATATGTGGTTATTTGTGCCACAACCCGAGTTCATCATACTCGCCACTGTCATCAGCATCATGTTGATATGGCGTCATCGATCCAACATCAAGGAACTGATCGCCGGTACCGAAGAAAAAATTCGTTAACCCCCATAGCCGTCAGGTTATGCCTCCCCCCACAAACACCGCAGAAAAACCCCACTCAAGCCCTCACCATTTCATGCCGATAGCCTTTGATAATGAAGGTAATCACAGGAGGTGGTATGCGTAACCTTGATTTACAACCCACATCCACCGCGCATTGGCACAAGCTGGTGTGCGAGGCAGAACAACGAGCACAACGCAGCCTGAGTGTAGAATTACAAAGTTATCTGGTGTTTCTGCTGCAACGTTTTCTCAACAAACCGGAAATAACCAGCCGTGTTCTCGCCCTGGATTATCTCAAAAGTTTTCGCATTGCCGGACAACGGCAAATTGGCAAACTGCGCGACGTGGGTGATATTTGTCTGCTGCATGCCGGGTTTTTTCCGCAACGCGCCCGCTGCCGTCGCGTCAGTGTCAATTATTACGTTGACCTTGGTATCGGTGCCTATTACCAGTTACACCACAATACCGCCCATCAACAAGGCCAACTCTACGAACATCTGTACGAAGGATTTGTCCCGGCCATGGATGTGTTGCAAAGCATTCGGAGTATGGGTGATTCTCGCCCCCTGCTCGACCCGCTCACCGCACATGAACTTTGGCAACACACTGACAGCACACAAGCGCGACAACGACTAAAGGATGTGAGTGATGGGCAGCCGGTGCCTGTTGGACGCCTCTAAAAATGACAGCTTGTAATAAAAAATGCACGTAACTGCTCGGCTCTGTCTGAAACTCCGATAACCTGTTCTCAGGCAATATCAACTACTGCCTTACCAGTATACTTACAAACATTATTTTATCAGGGCACAATCCACAGATGACTAAACCAGAAATAGCGTCCCGGCCGAGACGATGGTGCAGTACAATTGTACCGGCTGCGGCCGCGTGGCAAGGCGATCGGCGCCTGCACCGCAAAATACCGTGCTTTTCGATCCAGCCATTCAATGCTTACCGCGCCCTGGCCTGATACAAAACACGATAACTGATCCAGCCGCGCATCACTTTCAGTTAATTCAATTTCCATCCGTGGGGCCTCTTTTGCTGTCACCACGGGTCCCCATGGTCGTATTGCTGTAACGGGAAAAGCCAGACTTTGCAGCTTTTGTTTGAAACCGGACAGGGCTGCAAAACGCTCTGCCATGGGGAAGCGCGGCAAGGCGCGTAAATCTGCACTAAAACCTACCGGTCCGGATTGCTGACCAAAGGCCACCAACCCCATCTCGCTTACCAGTCCCGCCAATGCTTCGTCATATTCACCATAGGGATAGGCAAAAAGCGTGGGCGTCTTGCCCAGTTCTGTTTTGATGCGCCGCTGGGCACGACCAATATCGTCCTGCATGCGCTTTCGCCACTGATCAGCCGTTTCATCTGTCTGGCGTCGAATCAGATAATCGTGTGTTGCTGAATGGTTTTCAAAACTCACACCATGTTGCTGCATTTCACGCATCTGCTGCCAACTCATGTAGGCCTGAAAATGTCGGTCAACACCATCGGTGGCAACAAAAACGGTAAATGGCCAGCCGCGCTCGCGCAGCCGTGGATAGGCTTCGTCAAACACCGAGCGATAGGCATCATCAATGGTGATGGCTACCACACGCCCCGGAAAAGGTTTTTGCCTGCGCACATAGTCCACCACTCTTGCCAGCGGCCAGACCTGATATTCCTCCTGCGCCAAATAGTCCAGATGGGCATCGAATTGTGCGAGCCGGATATTGGTTGAAGGATATTTGTCCACACCGAAATGGTGGTACATGAGCACCACAGCTTGTGATTCTTCCGCCTGAACACCGAAAGACGCGCTGCCCGTTAACAGCGTTACCAGCATACCGATCAAACGGATGCATCGAAGGTTTTCAAGGTATACCAATGAGTTCACGCTGACACCTGACTTTACGAATCCGCATCCATTACCTGGGGAGCATGCATGTTCCGGAAAAACAAAACCCCAGGAATGGAAATTAAATAACTTATACAATTGGCACCCCTGCTTCAGCCCGTCTTCGCCCGTTCTTCAATCACAAAAACTCAAAATAGAACAATTATTCCTGCACCTTTGTTCAGTGCAGCTGGTGGGCAATGCCCACCCTACCTTCTGATATTACTATAAGTCATTGATTTATTATTCGAGTGCGTAACACCCGTTAATAAAATTTACCTTCCCCCTCAGGTCTTGTTTTAAATCGTTTATACGCCCATTGATACTGGGCTGGCTGCTGCAACACACATTGCTCGACAGCCTGATTAAGGCAGGTTGCTTTTTGCACGTCATCGCCCTCTACCAGTGCTGCATCCATTTTCTGAAAATGCAGATGATAACCCTTGCCTTTCGGTAAACGCTCTGCATAAACCATCAACACCGTCGCTCCGGTTTTCGCTGCAAGACGCGAAAGCAAAGTCATCGTATTGGCCTGCACGCCGAAAAAGGGAGCAAACACACCAGAGGCCCGGTCAGGGTCCTGATCCGGCAGGATACCAACCAGCTCCCCGCGCCCCAACGCTTTATAAAGAGTCCGCACGCCACCAGCATCGGTACGAACCAGCGTGGCACCGGCCCGTCCACGAGCCTCGCGAATCAGATTGTCCAGCTTCTGAATCCGGGGAGGTCGATACAGAAAAGTCATAGGCCCGTAGCGCGAACAGTAAAGCCCGGCCACTTCCCAAGCCCCCAAATGCGGTGCCGCCAAAATCACGCCCTTGCCACGTGCCACAGCCTCTTCCAGCAACGACGCACCACTGACTTCCTGTATTTTGGCCAGAATATACTCTGGTGACCACAGCCAAAGCCCTCCAGTTTCCAGCGCAGCCTTGATGGTTTCCTGCAAACTTTCACGCACCAGCTGGCTACGCTGTTGTGGCGTCCACTCGGGAAAACACCGGTCAATATTGCACCGGGCAACGTGTCGCATCTGGTTGTTGAAACGATTAAACAGGTTTCCCAACCCGACACCCAGGGCATGGGTAACAAACAGAGGCAACAAAGACATAAGCCGCAACAGCAGCCTGATCACAACAACGCGCACCATCACAAACCAGTTCCCGGTATGGCAGCCGGGGTCTTGCCAGAAGTAGTCAGCCAGGTATCAGTCACGCTCTCCTCACTTTGCGAATAAAATCGCGAGTCCATTAACGGTTTGAGCGTGTGTTTTTTGGCCTGCTCCATAATGAGGCGGGCCTCAAAAAAATACGGCACACCCAACCCGGTCAGACAAGGCTTGAAGCACGCAGGCTCAAAACCCCTCACCATGGGATCCACCGTCAATGCATCTACCTCGAAATGTACAGGGGCGCACCACCGAAAGTGTAATAACAAATGCAGCAGCGAAAGTGAGTCTTTACCTCCGGAGAGGCCCACCAGAATACGATCACCTTCATGGATCATTTCATGATCGCTAATTGCTCTGCCCACCGGGTGAAGCGAGGCCCCGGGAAGAAGTGATTCAAAGAGGGTAAATACTTTTCTCATAGGCGCACAGTGTACCTTGCCAGCTATAAATTCAGGGAATGACTGATGTGATTCCGGGCAAAAAATTGAGATTCAGCCTGTTCCACACTAGAAAGTCCGCTATACATTACATGACTTTATTTTGTATATATAATGAACCGCGCGGGGGCACTCCTGTCACGCATGATAAAAGGGCTGCGCGTTGATGGACATGTTTTACATTCTGAACCATTGGCACTGGTGGGCGCTGGGTGCGCTGCTTGTGCTCGCTGAACTTGTGACCCCCTGTGTCTATTTTGTCGCCATCGGCATTGCCGCCGTACTGGTCGGTCTGGTGACCCGGTTTATGCCCGAAATGGGCGGGTTATGGCAATTGGGCCTGTTTATCGGCCTGACCCTGATCAACACAGGCATCGCACGCAGTATTCGCAACAAACGGGGTAACAGCACACCCCGACAAAACGCCTGACGAAGCACCTCACGAAAAGACACTCAGGGGCCTGTACGGGAACTTACAATCTACCGACAAAGGATGGCATCATGAGCAGCAAGAACCACGTCAAAAGCATCAGCCCCGTCGAAGCGCAAAAACTGCTGGACGAAAACCCCAGTGCGGTATTGATCGACGTACGCTCCGCCATGGAATTTTTGTTTGTAGGACATCCCAAAGGTGCGGTGCATGTCGCATGGATCGATGAACCAGACTGGAAAGTCGACTCCGGTTTTTCTTCCCATGTACGCCAGGTAATGCTTGGCGGACTCAGCTGCGACGACGATAGCTGCACGCCGGTGGTACTGATTTGCCGCAGCGGCAAACGTTCCCACGAAGCGGGTGAAGCTCTGCTCAAGGATGGTTTTAATGATGTCTACAATGTGCTGGAAGGTTTCGAAGGTGAACTGGATGACGAACATCATCGCTCTACCCTGGGCGGCTGGCGTTTTCACAACCTGCCCTGGGAACAATGCTGAATTCGATAACCGGGAAACAGGAATTAAGGACGCTGCACTTCATGTTAGAATGCCCGGTCATTTTCCCCGTATGTTGGTATCTTCATGACTGAATTCGAAAAACGCCTCAAAAACCAGATCCTCATTCTGGACGGTGCCATGGGCACCATGATCCAGCAACACAGTCTGGACGAGGCTGGTTATCGTGGTGAACGTTTTGCCGACTGGCACAGCGACCTGAAAGGCAACAACGACCTGCTGTCGTTGACCCAGCCGCAGATCATCCGTGACATTCACGAGCAATATCTGGACGCTGGCGCCGACATAGTCGAAACCAACACCTTCAGCGCCAACGCAGTGTCCATGACCAATTATCACATGCAGGACATGACCTACGAACTGAACATAGAGTCCGCCAAACTGGCGCGCGCTGCCTGCGATTCCCGCACAACAGCCGACAAACCCCGCTTCGTGGCCGGAGTACTCGGCCCGACCGACCGCACCGCCACCCTGTCGCCAGATGTCAACCGCCCGGGCTATCGCAACATCGATTTTGACACGCTGGCCGAGACTTATCTCGAGGCCACGAAAGGTTTGGTGGACGGTGGCTCGGATATCATTCTGGTGGAAACCATCTTCGACACACTCAATGCCAAAGCTGCACTGTACGCCATCGAAGACTATTTCGAGACCTCCGGCAAGCGCCTGCCAGTGATGATTTCCGGCACCATTACCGATGCTTCCGGACGCACCCTGTCCGGACAAACAGCCGAGGCTTTCTGGAATTCAATGCGTCACATCGAACCCATCAGTTTCGGATTCAACTGTGCGCTGGGCGCAGCAGAATTGCGTCAGTACGTAGAAGAAATTGCAGGCATCGCCAACTGTCATATCAACAGTCACCCCAACGCTGGCCTGCCCAATGAGTTTGGTGAATACGATGAAACGCCGGAAGAAATGGCCGCAGAAATCGGCGAATGGGCAAAAAGCGGTTTTGTGAACATCATCGGTGGCTGTTGCGGCACCACACCACCCCACATCAAAGCCATTGCCGATGCCGTGGAAAAACACGCACCGCGTGTGGTGCCGGAAGACGACCACACCTGTCGACTGGCCGGACTGGAGCCCTGCAACATCACCGCCGAATCACTGTTTGTTAATGTCGGCGAACGCACCAACGTCACTGGCTCCGCCAAATTCAAGCGACTGATACTCGAAGAGCAATTTGACGAAGCACTGAGCGTAGCCCGCGAGCAAGTGGAAAACGGCGCTCAAATCATTGACATCAATATGGACGAAGCCATGCTCGACGGCGTCGCCGCGATGCGTGACTTCCTTAATCTCATCGCCTCGGAGCCAGACATTTCCAGGGTACCGGTGATGATCGATTCGTCCAAATGGGAAATCATCGAAGCAGGCCTCAAATGCAATCAGGGCAAAGGCATCGTCAATTCCATTTCGCTGAAAGAAGGCGAAGAAAAATTTATTGCTCACGCCAAAAAAGTACGTCAATACGGCGCGGCAATGATCGTCATGGCCTTCGACGAAGACGGGCAGGCCGACACCGAAGCACGCAAAATCGAAATCTGCACGCGCTCGTATAAAATACTGACGGAAACTGTTGGCTTCCTGCCGGAAGATATCATCTTCGACCCGAACATTTTTGCCGTGGCCACCGGCATTGAAGAACATAACAACTACGGCGTGGATTTCATCGAAGCCACACGTAAAATCAAAACGACCCTGCCTTACGCCAAAGTGTCTGGCGGCGTATCCAACGTCTCGTTCTCTTTCCGTGGTAACAACCCGGTGCGCGAAGCAATCCATTCGGTGTTCCTGTATCACGCCATCAAGGCAGGCATGGACATGGGTATCGTCAACGCCGGGCAGCTCGCCGTATACGATGACTTGCCTGCCAAACTGAAAGAGCGCGTAGAAGATGTCGTGCTTAACCGTCGCGACGATGCTACCGACCGCCTGCTGGAAATCGCCGATCAATATCGTGGCGACGGCACCATCGCGAAAAAAGAAAATCTCGAATGGCGCGAGCTGCCTGTCGCCAAACGCCTCGAACACGCGCTGGTGAAAGGCATTGACACCTATGCCGTGGAAGATGCCGAAGAGGCACGGTTGAGTTTTGATCGCCCCATCCGTGTTATCGAAGGCCCGTTGATGGATGGCATGAACGTGGTAGGCGACCTGTTCGGTGCAGGCAAAATGTTTTTACCGCAAGTGGTAAAAAGCGCGCGCGTGATGAAAAAGGCCGTGGCCCACCTCATTCCTTTTATCGAAGCCGAAAAAGAGGACGGTCAAAAAGCCGCAGCCAAAGTATTGATGGCCACCGTCAAGGGTGACGTGCACGACATCGGCAAAAACATCGTGGGCGTGGTATTACAGTGCAATAACATTGAAGTCATCGACATCGGTGTGATGGTGCCCGCACAAAAAATTCTCGATGCCGCCAAAGAACATAATGTGGATATTATTGGTCTTTCCGGTTTGATTACCCCTTCACTGGAAGAAATGTCACACATTGCTGGCGAGATGCAACGCCTGGGCATGGACATCCCGCTGATGGTGGGCGGTGCCACGACTTCGCGCGCGCACACTGCGGTAAAAATTGAACCCAACTATAAAAACGGCCCCAGCGTGTGGGTAAAAGATGCCTCGCGTGCCGTAGGGGTAGTGCAAAGCCTGATTTCTCCAGACCTGAAAAAAGACTTTGTTGCCAAACTGCAAACCGACTACGTGCAAGTACGCGAGAAGCACGCCAACCGTCAACGCGCTATCAAGTGGCTGACTCTGGAACAGGCACGCGCCAACAAGGCCCAAATTGACTGGGCCGAATACACCCCTCCCGTCCCCACAAAAACCGGCTTGCAGGTATTCGACGATTTCTCGTTAGAAGAACTGCGTGACTACATCGACTGGACGCCCTTTTTCCATTCCTGGGAACTGAAAGGCAGCTACCCGAAAATTTTTGATGATGCACAAAAAGGTGAAGAAGCACGCAAGCTGTTTACTGACGCAGAAAACATGCTGGATAAAATCATCAATGAAAAATGGCTACAGGCAAAAGCCGTGGTAGGCATTTTCCCCGCCAACAGCGTAGGCGATGACATCGAAATCTACACTGATGAGTCACGTAGTGAAATCCGGACTGTCTTTTATAACCTGCGCCAGCAGCAGCAAAAGGCCAAAGGCAAACCCAACCGTTGCCTCAGTGATTTTATCGCGCCCAAAGACAGTGGCAAAATCGATTATCTCGGCGGCTTTGCCATCACCACCGGCATCGGCATCGACGAGCGCGTGGCAGAATTTGAAAAAAATCACGATGATTATCACGCCATCATGCTCAAGGCGCTGGCTGACCGTCTCGCCGAAGCCTTTGCCGAGCGCATGCACGAAAAAATACGCCAGGAAATCTGGGCCTGCAACACTGAACAACTCAGCAAGGAACAACTCATTAAAGAACAATATAAGGGTATTCGCCCTGCTGCCGGTTATCCCACCTCCCCTGACCACACCGAAAAAGATAATTTGTGGGCGCTGCTCGACGTGCAAAAAAACACCGGCATCTGGCTCACCGAAGCCAAAGCCATGGTACCCACCGCTGCGGTCAGCGGCCTGTATTTTGCGCACCCGGAATCCCGCTACTTTGCTGTGGGCAAAATCAACCGGGATCAGATAACAAACTATGCCAAACGCAAAAAAATAGATTTGCAGAATGCAGAATACTGGCTGGCACCAAACCTGGGTTACAACAAAACCTGACTCTCCCCTCGACACCTCAAAAATAAGCACTATGCCCGACGGCACATTCAACATCCGTAGCGAAACCCGGTAAAGCTCCGTTTTTCATCAGAAATTCCCGGCTAAACGGGATGAAGTGGTCAACTGAAGATTCCAGGTTGAACCACAACTGCCTACACAATATACAATATTGAGCTACAATTGCTCACACAATGTACAACGTGGTATATATTGATTACCGCATTGTGAGCTGGACCTGCACCACAATGCAAGTTGGCCCTAAAGGTGCGAGGGCACGCACGGATGCGCCCGAAACGCCAGAAATATGCCTAAAGACCTCAGCAACGTTACCGATACGGTGATGGAGTCGGTGCAGTTTTTTTGATCGCCTTTTCTGCTAACCCGTTTCACTCAGGCGCCACATGAGTAAACCTGAGCCATAGCAAAACGATCGTGGCACATGACAAAAATGGAGTCTTGAATGTGTAAAATTATCAACATGATTACCCTCGTCAGCCTGCTGTTGGGTTCTGTCGCCTTTGCCAACGATGAGTTCCCGGGTCGGGTAAAATACAAAACAATCCCCTACATCGAACTGGAAGATCTCTATAGAAAAATTAACGATGTAGTCGTGGTAGATGCCCGTTCCAAACTGGAATTCGAAACCCTGCGCATCAGGACCGCTGTCAATATTCCGGTAGCCGGTGAAAACTTTGAAGCCAAAGTGGCCGAACTGCGTGCCACTACAAACAAAGCGATTGTTTTCTATTGCAATGGCCACACCTGTATGAAATCGTACATCGCAACCAAAAGAGCCCTTGATGCCAATATCAGTGATGTGCTCGCATTCGACGCAGGTATTTTTGACTGGACCAAAGCGCACCCGGATCAAGCCACTTTGCTGGGCAGCAGCCCGGTAAATCTCGCCCACCTGATTCCCAAATCAACCTTCAAAAAACGCCTGCTCAGTCCGAATGACTTCAGTGATCGCGCCACAATAGACCGGCAAAAATACATGATCATTGATGTACGTGACAAATTTCAGCGTGCTGGCGTGGGGTTCTACCCGGGTATCGAACGCTGGGCCAGTCTCGACCAACAAAAAAAGCTGGATCGTTACGTCAAAAAGGCACTCAGGCAAAATCGCACACTGCTTATCTATGATGAAGTCGGCAAACAGGTACGCTGGCTGCAATACGCACTGGAAAAGGCGGGCGCCAAAAAATACTATTTCATGAAAAAAGGTGCCAAAGGTTATTACAAGGAGCTTATCGCCCTGGGCAACAAATAGATCGGCTATTCAACATTTTTTACCCATAGCAGGGGCGTGCCGGATATTGCTGGCACGCCCTTTTTAGGGACGTGCACGTAATAACATCCCGATCTGGCGCTCATATTTAGTCTGTATTCGCCTAAAGCGCCTACTGTTGGTGTTCGTTCTGATT
>JAADIL010000184.1 GCA_013151355.1 Gammaproteobacteria bacterium
GCGAATTGCCTGAAGGCACCGAAATGGTCATGCCTGGCGACAACGTCAACATGAAAGTAAAACTGATCGGCCCCATTGCTATGGAAGAAGGTCTGCGCTTCGCGATTCGCGAAGGTGGTCGTACCGTGGGTGCAGGTGTGGTTGCAAAAATTATCGAGTAACACGGTTTGTTGTCTTTTTTGTTATAAAAAAGATGACTCATTCACGGGCGTACGGTATCATCGCGCGCCCGTGAACGTTGCTGCATCTTTCAAATGCAGGGACGTGAACGCTTTTTAGGCCAGTAGCTCAATTGGCAGAGCAGCGGTCTCCAAAACCGCAGGTTGGGGGTTCGATTCCCTCCTGGCCTGCCATTATGGTTTGCTACGGCTTGTTGGCTGTGCGCATTGCTTGAGTTTTAAGTGGATGGCTACCTGGTGGCAGGCAGGCTGAAAACAAATTTTGTTGTACGCAGTTTGGGATTATCGACATTGGACAAGTTTTTATTGACGGTAGCGGTGCTTCCGATAGCTGCGGCGATCGGTGGTTTCTATTACTTTGAAGATTACCCGCAGTGGATGCGAGTTATTGCACTGTTGGTGGCGGTAGGCATCAGCGGCCTGATTGCTTTGCAGACAGCGCCGGGCCAGACGGCCTGGGCGTTTCGGCGTGATGCAATTATCGAAGTACGCAAGGTGGTTTGGCCGACGCGCAAGGAAACAACGCAGACCACAATGATTGTGCTGGTGGTGGTGATTATCATGTCACTGCTGTTATGGGCGCTTATACTGGCCTGGATAGTGCGTGCTTTAACCAATTGATTGCGACGGGCCAGAGATAGTGCTGGCCGGTTAATGAGGAAGACGATAAATGGCAATGCGGTGGTACGTGGTACACGCCTATTCGGGTTTTGAAAAGCAGGTTCAGCGTTCCCTGGCGGAGCGCATTAGTCGTATGGGCATGCAAGACAGCTTTGGTGAAGTTCTGGTGCCTACGGAAGAAGTGGTCGAGATGCGTGAGGGCACAAAGCGCCGCAGTGAACGCAAATTTTTCCCCGGTTATGTGCTGGTGCAAATGGAGTTGAATGATGATTCCTGGCATCTGGTAAAAGACGTGCCCAAAGTGTTGGGTTTTATCGGTGGTACCGGTGATCGACCGACCCCGATTAGCGACAAGGAAGCCGATTCCATTCTGCAACGTGTGCAGGAAGGTGTCGAAAAACCACGGCCCAAAGTATTGTTTGAACCCGGCGAAATGGTGCGCATCACCGACGGTCCCTTCAACGATTTTAATGGCGTTGTGGAAGAAGTGGATTATGAAAAGAGCAAAATGCGTGTATCGGTTTTGATCTTTGGTCGTTCGACTCCGGTGGAGTTGGAGTTTGGCCAGGTTGAAAAAGGCTAGGCTTTTTCGACAGTAGCGAGTGGCAGACTTTTGGTGAGCCAGGTAAAACCTGGCGACCAAAAATGTGCCATCAGAAACTTGAAAAACAGGGGAGCCGAAAGGCGCTTGCACCCACCAGGAGTGAAACATGGCGAAGAAGATTGAGGCCTATATCAAGCTGCAGGTTCCTGCAGGTAAGGCTAACCCCAGTCCACCTGTGGGCCCGGCATTGGGTCAACACGGCGTTAATATTATGGAATTCTGCAAGGCGTTTAATGCACAAACGCAAAGTATGGAGCAGGGTTTGCCGATTCCCGTGGTCATTACGGTTTACAGTGATCGCAGTTTTACCTTTATTACCAAGACCCCCCCGGCTTCCGTGTTGTTGAGAAAGGCAGCAGGTGTTGCCAAGGGTTCCGGTGTGCCAAATCGCGACAAAGTGGGCAAAATCAATCGTGCCCAACTGGAAGAGATCGCCACTACCAAGATGCCGGATCTGAATGCTGCTGATATGGACTCTGCCGTGCGTATTATTGCGGGCACTGCCCGCAGCATGGGTATTGAAACCGAGGGGGTAAAATAAATCATGGGACTCTTGTCAAAGAAAGTATCCAAACGCGCAAAGGTAATCGCTGAAAAGCTGGAAGCCGGAAAAAGTTACGCCATTGATGATGCGTTAGCCCTGCTTAAAGATTTACCCCCGGCAAAATTTTCAGAGTCCGTTGACGTCAGTGTCAACCTGGGCGTGGACGCACGCAAGTCTGATCAGGCTGTGCGCAGCGCGACGGTATTGCCGAATGGCACCGGTAAAACGGTACGTGTTGCGGTGTTCACCCAGGGGGCCAATGCTGACGCCGCCAAAGAGGCGGGTGCGGATATCGTGGGCATGGATGATCTGGCTGCTGAAGTGAAAAAAGGCAATATGGATTTTGATGTGGTCATTGCTTCCCCGGATGCCATGCGTGTGGTGGGTCAGTTGGGTCAGATCCTGGGCCCTCGTGGCCTGATGCCGAACCCCAAAGTGGGCACGGTGACGCCGGATGTCGTCACGGCAGTGAAAAATGCCAAGGCAGGCCAGGTGCGTTATCGCATTGACAAGGCAGGCATCATTCATTGTCCTATCGGCAAGGTGAGCTTTGAAGTGCAGGCTTTGCGTGAAAATCTTGAAGCGCTGTTGGCAGATTTGCTGAAGGCCAGGCCCAGCTCCGCCAAGGGTGTGTATATGAAAAAAGTGACCGTATCCAGCACCATGGGTCCGGGTATTGTTGTCGATAAATCGTCATTGCCAATATAGATTGTTGCAGTCCAACAAATTTGAGGGTGTTGTTTCTTTTTTTGAAACGAATGTTTTGAAGAGAAACGGCTGCCGTTAAAGACCGCAGGTGCAGGTCGGTTCGGGAAGTGTGAGAACCGGTGTGCTTAATGGCGTTGGTCAGCCTGCGCAGATGGTGTTGCCCCGGTAGATTTTTCTGGGTCACGCTGTGTATAGGGATGTTGGTGAAAACCGGCACGTAGTACAGGTGGGAAAGGCAAACGTCTAACCCGTTCTTTGTTAATTATTTGTTAATAATTAGCGTTAACGACTGGAGGTGTTTCAGTGGCTCTGAATCTGGATCAGAAAAAGGCAGTCGTTGCCGAAGTCGCCGAAGTCGCAGCTAATGCGCATTCTGCTATTGCCGCCGAGTATATTGGTTTGACAGTAGGGGATATGACGGCTTTGCGTGTGAAAGCCCGTGAAGAAAATGTCTACTTGCGCGTAGTAAAAAATACCCTCGCGCGTCGCGCATTTGAAGGTACTGACTTCGAATGCATGAGCGATGCCATGGTGGGTCCACTGGTTTTGGCGTTCTCGCAAGAGGATCCCGGTGCCGCTGCCCGTGTTATTTCTGATTTTGCAAAAGAAAATGACAAACTGGTAGTGAAGCTGGTGTCCATTAGCGGGCAATTGCTGGATGCAGGCGAGATTAAACGCCTGGCCAGTATGCCAACCAGGGATCAGGCAATCAGCATGCTGATGTCGGTGATGAATGCACCGGTAGAGAAGCTGGCACGTATTGAACGAAGTGCCGGGCAAGCTGGTTCGTGTGATAGCTGCGGTTCGCGATCAAAAAGACGCGGCGTAATTTTTTTAAACAGAAGATTGCGTGTGACGTTTTTTACGACGATAAAAACATTTTTTCGGGTGGCAGCATGAAGCCCGGCAAGTTAAAAGTATTTTTTGGAGATTAATATCATGGCTGTGAGTAAAGACGATATCCTGGAAAGCATCTCAAACATGTCCGTCATGGAAGTGGTTGAGCTGGTTGAAGCAATGGAAGAAAAATTCGGCGTGTCTGCGGCGGCGGCTGTCGCGGTTGCCGCTCCTGCTGCTGGCGGTGACGCAGCTGGTGCTGTTGAAGAGCAGACCGAATTTAATGTAATGATGACCAGCTTCGGTGACAACAAGGTTTCCGTGATCAAGGCGGTTCGTAGCATCACCGGCCTGGGTCTTAAAGAAGCCAAGGGCATGGTAGAAAGTGCACCGGTTGCAGTGAAAGAAGGCGTTGACAAGGCTGAAGCTGAAGAAGTCAAAAAGACGCTGGAAGAAGCTGGCGCGCAAGTCGAGCTCAAGTAAGACTCGCCTGTTGAGTGCTGAAATCCGGAGCTCTCTTTGTTTCAAGAAGTCCGGTCAGACTTCTCGACAGCGGCATTGGCTGGTGACTTTTGTCACCGGCCTTTTGTCGCTATCGAGAAGCGTTATTCGTTGATGGCGCGCTTGTGCGTCATCAGGTTGTTATAATAGAGGAACGCAGATGGCTTACTCCTTCACTGAAAAGAAACGTATCCGTAAAGATTTCGGCAAGTTTCCCAAAGTCATGGAGGTACCGTACCTGCTGGAAATCCAGCTGGCGTCGTACCGTAAATTTCTCCAGACCGATGTGCCTTTGGCAAAGCGTGGTGACCATGGGTTACATGGTGCCCTGAAAAGTGTGCTGCCGATTGTCAGCTATTCGGGCAGCGCCGGGTTGGAGTATGTTGATTATCGTCTTGGTACCCCGACCTTTACTGTGAAGGAATGTCAGCTGCGTGGCATGACCTATTCTGCGCCGTTGCGCGTGACGGTCAAACTGATTATCTACGACAAGGATTCAAAGAAAAATCCGAAGCCGATCAAGGAAATTCGCGAGCAGGAAATCTACATGGGTGAAATACCCCTGATGACTGACAATGGTACCTTTGTCATTAACGGTACCGAGCGCGTGATTGTTTCCCAGTTGCATCGTTCGCCGGGTGTGTTTTTTGATCATGACAAGGGCAAGACCCATTCCTCGGGCAAGTTGCTTTATCATGCGCAGGTTATTCCCTACCGTGGTTCCTGGCTGGACTTTGAGTTTGATCCCAAAGATCTGGTACATGTGCGTATTGACCGTCGCCGTAAACTGCCCGCCACCGTTATTCTGCACGCCCTGGGTTATTCCGATGAAGACATCCTGGCGATGTTCTTTGAGAATGACAGCTACACCCTGGGCAAGGAAGAAGCCAAACTGAAACTGGTGCCCGAGCGCCTGCGGGGTGATACCGCAGCCTATGACATTAAAATCAAGGGCAAGGTGATTGCCGAAAAGGGGCGTCGTATTACTGCGCGCCACATCAAGGAGCTTGAAAAGGCCGACATCAAAACGTTGCCCGTGCCGTTTGAGTATTTGATTGGCAAAGCGCTGGCGCGTGCTGTGGTTGATAAAGAAAGTGGTGAAATTGTTGCGAATACCAACGAAGAAATCACCGAAGAATTGCTGGCCAAATTGTTGGAAGCGGGTGTCAAAGGTATTGAAACGGTTTACACCAACGATCTTGATCGTGGTCCGTTTATCGCGGACACGTTGCGTGCAGACAGTTCCACCAACGATCTCGAAGCCAAGGTGGAAATTTATCGCATGATGCGTCCGGGCGAGCCACCTACCAAGGATGCCGCCGAGACCCTGTTCCAGAATTTGTTTTTTAATCCGGATCGTTATGATCTCTCCTCTGTGGGTCGTATGAAGTTTAACCGCCGACTTGGTCGCGCGGAAAACACGGGCGACGGTGTGTTGAGCTCGGACGATATCGTCGATGTGCTGAAAATGCTCATCGATATTCGTAACGGCAATGGTGTGGTGGATGACATCGATCACCTGGGTAACCGCCGTGTACGTTCTGTCGGTGAAATGGCAGAAAATCAGTTCCGTGTTGGCCTGGTGCGTGTGGAACGTGCGGTGAAGGAACGTTTGAGCATCGCCGAAAGCGAAGGTTTGATGCCACAGGATCTGATTAATGCCAAGCCGGTCTCTGCCGCCATCAAGGAGTTTTTTGGCAGTTCGCAGTTGTCGCAGTTTATGGATCAGAATAATCCGTTATCGGAAGTGACTCACAAGCGTCGTGTCTCGGCTCTGGGCCCGGGTGGTCTGACCCGCGAGCGTGCCGGTTTTGAAGTGCGCGACGTGCATCCGACGCATTACGGTCGTGTCTGCCCGATCGAAACGCCTGAAGGTCCGAACATTGGTTTGATCAACTCGTTGGCCGTGTATGCGCGGACCAATGATTATGGCTTTCTGGAAACGCCGTATCGCAAGGTGGTTGATGGCAAGGTGACGGGTGATATTGAATATTTGTCTGCCATCGAAGAAGGCCAGTACGTGATTGCACAGGCCAATATTACGCTGGATAAAAAGGGTAAATTGATTGATGACATGGTGGCGGCCCGTCACCTGAATGAAACCACCATGTCCTTCCCGGACAAGGTGGATTACATTGATGTGTCACCACGGCAGATTGTGTCGATTGCCGCAGCGCTGATTCCGTTCCTTGAACACGATGATGCCAACCGCGCACTCATGGGCTCGAACATGCAGCGTCAGGCTGTGCCGACCTTGCGTGCTGACAAGCCATTGGTGGGTACCGGTATTGAACGTGTTGTTGCTATCGATTCGGGTGTTACCGTGATCGCCACGCGTGGCGGTCGAGTGGATATGGTGGATGCCAGCCGTGTTGTGGTGCGTGTTAATGATGATGAAACCGCTGCAGGTGAACCGGGTGTGGACATCTACAATCTGACCAAATACACCCGGTCCAACCAGAATACCTGCATTAACCAAAAGCCGTTGGTGAAACCCGGCGACGTGGTGGCGCGAGGTGATGTGCTGGCCGATGGTCCGTCGACTGATATGGGCGAGCTGGCGCTGGGCCAAAACATGCTGGTGGCCTTCATGCCCTGGAATGGTTACAACTTTGAGGATTCCATTCTCATCTCTGAGCGTGTGGTGAAAGAAGATCGTTACAGATTCATATCGAAGAACTCACCTGCATGGCGCGGGATACCAAGCTGGGTTCGGAAGAAGTGACCAGCGATATCCCCAACGTGGGTGAAGGTGCGTTGGCCAATCTGGACGAGGCCGGTGTGGTGTACGTGGGTGCTGAAGTGAAGCCGGGCGATATTTTGGTGGGCAAGGTAACGCCGAAAGGTGAAACCCAGTTGACGCCGGAAGAAAAATTGTTGCGGGCGATCTTTGGTGAAAAAGCCTCGGACGTGAAAGATACCTCGTTGCGTGTGCCCTCGGGTATGGACGGTGTGGTGATCGACGTGCGTGTGTTCACCCGCGATGGTGTGGACAAGGATACGCGTGCCTTGCAAGTGGAAGAATCCGATCTCGTTTCGGTGAAGAAGGATTTGCAGGACGAGTACCGCATCCTGGAAGATGATATCTATCAGCGTGCGGAAAAACTGCTTTCCGGCAAGGTCGCAGATGGTGGTCCGAACCAGCTTAAGGCCGGGGCCAAGGTGACCAATACCTATCTCGCCGAGATCGAACGCGGGAAATGGTTCGAGGTGCGCCTGCGCAATGAAGACGCCAATACGCAGCTGGAAAAGCTCTCTGCACAATTGACACGTCATCGCGAAGAAATGGACGCCAAGTTCGAAGAGCAGAAACAGAAAATCACCTCGGGTGATGATCTGGCGCCGGGCGTGCTGAAAATGGTCAAGGTGTACATGGCCGTGAGACGCCGTATTCAGCCGGGCGACAAGATGGCCGGTCGACATGGTAACAAGGGTGTTATTTCCATGATCGTGCCGGAAGAAGATATGCCGTATCGCGATGATGGTACTCCGGTAGACGTGGTGTTGAATCCACTGGGTGTGCCGTCGCGCATGAACGTGGGGCAGGTGCTGGAGACCCATCTGGGTTGGGCAGCACGTGGCCTGGGGCTGAAGCTTGGCAAGATGCTGGACAGCAATGGCACAACGAAAGATATCCGTAGCTACCTGGATGAAATTTACAATGGTGGTGTGGGTGAAACGGTTGATCTGAAATCACTTAACGATGATGAAGTGCTCGAAATGAGCCACAACCTGCGCAAGGGTGTGCCTATGGCCACGCCAGTGTTTGATGGTGTGAACGAGGAAGAGATTCGCCGCATGCTGAAGCTGGCCGACCTGCCCGAGAGTGGACAGACCCGGCTTATTGATGGTCGTACCGGTGAATATTTTGATCGTCCGGTGACTGTTGGTTATATGTACATGCTCAAGCTTAACCATTTGGTGGATGACAAGATGCACGCCCGTTCCACCGGGCCGTACAGTCTGGTTACCCAGCAACCATTGGGTGGCAAGGCACAATTCGGTGGTCAGCGCTTTGGTGAAATGGAAGTGTGGGCGCTGGAAGCCTATGGCGCCGCGTACACCTTGCAGGAAATGTTGACCGTGAAATCGGACGACGTGGCTGGCCGTACCAAAATGTATAAAAACATTGTGGACGGTAATCATCACATGGAAGCGGGTATGCCCGAATCCTTCAATGTGCTGGTCAAGGAAATTCGCTCCCTCGGTATTGATATCGAGCTGGAAGAAGATCGCTAATCGTCAATCGTCGGCATCAGGTTTTAAACTGGAGAAACCATGAAAGATCTACTCAAAATTTTGCGTAACCAGGGTCAGGTTCAAGACTTCGATGCGATTCGTATCGGTCTGGCCTCACCAGCAAAAATTCGTTCCTGGTCTTACGGTGAAGTGAAAAAGCCGGAGACCATTAACTATCGCACGTTCAAGCCTGAACGTGACGGTTTGTTCTGCGCCAAGATTTTTGGTCCGGTAAAAGACTACGAATGCCTGTGTGGCAAATACAAGCGCCTCAAACATCGTGGTGTCATTTGTGAAAAATGTGGCGTTGAAGTCACACTGGCCAAAGTCCGTCGTGAGCGTATGGCGCATATTGAGTTGGCCAGCCCGGTGGCCCATATCTGGTTCCTCAAGTCCTTGCCTTCGCGCATCGGTTTGCTGTTGGACATGACCCTGCGTGACATCGAACGTGTGCTTTATTTTGAAGCCTTCGTGGTGGTGAATCCGGGCATGACCGAGTTGGAGCGTTTCCAGTTGTTGAGCGATGAGCAATATCTGGAAGCCATCGAAGAGTATGGTGACGAGTTTGACGCCCGCATGGGTGCCGAAGCGGTGTTCGAATTGCTAAAAGCCATCGACATGAAAGCTGAAGTCATTCAGATTCGTGAAGACATCGGTGCCA
>JAADIL010000039.1 GCA_013151355.1 Gammaproteobacteria bacterium
ATAATTTTTTAAAAATACTCATGGCTTATGCAGCCTCCTTTAAATAATCTGATACTGCATCAATGGCTTCCAGTACATTGTCACTGAGCAGCTCTATTTCGTGTAATAACTCGTCAATACTGGCGCTCGGTGACAATGCACCAAACATAATGTATTGATCACCAATTTTGGAAAACGCCGATAATGGAATCGATACATTCATCATCAGCATGGCTTCAGCCAGTGGCGCACGCTTGTCCGGGTCAACCTGATCATCACCAAACAGGTAGCTGATACATAGTATCTGCCCCTCATCGACAGTCATGTAGATGGGAAATTCTTCCCGATCCTCTACCTTGATACAAGCCACTGTACTTTCGCCATCAAACATTTCAATCGATAGCCCGGTGCCATCGGCTAACCGGTTTTCGGCCAAATCCTGCTTTAATTTTTCCAGCTTTTCGTTGCTCATATTTCCTCCAACGTTCAACGTGGGGACATAATATGTCGGAACGACATATTATGTCAATTATTTTTAACGATGTAGATGCCCTGCTGCTTTTCCCAGTCGGCTTTATGGTACTGATACGCTGCCTGGTTATTGATTCTGTTCACTTTTATGCTGTCGAGGGTATCAAAAAAATGTTGATTAAATTCAAATGCTGCCAATAAAACACCCTGGGTGGACCAGCCATCATCCACCGATAACCCGTCTTTTTGCGCCAGTCGTGACCGGGCAGAAACACCATTTTTAGTGGCAATGGTCCATCCCCACTCGCCAAAGCTGGGCACATTGTGATGATACTGCTCTACATGCATAAAGCCAGCATAGTGCACTGTTTTGCCAATGGATAAAAAGGTATTCTTCGCATGATAAGGCGAAGTGGATTGCACTACCATGGCCCCATCACCGGTTAACAGCGTTTTGAGCTTGGCATAAAAGCGTGCGGAATATAATTTGTTCAGATCAGGATGACTGGGGTCCGGTAAATCCACGATGATGACATCATACAACTTCCCTTGCTGAATAAGCTCATCAACCTTGATAAAAGCATCACCAAAATGGGTGTGTACCCGCGAATCACCAAAAGCATACTGGTTTAAATCCAGTAAAGACTGGTTGATGACTTCTCCCTTTTCGATACGGGGCGTGGTAAAAAATTCGACAATCGCCGCATCAATATCGACAAGATCAACGGATTGCGGCTGCCAACGCAACACATCACGCAATGCCAGCCCGTCACCGCCACCGATAATCAGGATATTGTCATGGCGGGCAACCGCATGCATAACCGGCGCAACCAGCATCGCATGGTAAATCACTTCATCGTTACTGGCGAATTGCGAACGACCGTTAATGAACATCGAGATGATTTTTGATTTGACCGGGTCCATAATCCGCTCGGTGATGGTAACGTGCTGATATTGCGTGTTATAGCTGAAAATGACTTTATCTTTATAAAGCAAATCCTCCATGGCGTTATCCCAATCTGTGCCATTCAATGCAATTGCTACAATAACGCCCCCCACCAAAAAATGTGCGCCGACAACCCATACGCCAAAACGAATACGCTTTCGATACACACCATAAAACAACAGGCCAACCAATAAATTGACGCTGGCCGTTATTACCGCCGCAACGGTAGGCGGCAAACTCAACATAAACATCACCCAAATGGCCGCACCAATACCCGCACCAATATAATCCGCGCCATAAATCGAACCGGTATTATGCTCAAGATGTTCACCATGAATCGTTTCCCGAATACTGGCGATCAAGGGAATTTCCATACCCAGAAGAAACCCCAAAATAAAACCGGCCACATAAGGCATGATGGAAGCTATTTTATGCGCCCAGACAATCGCGCCACCACGGGGAATCAAATCCGGTGGCAATAAAAATGTTTCCAGTAAAATTTGTGGTAATATATTGGCCAGCGCCGTTGTCGCAGCCAATACCAATACTGCACTGACGCCGAGTAATGCAATACTGACTTCCAGCCAGGCAAAGGCGTTAAAATAAGACTTGAAAATACGTGCCGCAAAAGCACCCAGTCCCATTGCTACGATCATCACGCCAATCATGGCAAAAATAACCTGCTCAACAGCGCCTAAAATACGTCCTGCATAATGGGACAACAAATATTCATAAATCAGCCCGCAACCGGCCAAAATACCCATAATGGCAAACAACACAAAGTCATGCTGGCGTAGTGATAATTTTGATAAGGGTCGGTTCATTATTAATTTGTTACTCCACCGGTACTGTCAGGAATGGACATTGAATAACTTATATAAATTATTTAATTTTCATTCCTTACTCGTCAGTACTCAAACATTTCTTGTAAGCATGAACAAAGTTCTACCTGCGTTTTACCGCTTATGGCTCCCAATTTTTTTACCAGCCTGTATTTATCCACCACCTTGACCTGATCAAGTAAAATCAATCCTGCTTTTCCTTTAAATTTACACTTTATACGACAAGGGAACTCAACGCCGTTGGTTATCATCGGTGCCATGAGTACTGTAGACAATGCCGACATTTCATTGGGGGATATCACAACACAGGGACGGGTCTTGCTAATTTTTTTTCCCTTTACGGCATTCAGGTTAACAAGCCATATTTCAAACCGTTTTGCTATCACCATTCAAACTCATCACCGGAAGCTAATGGAAGATCAAGCCATTCATCATCAGATATCTCCTGGCCTTCCGCTTCAATAACTCGCTCTATTCCTTCTTTCCAGCCCTCTCTGGCCTTTTTTTCAGGCGTTATAAGAAGCCCCTCATTAACCAACTGTAACTTAAGCTCTTTTCCTTCCAGATGAGCCTGCTCTACCAGCGGCTTGGGTATCCTGATACCTTGCGAATTTCCAATTTTGACCAGGTGAGCCATTTTATATCACTCCGAAAGAAGCAGTCTATTAAGTAATTATAATGTAATTACGATGAATATTCCATACACTTGAGTATAACCAGAAATTTTTCGTTCAGCGCTTCACTCAAACACTATTGCATTTTTCCTTCTCAAGTCAGGAAATAACCAGGGAATGAAAATTGAATAACTTATACAAGTGGTACTCTGATTTAATCCGTACTTGTTCGTTCTGATTGAGTAAAAATGCAGGAATAGTCATTATTATTTCGAGCTTCTGCGATTAAAAAACGGGTAAAGACGGGCTGAAGCAGAGATGCCAATTATATAAGTTATTTAATTTCCATTCCTTAATAATGGTTAGCATCTGGCCACGCGAATAATCTGCGTTACAGTGATCCCGATTACAGCTTGAGGGCACGACACAAATGCGATAGAAAAATTGCAAGTCGCTGGACCTCCTCTTCAGCCAATTGATTCGAGAAAAACTGAAGTTGTTCCAAACCACCATCAGAAATAGTGTTTGGCTGGAATCCTGTAAATTGTGGATTATTGAAAAGCTGTGGAACACCCCCCAAAAAAACCCAACCAGGAGTTTGGGGTGGACGCAACCTCGTAACGCTACCTCGTCAACAATCCCGATGAGACCGGGATTAACGGATTCCGCACCGGACGGCCTTCTGTTATCCAAATCATCCCTGAAAATAACGGTCAATTTAACCCATTCGGGTTATTCCGTGCCGATATAAAATATTATCATCATCACCTTGATGACAGTAGGTAATTTTACTAAGGTAGTTTTACTAATAATACTACGTGATAACTCCCTGGTTAAAAAAATTAACTTACAATAAAAGGACTTAGACAATGTATAAGTTAAGACGACTTTTTGACGTGACCAACAAACCATTTCCAGTACCTGTTTACATGGTGCTAATCACAACACTTTTCTTTTCGACACCAATTATAGCAGCCACAAACACCACAAACCCGGATGACGAAGACAGCGGTAACACGTCACCCCCAACACGAGAAGTAAAACAACGGGGTGATACATACGGTCCTGTTGCTAACGCTGATAAAACAAGCGAAAACAAGCGCGAAAAACAACTCCCGAAAAAAAGAGCCCGTGTTGTAAATCTAGAAACAAATACTGTTGATAATGCAGGAGATGAAGAATCGGAAGCTATACTGAAAAAAAGGTATGGTGTGAGGTTATCGAACGGAAAACTTATTCATAGCACAAACAAAATAATTGGGAACCTCAAAACAATTTCGGTCCCCAACGATACCATGCAGTTATACACATGGGATGAAAGCCAAAATGACGGCACAACCAGAGCACATTATGCCATTAGTCGCGATGGAAAATCATTAACTGGCCGAATACGGTCCACTAGCCATAACGTCAAGCTGAGAGGTCACTCTTTTGACCCACTAAAAAGAGTACCGACCGTACCAGCAACCCTTTCAGCCACGGAGGACAATGAACTCTACCTGGTTCAATTTCATACTACAGCACTTCCGGAATTTCGTAAGGGTATAAAAGCATTATCGGGAAAAATACATCGTTACCTGGCAGACCATACGTTCATCGTTGAAATGAATAAAAACACGCATCAACGTGTTTCTGAACTACCTTATGTGCGCTGGGTCGGCCCTTACCACCCCGAATATCGTCTCGAAAAACCCTTGCGTGACTCACTTAATGGCGATTCTCCCTATCTAAAAAAACAACGCTATTCAATCATGCTGACCGAACGAGGAAAAGCCATACAAAATAAAGTAAAACAAAAAATCTTGAATCTGGGTGGAAGTATTGATTTAACTGTTCCCAAAGGTTACCGGATTGAAGCAACGTTAACTCACAGTCAACTACAAAGCCTTGTACAAGCCAACGAGGTACAATTTATTGATCGTTGGGGTGGACCTGGTGAAGCAGACATGAACATTGTTCGTGACCTTGGCGGCGCAGACTATATAGAGGGCCTTGAAGGATGGTCAGGACAAGGCGTGCGTGGCGAAATCTTTGATTCCGAACTACGTACTACACACCAGGAATGGTTGAATGCACCAATTATCCATAGCACGGGAACTACAGGCTTTGCACATGGAACCAGCGTATATAGCAACGTATTTGCACAAGGCATCGATGCTGATGCACGCGGCATGCTTCCTGATGGCCAGGGAATCTTTTTTCGTCATTCAGAATCATCACAATTTGGTGGCACAGTATCCCGTTATGACAGCAACGAACAGTTGATTGACCCAAATGGCACCTTCAGAGCCGTATTTCAAACATCAAGCATAGGTAGCACGCGCACAACAGACTATACAACGATCTCCGCTGAAGTTGATGATTACCTTTTTCAGTTCCCTATTTTAAGCCTGCAGTCACAAAGTAATGCTGGTGCACGTCCTTCACGTCCACAGGCGTGGGCAAAAAATATTGTCTCAATTGGTGCTTTTCATCATAAAAGCACAACCACCCGGAATGATGATGAGTGGTTTGTGAATAATGGAGGCAGTATCGGTCCAGCAGATGATGGCCGCATAAAACCTGATTTATCATTTTTCTACGACGGTATACGTTCAGCCAACAACACAAGTGATACTTCCTATGGAAATTTTGGAGGGACCAGCTCAAGCACGCCACAAACAGCAGGTCACTTTGGGCTACTGTTTCAAATGTGGCATGAAGGTGTATGGCAAAATTTTGGTCAAAGTGACACCGTGTTCGACAGTCGTCCACAAATGGCTACGGCCAAAGCATTGATGATAAACCAGGCTTTCCAGTATGACTGGAATTCAGGTGGGGACAACGCATCACTTAATCGCAACGTACAGGGCTGGGGAACTGCGGATGTTCGTCGTCTGTATGACAATGCCGCACGCATGAGCATAGTTGATGAATCAGACCCTATCTTGCCACTTGAAACTAATGTCTACACTGTACACGTAGAACCGAATCAAGCTGATTTACGAGTAACAATGGTGTACACCGACCCAATGGGTACTGTGGGCGCCGTGGTTGACCGCATTAATGATTTATCATTACGCGTAACATCGCCCAGTGGGGTTCTCTATTGGGGCAACAACGGTTTGGCTGCTGGCAATACGTCCACACCTGGAGGCAGCTCAAACACTGTAGACACGGTTGAAAATGTCATACTGCTGAATCCGGAAAGTGGTGTCTGGATGGTTGAAATCATTGCAGATGACCTGGTGCAAGATGCTCGCACTGAAACAACTATCATTGATGCAGACTATGGTTTGGTTGTTACCGGGGGACAACTACAACGCCAACCAGAGATTGCCTTACCAACGCATAGTTATACTTACTCGTCCAGTATTCATACTCGTGGTTACTGGTTTACTGCACCGACAAACTTTACTCTGACAGGATTACAGGTTCCAGATGAAGCAGGCCACGGTATGCAAAATATTGAAGTTGTAAAATATAATGCGGGTACCACGCCAACCACATATCCAACAACAAGCAGCACCTTCACATCACTTGCCAGAGTAGTCGGCGTCTCATCCCTGGATGTTATAGACTTGTCCCTGCCAATTGCAGCAGGTGATGTTATTGGTATATTAGGTGCTGCAGGTGATTCATCAATAATGCATAATTCATACGGTGCGGGAAATTTTTCAAGCAGCGTTTTGGGTTATCCAATAACATTGCAGCGTCTGGGCATGCAAAGCAACCTGGCAACAACACCCACAGCAGGCCTGTTTACTGCAAGTGGATCGATAGCCCGAGTCAGAATGTTTTACGGTCCCGCAGAAAATGCGATTACGATGCCTGCTTATGTGAATACATTCTCAAATGCAACGCGCACCCGTGGCCACTGGTTCACCGCACCAACCGATTTTGTCATTACAGGCCTCCAGGCACCAGATGAAGCAGGTCATGGTACACAACATGTAGAACTGGTACGTTTTAACAGTGGTATACCACCAACATTCTCAAGTACTACCAATGCATTTACATCGTTGGCGAGACGTTCGGGCATTCCTTCAAATGAAGTGGCAAATGTTTACGTGCCCGTCAAAACTGGCGATATAATTGGTGTGCTGGGGGCATCAGGCGACTCAACAATAATGCATAACTCCTACGCAGGAATCGGGCCACTCAATACCACCATATTGGGTATCAACACACCCATTACCCGCCTGGGAATGCAATACAATCTGGCAACATTCTCCGCACAAGATTTGTGGACTGAAAACAGCAGTGTTGGACGTGTGCAGTTGTACTATTCAGTACCACATCAAGAGGTTGTCTTGCCAGCCTTCAGTTACACATTCTCGGCAAACTTGACACGAGGGTACTGGTTCACAGCCCCGGTTGATTTTGTTATAACCGGCATGCGAGTACCTGACGAAACGGGCGCAGGCTTGCAAAACATTGAGGTTGTCCGCTTTGACGAAGGTAGCCCTCCTCCTCTCTGGTCTGGCACAACCAATAACTTCACCTCTTTGGCCCGTCGCACAGGGGTTCCATCCAGCGAAGTTATCAATGTTGAAATTCCAGTAAAAGCGGGCGATCTCATTGGAATACTTGGTGCGGCAGGCAATGCAACCATAATGCATAATTCATACGGAGCAGGGCCACACACAACCAGCATATTTGGCCACAACGTGACCTTTGCCCGAATGGGCATGCAATATAATATGGTGACAACCCCGGCGCAAAATATCTGGAGTCAGACAAATGGCAATATTGGGCGCGTAGAGTTGTTCTACAAGGCGAGCAATAACGACTAACCCGTAATTATATACAATAAAGATAATTTTCTGCCCCACATAGCGTACGCTATGTGGGGCGTATTTTTTTGTATGTGCTTTTCTCAATCTGGTATCTACCAGCCTCGCTCCAGATATTTTCAAATATAGGCATTATCTTGAATTTACCGTGTGACTATTATTTCCCAAACTCTCTGGAAGAACCGAGTTGCTGAAAATCAGTATTTACGAGGAGTGGAGTTTTATTGAAAACGGCCCGGGGGGCTGTGGGCAAGATCTTTTTGCAGGGCGGAAAACTGACGTAACCAGGGGTTCTGTTGGCGTAGCGCTGCGGGCAATTGGCGACGGGCATCAAGGGCTGCCTGCTTGCTCGGGTAGCTGTGTTGAATCAGACCAAACCAGGTTTTGCCTTTACGGGTGGTGTGGTAAATGGCCAGAGGCTCATCCAGCGGGTATTGGCGAATGAAGCTGCGCAAGGTGTTGATGTTGTTGCCTGCCACCATTTGCAAGGTGTAATGGCCGGGATTTTGTTTGAGTATCCATGCATTACGAAAGCCGGGCAGATCAACCGGGATTGGCGATGTGTTTGTTACCGGAGGGACGACGATATCCGCAGAGTGCTTTATCGATTCTGGTTCAACAATCAGTGGCGCGACAGCAGGTATTGGCGACACCATGGCCGTGCTGGTTGCAGTGGTGATCGTTGTGTCTGGCATTGTACTTTCCGTGCTGTCCAGTACGGAGGTGATATCGGTATCAGCGCTTTTTTCCACAATTTCCTGAGAGGGCAATGCGGGGCTGTATATCACATCCGGTATGGGCGCTTCGTCGGGTATTGTTGCTGGTGCAGCAATGGGTGGTGAAACCAGGGCCGGTTGACTGATTGTTGCAGCAGGTCTGGGGGTTAACCACGTATTAAATTCATCCTGAAAAAAAAGCAACGTACCTAACAAAACAATACCGGTTATCGCAGTCGCCGCGCGCACCTTGTTAATATTGGAGATATTACCCAGCGAACCGCCTGCCGTTGGCAGGCTCTCGATTAACACGTTATGTGCAAGGCGATTGATTTCTCCGGGCCAACCAATGGACTGTTTATGAATTTTTTGCAGCACGGCATCAGTGAAAGGTTTATCGGCAGAAAAGTTTGCGGCAGACAGACGGTGCAATATGTAGTGGGCGGTGTGCGCTTGCGCAAAAGGGGATAAATCAACACTGCGCCGAACAACATGTGTTTTCGGGCCTAACAGGGGATCATGAAAATGCTCATCCAGTTCTCTGGTGCCAAACAATATAACGCGAAGTAGTGGTTTGTTATCCGTACTGGCAAGCGCCACCATTTCCAGCACACGCTTGAGGGCGGTGACTGACAATTGCTCGGCGTTATCAATCAACAGTACAGCTTGCAATGCGCTGTGCTGCAAGGCATCAAAGTGGTGTTGCATGCGCTCGAAAAGCTCGCTGTGCGTGGCGCCATGAAAATCCATATTCATTTGATGAAACAGCTGTTGTAGTAATTTTCGTTCGTCGATGCCACCCTGGGCATCAATGCGTGCGATTATCCAGGTATCCAGGGCTCTTGATAAATATTGTTGCAGCAGAGTCGTTTTTCCGCTGCCAGGCGGGCCGGCAACGAGTACAAGTTCATCGCCGTACTGGGTGAGGTGCAAGAGGATATCGAGTTTTTGTTGGCGGCCGGGTTCAGCATAAAACAGATCATCTTCAATGGCATCGGCAAAGGGTTCGCGCGTCATGTGGTAGTGCACAACGTAAGATGAAGACGCCGTGCTTTTGGTTTCGTACGATCTTGTTGTTGTGTTGCTCATGCAGGGGCTTGCTCACCTTTGATAAAAACCACGCAGTAGCCACGTTTTATTTGTGCATCACGTGCTGCAACGAGTGCTGCCAGTGCTTTGTCGTGATCGTCAAAGTGTAGCTTGCTTACCCGGCCGGAGGAACCTTGTCGGCCGGACTCTTTGACCAGAGTCCAGCCACCGATCAGGTCTTCCTGCAAAAAAAGATGGCAGTAACGCGGGTGATTTTCAACTGCCGGGGGTGTTTGCAGATAGATGCGCATGGAATTTTTTCAGGTCAATTCGGTGGCATTGAAGATGCGTTCGTATTCACGAATGGCGTAACGGTCGGTCATTCCGGCAATATAGTCTGCGATACCGCGTGCGCGTCCACTGTCTGCATCCGTGTTTTCGAGCAGATTAACATGCTGTTGTTGCTCGGGGGGTAACAGTAACGGATCATTGAGAAAGGCGTCAAACAGGGAGCGAATAATAATGGCCGCCTTGGCGGTCATGCGATGTACACGATAATGTCGATAGAGATTTTTACGTAAAAATTGTTTGAGCTCCTGGTTCATGGCTTTCATTTCACTACTGAAGCCGACCAGGGGTTCGGAGAGCCGGGTGATATCGTCACGCGATGCCGGGTTGGCGGCGTTAATGCATTCGCTGGTATTCTGTAAAAAATCGGTGACCTGATCATTGATCATGCGGCGAATAATTTCGTGAATGGCGCGTTTTTCGGGAATGTCGGGATAGGCTGACATCACTGCAGTATGTTGTTCTTTAAACAGACGGACATCACACAGGCTGTCAATATCGATAAGCCCGGCACGCAACCCGTCATCAACATCGTGATTATTGTAGGCAATTTCATCAGCAACATTGGTGATTTGTGCTTCGAGTCCCGGCTGTTGTTTATTCAAAAACCGTTGACCCAGCTCCCCCAGTTTTTTGGCATTGTTAATAGAGCAATGTTTAAGAATGCCTTCACGGGTTTCAAAGGTAAGGTTGAGACCGTTGAACCCGGCATATTTTTCTTCCAGTTCATCGATGATGCGCAGTGATTGCAGGTTGTGTTCAAAACCACCGTATTCCTGCATACATTCGTTGAGAATATCCTGGCCTGCATGGCCGAAAGGTGTGTGCCCCAGGTCGTGGGCCAGAGCGATGGTTTCGCTGAGGGTTTCATTGAGGCGCAGTACACGGGCGATGGAACGACTGATTTGAGCAACTTCAATGGAATGAGTAAGGCGGGTGCGGAACATATCGCCTTCGTGATTGACAAATACCTGTGTTTTATACTCCAGTCGGCGAAATGCGCCGGAGTGCACAATACGATCGCGGTCACGCTGATATTCCGAGCGGGTGTTGGGTGGCGGCTCGAAAAAGCATCGCCCGCGCGAACCCGTTTCGTGCGTGGCCCAGGGCGCGAGACCATCGGAGGTACTGGAATCAGTTGGCCGCGCGATGGAAGGCATCGAGTGTATCCCGTAACAGTTTGGGTTCGTAATCATCACTGACATAAGCGGAACCAATGTGGTTCAGTAAAACCAGACGAATAACACCTGCCTGTACTTTTTTATCCACGGCCATGAGTTCCAGAAACCGTGTTGTATCCATTTCCATGGGTGTTTTCACGGGTAGCCTGGCGGCTTCAAGCAAAGCCTGTGTGCGCTCACGCTGGGATTGGCTGAGGTTGTTTTGTCGATATGACAAGTCGGCAGCCATTAACATGCCGGTACCTACGGCTTCGCCGTGTAGCCAGGTGCCATACCCCATTCCTGTCTCAATAGCATGACCAAAGGTGTGACCAAGATTTAACAATGCACGCTGTCCGGTTTCTTTTTCATCAGCAGCGACGATATCAGCCTTGCTTTGACAGGAGCATTCAATAGCATACGTCAGTATTTCTGCATCGCGTTGCAGCAATTTAGTCATGTTGCCTTCCAGCCAGACAAAAAAATCTTCATCCTGAATCAGACCGTATTTGATGACTTCCGCGAGCCCCGCCGAGAGCTGTTGATCATCAAGGGTATTCAGTGTGTTGGTATCAATCAACACACATTGCGGCTGGTGAAAAGCACCAATCATGTTTTTACCCAGGGGATGATTGACTCCGGTCTTTCCGCCCACTGATGAATCTACTTGTGCCAATAGCGTGGTAGGTATCTGAATGAAGTTAACGCCACGCTGGTAACAGGCAGCGGCGAAACCGGTGATGTCACCCACCACACCGCCGCCCAGGGCGATAAGTGTGCACTGGCGGTCAAACCGGTGTTGCAACAAGGCGTCAAAAATCAGATTGGCTGT
The DNA here is from genome assembly GCA_013151355.1 of Gammaproteobacteria bacterium. Lineage (GTDB taxonomy): Bacteria > Pseudomonadota > Gammaproteobacteria > SZUA-152 > SZUA-152 > SZUA-152. Next base: position 11,713 of record JAADIL010000039.1, read on the forward strand.
GTCGAGCGTTTTGTATTTTTCACCATCGGGAAGAATGACGGTTTCGCACTGATAATCCCCCAGGGCCGGGAGTGTTTTTTCAAGATACAGCGGTGCAACGGTTTCATTGCTGACCAGCAAAACCTGATTGCCATGAATATGGGGAGCCAGCAGTTTGTCCTGGCCAAGCAGGTTTTGACCAATATGGATGGGATAACTGCGTTCGTTGAGGTTGACTGTGAGGGTTTTCATGATGGGTAAATTATATGGGAAGTGTATTTAAAGATTGCGCTGGATCGCAAGCTCGGCCAGTTTTTTAACCACATTACGTACCGGGCTGCTATCGGTTTTAATAATTTCGTCAGCAACTTCGCGATACAGCGGGTCACGTATAACCAGAATTTCTTCCAGTTTTTTGCGCGGATCGGCGGTTTGCAGTAGCGGACGACTTTTATCCTTGCAGGTTCGGTTGATCAATTGTTTCAGAGGTGCGTTGAGATATACCACAAAACCCTGCCGGGTAATCTGGTCACGATTTTCAGGGTCGAGAATGGCACCTCCACCTGTGGCAAGAATGATATCGTGCATTTGTGTCAGCTCAAAAATCACCATTTTTTCTCTGCGCCGAAACCCGGCCTCACCTTCCAGCTCAAAAATGAGCGGGATGTTGGCCCCGGTTCGCTCTTCGATGACGCGATCACTGTCATAAAAGGTGCGGCCCAGTTGACGGGCGAGCTGTTTGCCAATGGTGGTTTTGCCTGCCCCCATGGGCCCGACAAAAATAATATTTTGCGCCATCTTGTCTGGATACCTGTTGTTGTGCTCAGCGTTTACTTGCAGGGATTATATCGGTTTTGCTGCAAGAATGACCAATATGACAATAAACGACCCCGCAGCAATCTGACGGAGTATTCAACCCAAAGAGATTAACGTCACATCGGCGAAGACCAGTGTCCAGGGGGTTCACCAAAACCAGGCGCTCCTGGGCGACCTCTGGATTTTGGCCCCGGTATTACATGCCGGGGCAGGCCAAAGCGCCAGAATGACGGTATTCGCCGCAAGCTGCGGGGAATTGAACCTGTGAGATTCAACCACAAAGCAAAGTATACCGGTATACATGAGTATTTTTGACGATGTTTTAACACGGTGAATCACCATCCGGGGCGAGTCGATTTTTTGAAGCGTCAACACATCATGGGGAAACGGGAAGCTTTGGCTATGCTGTCAGGTATGGCATAATTTGTTTCGTGTCCAGCTCATGAAACCTTGGGCTATGCTCCTGGTTCTGTTGGTTTTGGTCTAAGGCTTATTATACCAACAATGAACCAGCACTTCTTTCCTTGCTTTCCGGAGTTTTGCAAGAGACTCTGTTGCGTTTAATAAAATGAAAGTATTACTGATAAACAAGTATTTGTACCCTCGGGGCGGAGATGCCGTCAGCACGATCACTACAGGGGAAATTCTTGGAGAAAGAGGGCACGATGTGCAGTTTTGGGGGATGTCCCACCCCGACAACCCTGAATATGAGATGTCCCGACACTTCGTAGACCACATAGACTATAGCGCAACCAGTAGTTTTGTCGATCAACTTTCGGCCACAGGGAAGTTGTTATATTCGCTTGAGGCCAGGAAAAAACTTAAAAAGCTGCTGGCAGAATTCAGGCCTGACATTGTCCACCTGAACAACTTTGCTCACCAAATATCTCCTTCCATTTTGCATGTGCTTAAGACGGAAGGAATTCCCTCTGTTATGACGATGCGCGATTACAAGATGGTCTGCCCATCATACGCGATGCTTGATAGCGGTCAGCCCTGCCAAAAATGTGAGCATCAGCAATTCTCCTGGTGTTTCAGGCGCAAGTGTGTGAAAGGCTCTGCGGCAAAAAGTGCACTTAATACTGTTGAAATGTATTTGCACCATAAAGTATTAAATATCTATAAAAATATCGACTGTTATATATCACCCAGCCGGTTTTTAAAGAACAAAGTCAAGGAGATGGGATTTCCGTTTCCCGTAGAGCATATTTTTAATTGCGTTAACCCCAAAATTTACATACCGTGTTACGACTCGACAAGTAATGAGATCACCTTTTTCGGACGATTGTCTCATGAAAAGGGTTTGGTAACGTTAATTAATGCTGTAAAGAGCCTGGATATTACTCTCAATATTATAGGAGACGGTCCTCAAAAACCTGATCTTGAGCAGTACATCCTGGACAATAAAATAAATAATGTAAAACTCTCCGGACATATGAAAGGAGATGAGCTATACAGCGCGATTAAGCGTGCGCTCTTCATTGTTGTCCCGTCTGAGTGGTATGAAAATAACCCGCGTAGTGTCATTGAAGCATTTGCCCTGGGAAAACCCGTTATAGGCAGTAATATTGGTGGAATTCCCGAGCTGATCAAGGAGGGAAAAACGGGGCTGCTGTATGAAATGGGAGACATTGAGGGTTTACGAAATAAAATAGCCTGGTTTCTTGATAATCGTTCTCGTATTCCTGACATGGGGAGGGCTGGCAGAAAATTTGTAGATGATGAGTTAAATCAAACTGTTCATTATGAACAGCTGATAAAAATTTATGAAAATGTTGTCAAAAATGCTGGCTGTAGCTAACAGGACTTCAAAAGTTCAGGAATGGAAATTGAATAACCTGTACCATTTCTTGAATCCCGTACGATTTATAAATTTTCGTTGTATAGTGGCAGACGAAAACCAAAATAAAACCACAAGCATGCTGTGTCCGGTGATATAGCTCATATGAAGCTTGTCTGGGACATGCATGCTCCTTAACACTCTCCAGGTTAGTCGGAAGTATATAAATGGACTTAACAATCATTCCTACCTTCAGGTGCAACTCCCGTTGCCAAATGTGCTACATATGGAAAAGCCCAACCGAACCAAAAGAAGAAGTGCGCCTCGCGACACTTGAAAAACTGCCTGATGGATTTGATAACGTCAACGTCTCGGGTGGGGAACCAACGCTAAGAAAAGATCTGCCTGAAATTATAGATTTGATTTACCCGAAAGGAAGAATCATTGAGATAAGCTCCAATGGTCTGCGGCCTGAAAAATTAATTGCCATAATAAAAAAATATCCGGATATAAAGGTGAGATTCAGCCTGGAAGGTGATGAAGCCATGAACAATCGTATCCGGGGTGAAAAGAATGGCTTTGCAATAAAAACTGAAGGGCTCAGGAAGCTAAAAGAAGCCGGAGGCACAGATTTAGGGTTCGCACTGGTGATTCAGGATGAAAATGTAGAGCAGCTTGTTGATATATATGAATTCGCTCAAAAAGAAGGATTTGAATTAGCAACGTCTACACTTCACAACGCATGGCAATTTTATAAAAATGATAACTATTTTTATAATCGTACCCAGGTAGCAAAGCAGGTCGAAGGCCTGGTCGTTTCAATGCTGAAAACGAATAACGTAAAAAACTGGTTTCGAGCCTATCTTAATCTTGGCTTGATTGAGAAAATTCTTGGGCATGATCGTTTGATAAAGTGTACTGCGGGCAGTGATTTTGCTTTTGTTGATCCATGGTCCGATGTATGGGCATGTAATGTAAGGACTGATTTGCCGCTGGGCAACCTGGAGAGGCAAAACTGGAGTGACATAATGTCAGGCTCTCAGTACGATGATATTACTGGCAAGGTATCAAATTGCAAGCAGAACTGTTGGATGGTTACGACTGCTCGTACTGCCATGCGCTCTTCATTGTCACCGAAACTACCCAAGCTGGTGCCATTATTATGGGTACTAAAGAATAAAATCAAGACGACGCTGGGTCTTGACATCTGTGTTGAACAGTACATAGATTACGACAATGTATCTGACAGTCCTGTTGTTGAACGTATCAATTTCCTTGACCATAAAGAGAAAGGGAAATTAGAGAGAGGCCGCGATACAGTTAAAAAACGATATCCCTTGAAAGAATTTGAAAATACTTGAGTATATGCCCGTAGCGATTGAGATTTCGGTTTTATTGCACGCCCTTTTCATTCTATGGCTGCGTTGAAACTCCCCGCAATAATTCGGCTATTACTCGTCATTTCACCTTGCCATGAAATGAATATGACACACACTAAAAGCCTGAATCTCAAACGCCACGGGTATAGTTGGCACTGATGCATTCCCAAACATTACTTCGTGGTTTTGTACGTTTTTTTTGGCTTGTTTTGTTCGCTTCTGTTTTTGTGGTTTTTGCATCCAATGCAGAAACCAGGTCAGAATATAATGCAACTATTATTATTGACAGCAATGACCTGAAGAAAGCAGTCAACCGGAATTTATTTGGTATATCTCTGGCAAAGCTGTATCGACAACAGTGGCGCTCTCCTGTTGATTTGACGAACCCCGATTTAAAGCTGTTGCTGGAAGAACTTTCACCTACCTTTATTACTCTTGATAATACACAGCTGGGGCTGCCATTTTATATTGACAGCACGGGAAAAAAATCAGGGCGGCTCTCTACACAAGAGTCACTCGAGCGAATGAATATTCCTCAAAAAGGTGTGGCTAAACAGTTGCTGGAAAAAGTTGCGCGGAATAAATATTATAATAGAGGCCAACCACCCCACAAAAACTATGATGATCTTCTACAGTACTTTCAGTCATTGGGATCTTCTCCAGGCTTTGCTGTTCGTATCCCTGTATTTTTTACTGATGTGCAAGGTGTTTTTCGTTCTCTAAGTTATAAGCTTGACCCCAGGAGTGGTACTGATCTGGTCAGGTATTTTAATGATCCGGCTGATAGCAAGTTTGGAAAATCAAGAGAAAAAAATGGTCATAAAGCCCCTTATAATATTCAATATGTTGTTCTGGGGAACGAGCTTTGGGCTAATAACATGTGGGAAGGGTTGACGATTAAAGATATAGCTGACCAGATAAAAAGCTTTTCAAATGGAATTAGAGCCGCAGACCCAAATATAAAACTCGGCATAAATTTGCTTGATGACTCCTATCCCCATAAATTTTTTAAGCCTGACATGGAAAAAAAATATAAAAAACTTATGGATTATAATCAAGCGATCCTAGAAAAGATAAGGGACGATATTGATTTTGTTACTTTTCATGTCTACGGAGGGCTTGCAACAGAGGACTTGAATAAACCAGTAAAATATACTCAATGGCAATATATCTTGTCCCAAAGTTTTTTCAAAACACGATACAATGTTCCTCAAAAACTCTATTCTTTTGTGAATAATGATGACTCGAAGATTTCGATAGCTATAGATGAATATAGTGGACCAACCTCGACATTGGGTGGCGCTGTATACAATGCTGATTATATTGTCCATATGCTGAAGAATAACTATGAATATGCAACCGGATGGTCGCTTGGCATTATGGAGCCCGATAATCATTTTGGCATCATCGGCGTAGATAAAAAATCTGGGCGGGATAGTTATTACCGAAAACCTGGTTTCTTTGCGCTCAAACTGTTTACACGCCATATGAAGGGGAGACTGGTGGGCTATAGCATTGACTCTCCCGAATACAGCACAAAAAAAATTAAGTGGGAACGTTATTTTGATTGGCCAGCCGAAACCAATATTCCATCGCTTTCTATGGTTGCCAGCAAGCAAGGTGAAAAAATTTACGCCATTATTGTGAATAGAAACATCCGTAAAGATATCAAAACCCGAATTATTCTGAAAGGAGAGAGTAGCGGAGGAAATGCGAGATTGTTTGTTCTCTCTGGTGATTCTCCAGACTCTACACAGGTTAACATTGTTGAAAAAGACCTGGATATTGACGGAAAATCTATTAGTGTTGTTTTTAGTCGGCATTCAGTAACCGCTATTGAAATTACTCCTGATCGTCATTGATTGGCTAAGG
>JAADIL010000255.1 GCA_013151355.1 Gammaproteobacteria bacterium
CCGGCTGGACCTGGCTGGTGAAAAACAGCGACGGCGCACTGGAAATTGTCAACACCTCCAATGCTGCCAACCCGATGACAGCAGGCCAGACTCCAATCATGACCTGCGATGTGTGGGAGCATGCCTACTACATTGATTACCGCAATGCCCGTCCCAAGTACGTGGAAGCGTTCTGGAATCTGGTGAACTGGGACTTCGTGGCCAGTAACTTCGGCAGCTAACTCTCCATTTGTCGGCGCATAACATGAGAAAGGGGCCAATGGCCCCTTTTTTCATATTACAACAGCTCAAATGTGAATTAAGGGACGCGCACGCAATAACATCCCGATCTGGCGCTCATATTGGTCTGTATTCGCCTAAAGCGCCTACTGTTGGTGTTCGTTCTGATTGAACAAAAGTGCAGGAATAGTTGTTCTATTTCGAGCTTTTGTGATTTTTGTGATTGAAGAACGGGCGAAAGACGGGCTGAAGATGAGATGCAAGATCGGGATGTTATTGCGTGCACGTCCCTTAGCACTAAAAAAATTCACCCGAATAAAGTCATTGGTTTACATTCGGAGGAACAGGCTGTTCCTCGACCGTGAATCACAATGTCATAAAATCTAACGCAAAGGCGCAAAGGCGCAAAGGCGCAAAGGCGCAGAGAACGCAAAGATTCACAGCATTTGAGATTTTTGTATCTTTTGCTCGTTATCCTCTAACCCTTTGCGCTTTCTGCATCTTCGCGCCTTTGCGTTGGATGTTCATTTTTTCTCCATGAGACAAAAAAAATGATTATTTCCACTCCCATCTGGGTGTTTGAGAAGCAAGGTTAAACATTAATGTATCTTTCGTAGTTTTTCCGGAGACAATGTCAAAATCTTTAATTAATTTTCCATTTGTTTCATGTTCGACAGTAATCCGATAATTACCGGGTTGCAGTGTAAAAATAGCACGGCTGGTTTTTATATCTTTAAGCTGAGTATAAACATCTCCATCTTTCGTTGTTTTTTTTTTTTTCTCCAGAGACCAGTCAAGTATGCTATAGATCATTTTCTTGTTACGAGAATCCATAGCGGTAAAATCGGCGATGCCAGGCTCGAATATGAAATCATCTTTAACCGTTTCACCTGTTTTGATTGTCACCGCCTTAATAACTTTTAAATTTGTGCCATAGGTGGCTGTAATTTGATATTTTCCGGGCGGAAGATAATAATCAGCACTGTTTTCTGTTTTGGATTTTTCCACATTTGTTTTTTTATTATTGGCGCCTGTTTTATCAATTTTCCAGTTCACGTATGTAGGCAACAATGGACTATCCAAAGTAATTTTTGCCTGTAGGGTCAACTTTCCCACTTTAAGTACCAACCCTTTACTCGAACTGGTTTTTCCCTCATGAACTGTTACGTCAGTGCTTTGATTAACATATTTTCCCAATGTCATATTGATGCGATAAGTACCGGGAGAAAGTAATGCCACGGAAGCGCCTTTTTTAATTTTCACAATACTGTTTTTATCAACTTTTCCATTTGTCAGGCGATCAATAGACCATTGTGCAAGCTCTGTAGACTCAATAATTTTACCTGTCCCCTCCAGGTTTGCCTGTAAATTTAATTTACCATAACGAAATCCAGGTTTAACAACAGACAAAAACTGGCCGGGAGAAAGTATAATTTTATGTTGTTTTTCCAGGTTCCCCTGATAATTAGCACGAAGCAGGTATTCCCCGGCGGGAAAATACCGATTGAAATTACCCGTAAATGTTGCAACAGGGCTTCCTGATGATGCATCTTCTTTGTAGAGACGCCATTGAATATCACCGATGTCAATGTCTTTATTGAGTGATGCCGATACGCTTATTTCACCAGCATTAAAAATAACCGGCTTCGTAGATGACTTCCCTTTTTCGACAGTGATAATTTCTGATTTTTCAAGATTATCCAGTGTCGCAGTAATTTTATATGATCCTGGTGGTAGTGTGAGAGTGACATTATCATTCGATGCTGTAGCAGAAGTATCGATTGGTTCTTTTAATTGATTTTTATTAACCGGCTCAACCTTCCATTTTACATTTTTCAAGTTCTTTTGGCTGTTCGATGATAATTTTGCGATCAATAATATTGATCCCATATTTTTATCGACGAGGGTTTTTGCTTGTGGCTCCTGTTGTTCAGGTGTTTCTTTCCTGTCGGTTTGGGTATTGGAAACCAGGCCATCATCCTGACCTGCCAGATAAAACCCCGACCCGGCAAGAATAACGGCACCAGCAACACCCGCTGCTATTTTGACGCGAACCGTTTGCCCAACAGTTTGAGCGATGACTTCGCTATTTGCAGAATAATTTGTTGCAACGCTTGCAGTCCCATCATTGGCCTGTGATTCAGCGGCTGTTGTTGCGGGTGATAATTGCGGCATTTGCTTTGCAAATTCGTCAAAGGCCAGCGGGAAAGGTATCAATGGCAATGCAACAAACAGTTGCCGTGTACGTTTCATTTCAGCAGCATCTTTTGTACATATGTTACATTTGACGATATGTTTGTTTATACGGGCTAATTGTTCTGTTGTGAGGTCGTTGTCATGAAAGGGTAAAAGCAGTTCTTGTACTGTTTCGCATCGATTTCGTGAGACCGCAACTTTTGAATACATGGATGCTGTGTGTAGTGTTTCAAATTTAAGCCGGGCACGGTGCAAGCTGACTTTGATATCCGTAACACTTCGTTGGGTGATTTCCGCTATCTCGGCTATAGACAGGTCTTCGGTATAGCGCAGCAACATTAACTCGCTAAAGTTTTTTGGCATCTGTCGAATTGTCTTTTCGACGGAGGAGTCACTTGTACCGGCTTCTGTAATTTCTTCTGGTGTTTTTCCGGCTTTAAAGTCTGGAGTGTCTTGCATCGTGTCGTCCCCTTCAAACGGGACAGTTGGCTTACGCTTCCACTCATCTTTTAATTTATTATGCGCAATGGTAAAAAGATAAGCTTTAAGATGTTTTACCCTGGCGATTTCGGGATCAGACAGCACTTTGTAAAACGTGTGTTGCACAATATCCTGTGCCAGATGCTGGTCGTTGCTGAGCCGAAGAATATAGTTGTAGAGTTGATCTTTATGCTGAATATAGATCTTCTCCATAAGTTTGTTATTTTTAGATGGTGTCTTGTTTGACATAGCCCTGGCTATTCCTGTTCACATTCCTGAGAGATTCCCCATTATTATGTTGAATGCATTGTTTGTCTATCCGTGTAAAAAAATGTAAGCAACATTATTGTGATTGATACGGCATCAGGCCCGTACTTGCCCTGATGCCGTATTGTGTGCTTTATTTGAAAGGTACGTTTTCAATCATCGTGACTTCATTTTGTATTTCAACAGATTCGCTGGAATTATCAGCTGTTCTAACGCTCGCAAAAGTGAAGGAAGTATCACTCGACAGAGTATTTAGCGGACGCAGATTGCTGCCGCTGAGCTCAAATACGCTCCATGTTGTACCTGTACCAGATGGCACATTGAAAACCCGTGGCGGTTCGTCACCCTGATATACCGTTACTTTCGCGCTGGAATCGCCCAGCGATGTGCTGTTTGCATTGTTGCGATTGCTGAAATTATGTACATAGTACCGATATGTACCCTGAAATTGTGAGCTGATAGTGATTGTTTCCGGCCCGAAGGAAAAGATATCATCAACATCCAGACGTGAGAAAGGCGACGACGTTGCTGAGCCTTTGTTGCCGAAGTAAATATGAAACCGACTGCTTGCGTTATTCGCGACAGGGCCAGTCAGGTGACTGTCAAGATCAGCGGGCTGAGCCCCCCAGGTTAATACAATACGAGTTTCTCCATTGGGTAAAACCGGTGTGATACTTGCGTTTTGATTGTTGATGACTTGTCCGCCAAGCACGAGTATTGTTATAAAATTATTAACATATCCATCTAATACAACCTCAATAGTGTATTGCCCGGTTTGCAGTGTGTCTGCCAGAGAATAATTTCCGCTATTATTGGTCGTGGTTTCGGCCACAATGTCGCCAGCCTGTATATTGATACCCTCCCGGAAAAATATTTGCGCACTGGCCAGTGGAAGACCCGTGAACGCATCTGTCAATGTGCCACCGATACTTCCTGTACCAACAATTGTGTTGTTGATTTGCAAAACGGCTTCAAGCGTTTCTGTTTCATTGGGGTTGACTGTTACTCCGGAATAAACTGACTGGTAGTGTGTTGCAAGCGTAAAGATAAATTGATATTGCCGGTCAGCTGGCAGGCGAATTTCGTAGTTTCCGGTGCCGCCTGTTATTGCGTTCTCAATTTCAATGTCATTTTCATCACGCACAGAAATAGTGACATCTGGCAGTCCCGTGTTTGATACAGCATCTTTTACACTGCCGGTAACTGTACCAAACGGGGGAGGAGGTGGTGTAGTGTTCTGTCCCCCGCTATCATCATGATTACAGGCTGTTAACAAAACGAACCATAAGCACATCATTAATAACATTAATCGATTTTTGTTTTTCATTGTTACTCTCCGGAATTGTCCCTTCTATACGAGCCAGGGGTAAGTTTTATATTTATAATGGTTGCAACAGTGCAGAATTGTTCCTGTTGCGATAATTCGGATTAGTAACGAAGATGTTTTGGGTCTGGTTACACTTTTTCAAAAATATTTATTCAGGGACGTGTATGCCCCTTAGAGACGTGCACGTTCCTTAACAGGTGCTCAATATGGAATACGCCCTCATCATCGAGCGTTGGTTACACCTCACTGCCGGTATCCTCTGGGTGGGTATGCTGTATTATTTCAATTTTGTGCAAGTACCTGCCATAACTGCTGCCACTGCCGACAAAAATGGCCTTGGCCCCGCTGCAATCATGAAATACATCGCCCCGCGTGCATTGTTCTGGTTTCGCTGGACTTCCATCGTCACCTGACTATCGGGTGCTGCCCTGCTCGGCCCCAATTTCATCAAGGCCTTCACCCTGCAACCTGGTTTTGTCAATATCGGCCTCGGTGCCTGGCCAGGCACCATCATGTTATTCAACGTCTGGCCCTTCATCTGGCCCAATCAGAAAAAGCTGCTGGGGCTGAAAACTGCGACTGATGAGCAAAAGACACGCGCCAGAAAAATCGCCTTGTTCACCTCACGCATTAACGTTGTGTTGTCCATTCCGCTGCTGTATTACATGGGTACCCAAAGCCACGGTGGTTTTTGAGGGGGACCGCAGCGGGTTTTCCGGCTATTGCCTCCCTTCCGGCAAATCGCTAGAATTTCCTCCTGATATTGAATGGCAGCCTCCATTGGGACTGCCTTTTTTGTTTTTGGCGCTTTTATTTTTTGGACACGTTGGGAAATACCATGCCGGACACACTGATGCATACTTACGCTCCTTTACCCGTTACCTTCGAGAAAGGGGAGGGCGTGTGGCTGTGGGACACGGCTGGCAAACGCTATCTCGATGCCCTCGGCGGTATCGCTGTGTGCGGCCTGGGTCATGCGCATCCCGCTGTGACCGGGGCTATTTGTCAGCAGGCAGGTCAGTTGATACACACCTCCAACCTTTACGGTATCGCCCATCAACAGGCGCTGGCGGACAAACTCACCACGCTGGCGGGCATGGAACGGGTATTTTTCAGTAATTCCGGTGCCGAGGCCAACGAGGCCGCCATCAAAATCGCACGCCTGCATGGCCACACCCTGGGCGTTGAACAACCCACCATCATTGTTATGGAAAGCAGTTTCCATGGCCGCACCCTGGCCACGTTGAGTGCCACCGGTAACCGTAAAGTGCAGGCCGGTTTTGAACCGCTGGTGAGTGGTTTTCTGCGTGTGCCCTACAATGATCTCGACGCTATTGCCGCTGTGGCCAAAAATAATCAGAGTGTGGTGGCCGTGCTGGTGGAACCCATACAGGGCGAAGGCGGCATTCGCATTCCTGACGACGATTATCTGCCCGGCATCCGTGCTCTGTGTGATGAAAACAACTGGCTGATGATGCTGGATGAAATTCAGACCGGCATGGGTCGTAGCGGACACTGGTTTGCGCACCAGCAACAAGACAATGCCACACCGGATGTTATGACCCTTGCCAAGGCGCTGGGCAACGGCGTACCCATTGGTGCTTGTCTGGCGCGCGGTGCGGCGGCGCAAACCTTCCAGCCTGGCAATCATGGCTCCACCTATGGTGGCAATCCGTTGGTCTGCCGGGTGGCCCTGAGTGTCATCGAAACCATTGAAAAAGATAAACTTTGTGAACGCGCCGGGTCTCTGGGTGCACAGCTGTTGGGCGCATTTAACGAAAAACTGTCCGGGGTTGAGGGCGTTATCGAGATTCGTGGCAGGGGGTTGCTGCTGGCCATTGAACTGGACCGACCCTGTGCCGAACTGGTAAAAATCGCGCTGGATGACAGTTTGCTCATCAACGTTACTGCGGGTAACGTGGTACGGCTACTGCCGCCATTGGTCATGAGCGATGACGAAGCGACACAGCTGGTCGGGCAACTCAGTACACTCATCCGCGATTTTCTTTCCGGCCAATAACTTCCAGATTCCAGCGAGACATTCTATGAACACGCGCCATTTTTTGACCCTTAATGATTTGAGCCGTGATGAATTGTGCAAGCTGATTCAGCGCGCCATCGAACTGAAAGCCCGGCAAAAAGCGGGCAAAATTTTTGAGCCATTAAAAAACAAGGTGCTGGGCATGGTGTTTGAAAAGTCCTCCACCCGGACCCGGGTTTCTTTTGAGGCCGGTATGGCACAGTTTGGTGGTCACGCCATTTTTCTCTCACCGCGCGACACGCAACTGGGTCGTGGCGAGCCCATCGAAGATTCGGCGCGGGTGTTGTCACGTATGGTGGATATCATCATGATCCGCACCTTTGAGCATGAAAAAATCCAGCGCTTTGCAGAATATTCACGGGTGCCGGTCATCAACGCGCTCACCAATGAATACCACCCTTGCCAGCTATTGGCCGATATGCAGACTTACTTTGAACATCGCGGCGACATCAGCGGCAAGCGTGTGGCGTGGATCGGCGATGGCAACAACATGTGTCACTCATACATTAACGCCGCAAAACAGTTCGGCTTCCAGCTGCAAATAGCCAGCCCTGAGGGTTATCTGCCTGATGCACAAATCCTCGCCGCTGGTGAAGGCTATGCCGCCTTGAGCACATCACCTCGCACAGCCGTACAGGATGCTGACCTGATCGTCACCGATGTGTGGGCCAGCATGGGCCAGGAAGAAGAGCAGGCTGCACGCGAACAGGCATTTGCCGACTATCAGGTCAACCCGAAATTAATGGCACTGGCCAAACCCGATGCCCTGTTCATGCACTGCCTGCCTGCCCACCGTGGTGAAGAGGTGGCGGCAGCTGTCATTGATGGCACGCAAAGCGTGGTGTGGGATGAGGCGGAGAATCGTCTGCACTCGCAAAAGGCCTTGCTGGAATTTCTTGTTGGCTGAACAGGCTCCTGTACATCCTGCCCGCACTGAGCGCAGGTGATCTGGTATCATGCCGGGAATGATTCCTGACGCTACCACCAACGCCCGAATCCCCCCATGAATCCCCTGCTGGATGTTCGCGATATCGAATGCCGCTACCGTAGCCAGACGGTGGTGAGTGGTCTGTCGATGCACGTTAAACGTGGCAGTCTGGTGTGTCTGTTGGGTCCCAGCGGTTGCGGCAAAACCACGGCACTGCGTGCCATCGCTGGTTTTGAACCCGTTTTTCACGGTGAAATTCGCATCGATGGCGACCTTGTCTCCCGTCCCGGTTACGCGCTGGCCCCGGAAAAACGCCGCCTCGGCATGGTGTTTCAGGATTACGCCCTGTTTCCACACATGAACGTCAGCGACAACGTCGGCTTTGCTCTGCGCAAGGCCTCCAGCGCAGACCGGCGAAAAATGGTGGTGCGTATGTTGCAAATGGTGGGGCTGGAGGAATTCAAAACACGCTTTCCACACGAACTGTCCGGTGGACAACAGCAGCGCGTGGCTTTGGCTCGTGCATTGGCTGCGCAGCCCGAGGCCATTTTGCTCGACGAGCCGTTTTCCAATCTCGATGTAGACACTCGTGAGCGCCTTAGTCTGGAGGTGCGCGACATTCTCAAACAGGAAGGCATTACCGGCATTCTGGTCACCCACCATCAGGACGAAGCCTTTGCCCTGGGCGACCACATTGGCGTCATGGATCAGGGGCGCATTTTGCAATGGGACACACCCTTCAATCTTTATCATGAGCCACAAAATCGTTTTGTCGCTGACTTTATTGGTCAGGGTACTTTTTTAACCGGCACTATGGTCGATACCGATACTGTTGATACCGAGCTGGGGAGGCTGACGGGTGATCGCGCATATAACTGGCCCAAAGGCACCAAAGTGGAAGTGCTGATTCGCCCGGATGATATTGTGCCCGATGCAGACGGTCCCCTCTCCGGACTCATTACCCAAAAGGCTTTCAAGGGAGCCGAGGTGATGTACACCCTGGAGCTGCCATCCGGCAATCGGGTGTTATCGTTATTCCCCAGCCATCATGACCATTCTATTGGCACACGGGTCAGCATTCGCGCAGATATGCATCACGTTGTTGCTTTCAGCCAATAGACCCTTCAGCGGGTGGAGCATCATGGCGCGGCTGAAGTCAGATTTGGCGCTGAGGTAAGGAATGGGTACATACCAGTTTTAATGTGAATTAAGCGCTAAATCGTCCTGTTTTCAGCGTATGGCAGCAAAATCAGGGTAATTCCACTTGCAGGGTGGGCATCGCCCACCAATCGTGCCCTGTTTAACCCATGATGGTGGGCAATGCCCACCCTACCGATGAGGAAACTTGCAAAGAAAACAGAAAACGTTACGTTCTTTAACATTAAATGCCCGATGATTTTTAAAAAGAGTGTTTTTAGCCCTTAATTCACATTTTAATGTGAATTAAAGTTTGCACGTTCCTTAGCCGAAGCGCTGGCCGTTGAGTCGTACCCACCCATCCCTGGATATGGCCGGTTCCATGGAAAACCAGGACTCATAACGGGCGGCGACCTGTTTGGCCTGCCCGGCAAGAATCCCGGATAATACGATGTGACCACCGGGACTGACGTGTGTGGCAAAACGTTCAGCAAAATCCATTAGCGGTTGAGCGAGAATATTGGCCAGTAACAGCGGGGTTTGCAGGCCAGGTAAAGCGTCAGGTAACACAGCGTCAATATTTTCAGCAACCCTGTTTTTGTGTGCATTGTCATGCGTAGCAATGAGTGCCTGTGGGTCATTATCCACTGCCCACACATGGCTGGCCCCCAGTTTTGCAGCAGCCACGGCAAGAATACCCGAGCCGCAACCGTAATCGATAACTTCATCATGATTGGCACCGTGTTCATCCAGCCATTGCAGACATAGCGCAGTAGTGGGGTGGGTGCCCGTGCCAAAAGCCAGTCCCGGATCTAACAGGATATTGACAGCCTCGGGTTGCGGTGGCGACGCCCAGCCGGGCACGATCCACAAACGTTCACCGAAGGGCATGGGTTTGAAACTGTCCATCCATTCGCGCTCCCAGTCCTTGTCTTCCAGTGGTGAGATACGGTGGTCTGGCAGGCTGTTTGGTGTTATGGCATCTCTGATTTGCGTCAGTACAACATTCATATTGGTCGTCGCATCGAACAGACCGATGATGCGGGTGCGTGACCACAGTGGGGTTTCACCCACAGGGGGTTCGTACAGCGGTTGGTCGGCGCTATCAAGAAAAGTGATGGCGCAGGCACCGGCATCACTGAGCAAATCAGAGAATTGTTCAGCATCGTCCGGTGTGGTTTCGAAGGTGAGTTGCAGCCAGGGCATTTTTTGAAAAGTACCAGGGATCAGCTTAAAAGGAACTACGGGGTTTTCAGCTGATCCTCAGTTCCTGTTTTTAAAGCCCCAGTTTTTTCTCAAGGTAGTGAATATTGGTGCCACCGGCAGCAAATGCGGCATCGTTGAAAATATCCTGTTGCAACGGGATATTGGTTTTGATGCCTTCGATAACGCATTCACTCAGCGCCGTGCGCATGCGAGCCATGGCGATTTCGCGGGTGTCACCGTGCACGATGAGTTTGCCGATCATCGAATCGTAATAGGGGGGGACGCGGTAGCCGTTGTAGATGTGTGAATCAACACGTACACCCAGCCCACCCGGGGCATGAAACTGGCTGATGGTGCCCGGAGAAGGCATAAAAGTTTTCGGGTCTTCGGCGTTGATGCGACATTCAAAAGCATGGCCATGCACCTTGATGTCATCCTGCTGATAACTCAGTGGCAGGTTGGCAGCGATGCGAATTTGTTCCTTGATCAGATCCACACCGGTAATCATTTCGGTGACGGGGTGTTCCACCTGGATACGGGTGTTCATTTCGATGAAATAAAATTCACCATTTTCGTACAAAAACTCAAAGGTGCCCGCGCCGCGATAACCAATTTTGCGACAGGCTTCGGCACAGCGGCCACCGATTTTGGCACGCAGTTCGGGACTGATGCCGGGGGCTGGTGCTTCCTCACAGACTTTTTGGTGTCGGCGTTGCATGGAGCAGTCACGCTCGGCCAGATGAATGGCGTTACCGTGTTGATCCGAGAGCACCTGGACTTCCACATGACGTGGATTTTCCAGGTATTTTTCCATGTACACCACGCCACTGCCAAAAGCCGCCTGGGCTTCGGCGGTGGTGAGTGAAATGGCATTGAGCAGTGCAGCTTCGGAGTGCACCACCCGCATGCCGCGACCGCCGCCACCCGCCGCCGCCTTGATAATAATGGGGTAGCCAATGTCGTTGGCGATGCGTTTGTTGGTGTCTGCGTCATCTCCCAGCGAGCCGTCGGAGCCGGGTACGCAGGGCACGCCGGATTGACGCATGGCCTTGATGGCAGACACCTTGTCGCCCATCAGGCGAATCGTTTCCGGTTTGGGACCGATGAAGGTGAAGCCGCTTTGCTCGATGCGTTCGGCAAAATCGGCATTCTCGGCGAGGAAGCCGTAACCAGGATGAATGGCCACTGCGTCGGTAACTTCTGCCGCACTGATCAACGCCGGGATGTTCAGATAGCTGTCAGCCGATGCGGCAGGGCCGATGCACACTGTCTCATCGGCGAGGCGTACGTGTTTTAAATCCTGATCGGCTTCGGAGTGTACAGCGACAGTCTGGATGCCCAGCTCTTTGCAAGTACGTAAAATACGCAGGGCGATTTCCCCGCGGTTGGCAATAACGATTTTTTCAAACATGATTTTGTCTACGTTAGGGGCTGCGTCAGGATTTGCGTTAAGTTTGGTTTTTTTCAATGGTTGATAGCGAGCTTATTCAATAATAAACAGCGCTTGTCCGTATTCCACCGGTTCCCCATTTTCCACCAGGATGGCTTTGATAGTGCCAGCCTTGTCGGCTTCGATCTGATTCAGCAGTTTCATCGCCTCGATGATGCACAGGGTATCTCCCACTTTGACGCTTTGACCTTCTTCCACAAAGGCGGCGGTGCCCGGGGACGGCGCACGATAAAAACTGCCCACCATGGGGGATGTGACCTTGTGGCCGCTGATCTCTGCTTCGTTGCCGGTTGTTTCACCGGGAGTGGTTGCCTGTGCAGCGGCTATTATCGGTGCCGGTGCGCTAACCACTGCGCCAGTTCCATAACGACTGATGCGTACAGATTCTTCGCCTTCGTGAATTTCCAGTTCGGCAATATTGGATTCTTCCAGCAGTTCAATGAGTTTTTTAACTTTGCGAATGTCCATTATTGATGCCTGTGATTTTTGTTAACGGTGAATAGATTGTTTTTAATCGCGGTTTAAATATTCAGGTCAAACGGGCGATTGCTGCGTCCAGTGCCAATTCGTAAGCCTGGGCGCCCAGTCCGCTGATGACACCCACGGCGATGTCAGAAAACCAGGAGTGCTGGCGAAATGTTTCGCGGGCATGGATGTTCGATAAATGTACTTCGATAAACGGGATAGCCACACCGGCCAGCGCATCACGCAATGCCACGCTGGTGTGCGTGAATGCGGCAGGATTGATGATGATGAATTCGACCTTGTCCACCGCAGCCTGATGCACATGATCTATTAGTTCATGTTCGGCATTGCTTTGATAATGGCTCAGTGTGTGTCCTGCGGCCCGGGCAGTTTTGACCAGATGTTCGGTAATTTCCGGGAGTGTGGACCTCCCGTAATGGTCAGGCTCGCGGCTGCCCAGCAGATTGAGGTTGGGGCCATTGAGGACGAGGATGTTAGCCATGGTGTGATTGTTTTTATTTAACCCTGTTTTTACCCTGGTCTTTTGCGCCCGGGTTTTTTGATTTTGCCAGATGGCGCAATTATGGTGCCAATCTGCGGGAAAAAATATACAAATGCGCTGAACATGTGTTCTTTGCCATAAAACTGCAAGCAGTATGCTCCCATAGCGTTTTGATGTCCACGTTTTTGAGGGTTTGCCGGGTTTCGCCGACGTTGCCGGAGCGTTCGTGGCAGAATGGCAGAAATTGGACGTTGTCAGGTTTTACAGCAACTGACTGATCGTGTTTTCTATGATTTCACGGGTCATTTCGCCACGCTGTATAAACTGAATTTTCCTGTTGCGATCGATAATGACCGTGTAGGGCAGAGCACCGTAACGGTTACCATAATCTTTGGCGACCTCAATCGCGCTGTCTTCACCAATGAGCATGGGGTAGTTAATGCCGTAGGTGTCCATGAAATCCTGCACACTTTCTGCGTTGTCGATGGCAATACCGACAAATTGCAGGCCGGTAGCGCTGTACTGTTCCTGTACCTCGACGAACATGGGGGTTTCACTGCGACAGGGCGGGCACCAGGTGGCCCAAAAATTAAGGATGACCACCTTGCCATCCCATTCACGGGAATTACGCAGGGTGCCGGTAATGTCTGGCAGGCTGAATTCGGGGGCGGCCTGATTGACCATGGACTGTGCGGCTTCGCGCCCCTGGGCGTTGCCGGTTATCTGGTCGATGAGCAAACGCCCGCCCCACATGCCGACCACAAAGGTCAGCAGATATGCGGTATATTTCAGCAGCTTTTTTTTCTGTGGTGTGTTGCTGGCCATCTGGTTGCAGTTATTCGGCTCAGGTTAGCGAAGCGCCTTTTCCACATGGTCGCGGAAGGGGCCGGGTTTCACAAAGCCTACCACACGATAGCTGCGGCGTTCTTTACCATCGACGCCAAAGAAAAGAATGGACGGTGGGCCGAAGATGCTGAATTCTTTCATCAGAGCCTTGTCGATGTCATCGTCGGCGGTAACGTCCGCCTGCAACAGTACCGTGTTGGCCAGGGCCTTTTGCACACTCGCATCAGAGAAGGTGTATTTTTCCATTTCCTTGCAGGACACACACCAGTCAGCATAAAAATCCACCATGACTGATTTACCCTCAGCGGAGGCGGCAGCGACTTCACGCTCCAGTGCGGCCAGTCCCTTGAAGCGCTTGAAGACCATTTCGCCACCGTGATGCATGTTGCCCATGGCACCACTGCCACCACCACTGCCTCCTCCTCCCATGGCCAGGCCATGCAGGGGTTGCAAGGTATCCTTGCCGCCTGCTGCTGCGCCGAACAGTTGCAGGGCACCATAAATGAGTAATACGACACCCAGGCCTTTCCACAATTTACGCCAGCCGGAGCCTTCGCCCACAGGGTCCAGCGCACCCATGTAAATGGCGGAGCCGATCATCAGTGTGCCCCACAGCATCATGGCCATGCCCACCGGTATGATGCGTTCCAGCATCCACACGGCAACGGCCAGCATCATCACGCCGAATACGGCCTTGATGGTGTCCATCCAGGCACCGGCTTTAGGCAGCAATTTGCCTGCCGAGGCACCAATGACCAGCAGTGGTGCGCCCATGCCCATGCTGAGGGCAAACAGAGCCATGCCACCGAGTACCATGTCGCCGGTCTGGCCGATGTAGATCAGCGCGCCAGCCAGCGGAGCGGCTACGCAAGGGCCAACGATGAGGGCCGACAGCAGTCCCATGATAGCGACGCCTGTCAGCGTGCCGCCTTGCTGGCGGTTGCTGGCATTGGTGAGCTTGTTCTGGATGAACGAGGGCATTTGCAGCTCGTAAAAACCAAACATGGAAAATGACAATGCCACAAATACACCGGCAAAACTGCCGAGTATCCACGGGTTCTGGAAGGCGGCTTGCAGGTTTTGCCCAAAGGCACCGGCGGCGATACCGGCTACGGTGTAGGTCAACGCCATGGCCAGCACGTATACCAGTGACATGATAAAGGCGCGACGCGTGGTGATGCTTTCACCCTGGCCGACGATGATGCTGGAGAGAATGGGGATCATCGGGAATACGCAGGGGGTGAAAGCCAGCAACAGGCCAAAACCGAAGAAGGTAAGGATGGTGAGCAGGGTGTTGCCGCTGGCCAGCGAGTCGGCAATGCGATCCTGTTCGGAAAGGGGCGCATCATTCACTCCGTTGGTGCCGGTATCGGAGCTGGCGGCGGCTGCTGTGGCCGATCCGGCGGGCAGTGAAACAGGCATTTCTTTGGTGATGGGCGGATAACAGAATCCGGCATCGGCACAGCCCTGGTATTTGACCACGAGGATAACCTCGGTGGCGTTAAGGTTTGTGCGTTCTAACGGGATATCGATGTCCACACTATGGTAATAAACCATCATTTCGCCAAAGGATTCATCGATCTTCTTTTTGCCTTCAGGCAATACGGGGGTGCCGAGGGTAATGCCGTCAGCTTCTTTTAATTCAAACTTGAATTTGTCCTGATAGAGGTAGACTTTGTCGGCGATATCCCAGCGGACACGCAGAGTGTTGCCGTTAACAGCTTCTGCGGAAAAGGTGAAAGCCTGGTCGGGATGCAGAAAGCCATCGTCGGAATCAATGAGTCCCAGACTGCTGCCCAGACTCCTTAACGCATTGAGCGGGCTAAAACCGCCCGAGTCATTGGCGGTATTGACAGCAGTTTCGGCAGAGGCCAACGGGGGCAAATTAAAGGTGACGGTTTTGGTTTGTGGCGGGTAACAAAGCCCTATATCTGCGCAGCCTTGCGAGGTGATCTTCATGTTTAGTGTGTTGGCAGTACCCGTTCGGGTGATGGGGATATCGATAGCAACATGCTTGCTATAGGTTTCCATCTTGCCGAAAAACTCGTCTTCTTTGATTTTCCCTTTGGGAAAACCGGGGGTACCGGGCTGGATGCTTTCTGTCTCACTGACGAATTTGAATTTGTCGCGGTACAGATAATATTTGTCGGCAATTTTCCATTCGACCCGTACGGTATTGGCATCGATGACCCGGGTGCTGAGCGCGAAGGCTTCGTCGGGCATCAGCGGTTCTTCATCCTCTTCGAAACCACCAACACCGGCCTGGGTATTGCCGCCCAGGGTCAATGCAAACAGAGCAAATAAAAGAAGCAGTCGTTGCGCAATGGTCATGGTGTGTCTCATCGGTTTGTTTCGGTTACTGTTTGTTGTTCAATCCACTGGAGATAACCATTTAGCCCCTGAGTGATGGGGACAGCGATTACCTCGGGAAGTTCATACGGGTGCAGCTCGGTAATGGCCTGCTCCAGTGCCCGATATGCTGCGTCCGTGGTCTTGATCATGAGCAGATGTTCCCGGGTTATCTCCCGTTTTCCCTGCCATTGGTAAACGGAAGTCAGCCCCGGCAGGATGTTCACGCAGGCCGCCAATGCCTGGTCTATCAGCTGATTGGCAATATTCTGTGCCGTGGCCTGATCCGGGCAGGTACACAGAATAAGTAAATGCAGCGCTGATTGCTGTGCAGGCCCCGGCATTATTTGATTCCTTGTCTTCGTCATATCGTATTGTGGGCGGCATATCTTTACATGCTTGTTAATGAGAGTCGATGAGTGTTTCCCGTAACTGTTTGATCTGTATGACAGGTACGGCAGAATGCCATTTTTGGCGAAGAAGATTGCGGGGCAAGTTGTGCTTGTTTATGACAAAAGTGACCATATGTACCCGTAGCGTTTGAGATTCAGGCATTCATTGCACGCCCTCTTCATTCCATGGCTACGTTGAAATTTCTCACAATAGACCGGCTATTACTCGTCATTTCGCCTTGCCATGAAACGAATATGACGCACACTGAACACCTGAATCTCAAACGCTACGGGTATATTGCGGGAAAGGCTCTGATATAGTGCGGTTGTTAAATTATTGAAAATAACTGAAGTTGAAAACAGCCGGTCATCAGGACAGCCGCACTGGATACCTATAATGAACCCTTTCTCAATACTGCTTGTTCTGTTTTTAACCATTCCTTTGGTGGAAATTTACCTGCTGATCAAAGTGGGAGGTATTATCGGTGCTCTTCCTACTGTATTCATGGTGGTGTTTACTGCCGTGCTGGGTGCGTGGTTGTTGCGCATTCAGGGGTTTGCCACGCTGGCCCGGGTGAGGCGTACCATGGCCCAGGGTGGCATTCCCGCCATCGAAATGCTGGAAGGTGCTGTACTGCTGGTGTCTGGTGCATTGTTGTTGACGCCGGGCTTCTTTACTGATGCCATTGGCTTTTTATGTTTGATTCCCTCATTACGCCGCGCCATGATCCGCTGGATGCTGGGGCGGTTTTTGACACCACCGGGCGGTTTTGGTGGAACGGGCGGCTCTCGTCGGGACTCGCATTCATCCGGTCCGCACCGGCCGAATACCATTGAGGGTGAGTATCGTCGCGAAGATGACTAGAGGGTGTGGCGCTGTGCAAAGATGCTTGTCCACAATATAACCCCACCTTGATTTCCTGTTAAAATAGAATTCTGATCCTGCAAGGATGGTCATTTGCAGTGATCCAGGCAGAACATTCCCAAAATTAAACAAGAAATGGAATATGACCCAAAAATTAATAATAAACAGTTTACTGGCAGCGAGCGCATTGTTGATGCAAACCAAATTACAGGCAGCCGTCCCGATTAACGACACGTTCAGTCTGGTGGGTGATGCGCGCACCGGTTTTTATACGCTGGATCGTGATGATCGTGACGGTAGCACTTCGGAAAAAGACGAATGGCGGCTGCGCCTGCGTGCCGGTTTGCAGGCGACCATCAATGATTCGCTCAGTGCCCGGGTGCGTTTTGCCGGACGTTACACCACCCATCGCAGCGGTGCTGACCCTGAGTTCGAACTTTATTCATCCGGCATTACTCCCGGTTCCGATGGCTTGAAGATGGGTCAGGCCACCTTCGATGAAATGTGGTTGAATTATGCCCAGGGTCCGTGGAGTCTGCGTGTCGGGCGCATGCAAAGCAAACTGGAATTAGTCGGTGTGGCAAAAAAATCCCTGGATCGTAACGACAGCCCCAATACCGACATTGCCTGGACCGATGGTCTTTATTTCAAACACAAAGCTGCCAATGGCTGGAAGACCCACGCCATCGTGCAATATAACCCTGAAGAAGGGGCTACGCAGGTACGGCGCAAAACACTGGATTTTGCAGATAGCAGCAGCCGGGTCAGCTATTTTCTTGCTTACGAAAAAACCGATAAAAAGGCTGCTATTGTGCAACGCTCTCTGGATGTCACCTACCTGCCATCCGCTCTGCAAAGCGATGGTAATGCTACCGGCAGGATTGATGACTACTGGGCTTTTGCAGGGCGTTTCGCTGCACAGTGGCCCATGGGCACGGGAGGCATGAAATTTCTGCTGGCCGGTGAGCTGGGTTACGCTCCCAACACACCCACCAACAGTGCGCTCAAGTTGGGTGGCAGTGGCGACGCCGGTGGCAATGCTACCCAGGTGACTTTCAATTTTATCGATATTGTGCCGCATCACAGTGTGGGTGTGGTGGTCGGCAAAGTAGAGGGAGGCTGGTTGCTCTCACCGGACTTTAAAAATAATCAGTACTTGTACGAAACACGTTATCGCTGGAATATCACCAAAAAACAGCGTATTGAAATCCGCGTACGCTATCGTACTGACATTGAGCAACGTACAGATAAAATGGAAAAACGTGTAGACAAGGATCTTTATGCGCGCTACACGCAGAAATTTTAAGGATAGTGCGTTGTGAGTGATGGACTGGTATGTGTCTGAAACTACCATCATCCTGTTGCAGGCCATAAAATGACTGAATGAAACGTTGGTCTGAAAAATAAATGCTGTTGAACCAGCTTTTTATTAGTCGACAACAGATGAATGTTTGATGAAAAATTTGTGACAGTTTGTATCCGTTCACAATAAACCCCGCACGGTGGCGGGGTTCGGGTTACTGCTGTTTTTATGTTTGCTGTATCAGTGGCGGCGATTCACACGGTGTTGCAGACGCTCACCACGACGGTCTGTGCGCCGGTCGATACGATTTCCCCGGCGGTCCAGTCGGGCATTGATTCTGTCGCCACGTCGGTCCAGTCGGCCTTCAATGCGATCTCCCCGTCGGTCCAGACGTGCGGCACGTCCAGACCCAGTGCGGCGGCGCGGTCACTTTTGCGATCCAGTCGGTCATTAATACGGTCTCCGCGCCGGTCCAGTTTGTCATCGATGCGGTCGCCACGTTGATCCAGCCGGTTTTCAATGCGGTCGCCCCGTTGATCCAGTCGGTTTTCGACATTATGTCCGGGACCAGCGCTGGCCAGCAGGGGGAGGGTTAGCAGGGCGGCACACAGGCCAGCGTAACAGATTTTGGTGTATTTCATGATGTGTCTCCGTGAGTTGTATCGTTGCGTTCATTGTTAATAACGCGCTGATAGCGAAACGGTTGACACGGATGTGGCGATGTCCACGCTTTACGTCGCAAGCAGACACCCAGGAGCCTGTCCGGGAATGAAAAGTCTACTGCGAAAAATCCATTTTGGCCCACAAACGTTAAATATCTGGTGATTTTTTAAACGTAGAGTGTTTTTAGCGCTTGATAACTTCAGGCTGTTTGGTAGCAAATTCCAATTCCATAACTTGTGGCATTATCGCTCATTGTTTTCGTTTTCACTTTCATAAAAATAATGATCGTCATCAGGAAATGGCAGTGCAGTGCGCGGTTTGTTGGCAAGTTCAAGCCCATGTGCCAAAAGCCCCGGGGAAGATGTAATCTGAAACAGTCCCGCGCCAGCCCGTGGGTGAAAACCCAAATCAAGGAAAACCGCCGCCGCAAGGCTCGTGCTTAACCAGCCGATATTGTATTCGTGTAACGGTTTTACAAACTCATTGGCCCAATCCAGCGCCGGGCCTTTTCCCGGAAGCGTCATTAACAGTGCCGCAATACGTTCAGGGAAAATATCAATGCCACCAAAGCGAGAACCGAACCCCGGGGCAATGTGCCAGTCTCCTGTTTCAGGTCGTTCATTTTGAGTGAGCAGTTCATCGGCGATTTGTCCGGGGGTGTTTTTTCGGTTCTTTCGCAGGAATGTCATTGAAGCGCGCTGACTTCGCCGCCACCGAGGTGGTCTCCACTCATCACAGACTGGGATATTGGCAAAATGTGGGCCGGGTTTGTTTTTCCCACCCCCGCATTCATGGCGGCCCGGGTTGCTGGATGCCTCGGGCCGGGGTTGCTTAATGCAACCAGCAGGGTTTCAAACAATCGGGACTGTTGTGCAGAGGGGAGTTCACCTGCATGAAGGAGGAAAATAACATCGGAAAAGCTGCGTTTTTCAGCAAGTTCCAAAGCGTCATAACCATGGCATTGGCAGGATTCAGCGATATAGGGATTATGGGCAGAGGGTATCTCCTGCCATATCCGCGTGGCAACACGGTCAACAAAGGGTTCATTTCTGCTTTTAATGACGGGCTTTATATTTTCTTTTGTCACATTGGGTTACCTGTTTATCTGGTTGCTTAATCCAGTGCCCGTACTGTCTGTGGCTTGCCGTTTTCATCAATAGCCACAAAGGTGAGTGTCGCTTCAGTGACTTTTACCACTTCGATCTGCTGCCGGTCACGTTCTGCGTATACGTCGACAAATACCGTGATGGAAGTGTTGCCCACTTTTTTGACGACGGCATAACAGCTAATGAGGTCTCCGACATAAACGGGTTTCCTGAACTGGAATGAGTTGACCGCCACGGTAACTGCGCGGGTGCCTGCGTATCGGTGGGCTGCAATGGATGCAGCGATATCCACTTGCGACATGATCCAGCCACCAA
>JAADIL010000234.1:0-2275 GCA_013151355.1 Gammaproteobacteria bacterium
GTTTGACGTTGATGAAGTCGTCCACCATGCCTGACCCCAACGGCCCAGGCCGGAACAATGCCACCAGCGCGACGATTTCCTCGAAGGCATCCGGTTGCAGGCGTTTGATAAGGTCTTTCATGCCGCGCGATTCCAGCTGAAACACAGCGGTGGTATTGCAGGCCTTGAGCAATGTGTAGGTGGGCGCATCGTCCAGCGGGATAGACTCGATGTCCGGACGCGTTTCCTTGCCCTTTTGCTCTTCGATATTATCCAGTGCCCAGTCAATGATGGTCAGGGTACGCAGACCCAAAAAGTCGAATTTGACCAGCCCCACCGCCTCAACGTCGTCCTTATCGAATTGGCTAACGACATTCTCTCCACCTTCTTCGCAATACAGCGGGCAGAAGTCGGTGAGTTTGGTGGGGGCGATGACCACACCACCCGCGTGTTTTCCGGCGTTACGTTTGAGGCCTTCCAGCGACTTCGCCATGTCGATCAGCGCGGTCACTTCCTCGTCCTGCTCGTAAAGTTCGCGCAGGGGCTCCTCTTGTTCCATGGCCTGTTCGAGGGTGATGCCCACCTCGAAAGGGATCATTTTGGAAATGCGGTCCACAAAGCCATAGGGATGGCCGAACACACGACCGACATCGCGCACTACGGCCTTGGCGGCCATGGAACCGTAAGTAATAATCTGCGAGACTTTTTCGCGGCCATAATGCTGGGCCACATAATCAATGACACGATCCCGGCCTTCCATGCAAAAATCCACATCGAAGTCAGGCATGGACACACGTTCAGGATTCAAAAACCGTTCGAACAGCAGCTCATATTCCAGCGGGTCGAGGTCAGTGATAGTAAGCACATAAGCCACCAGCGAGCCTGCACCGGAGCCACGCCCCGGCCCTACCGGAATACTGTTATTTTTGGCCCATTGGATAAAGTCGGCAACAATCAGAAAGTAACCGGGAAAACCCATTTCGATGATAACGTCCAGCTCGATCGTCAGCCGTTCATCATAGGGTTTGCGAATCTCCGCAAAATCCGGAGCATTGCGGTCAAACAGTTTGTCGAGCCGTGCCTCCAGTCCTTTTTTCGATTCCTGCCGAAAATACTCTGCCTCGGTAAGGCCATCAGGAATAGGAAAATCCGGCAGGAAGTTTTTACCCAGCGTCAGTTCAACATTGCAACGTCTTGCAATCTCGACGGTGTTTTCCAGCGCCTCGGGAATATCACTGAACAACTCGACCATTTCCTCTGGTGAGCGCAGGTACTGCTGTTCGGAATAGTTTTTGGGGCGACGCGGATCATCCAGCGTACGGCCATCATGAATACAGACCCGTGCCTCGTGAGCCTCAAAATCCCCGGTTTGCAAGAAGCGCACGTCATTGGTGGCCACCACGGGCAAATCTGCCGATTGTGCGAGGGCTACAGCGGCGTGTAAATAGTCCTCCTCTTCAGGACGCCCGGTGCGCTGCAATTCCAGATAATAACGATCAGGGAAATATTGCTGCCAACGGTCGAGACAGGTCTGGACACGCACCGCGTCTCCGGCCAGCAAGGCCCGGCCCACATCGCCTTCGCGTCCACCGGACAGTGCGATTAAACCTTCGCAATGACCTTCCAGCCAGCCGGGCTGTAAAACTGGAATACCCCGGTGCTGGCCTTCGGTATACGTGCGGGACACCAGTTCAGTGAGATTGCGATAACCATCGTTGTTTTGGCACAGCAGGGTCAGGCGATGCGGCTGATTGGGCTCATCGTCACTGGCCAGCCAGATATCAACGCCAATAATGGGCTTGATGCCCTGCGCCATGGCGGCACGGTAGAATTTGACCATGGCAAACAGATTGCTTTGATCGGTGACTGCCACGGCGGGCATACCTTTCTCCGCCACAGCTTTGGCCAGAGGTTTGATACGCACCAAACCGTCTACCAGTGAATACTCTGTGTGCAGGCGCAGATGAACGAAGGCGAAACTCATCGGGCAATTCTCCGGTGTCAGCGCCAAACATTCAAGACTTGACAGCCACTACGAGCAGAAGATTTTCACCGCCTCGCACAAATCCCAAATACCACGCAAAACACTCGACCCGGTCAGGCACCGACCAAGTGCCATTCTTCTCTGACCCGATTATTATTGAAAATCAAAACTCAAGAGAGGTTTGATTTTCTCAGACGACACCAGATAAGGGACGTGCACGCAATAACATCCCGATCTGGCACTCATATTTAGTCTGTATTCGCCTAAAGCGCCTACTGTTGGTGTTCGTTCTGATTGAACAAAAGTGCAGGA
>JAADIL010000234.1:2282-6290 GCA_013151355.1 Gammaproteobacteria bacterium
TTCTATTTCGAGCTTTTGTGATTGAAGAACGGGCAAAGACGGGCTGAAGATGAGATGCAAGATCGGGATGTTATTGCGTGCACGTCCCTAAGCGTCATGAACAATTCTCTGACCAACAATTGTCTTTAATTGAAAGCACGCCCGGCAAAGAATCAACATTTACCATTTGCCTGCCAGAACTCACTCCTCTGGATATTTTAACCCTCGAAAACACCAATCCGGCCATTATGGCAATGTAAGAAAATCACTCCTCTGTGATGATCTTTTTCATGCGGTAGGCCTCCGGCAACTGTTCCGCATTGTCAATAATCACTCCCAGATCATTCACCAGGCCATCTGCCAAGCCATACACCCAGCCATGCACTGCAAGCTCCTGTCCACGCTGCCAAGCATTTTGCACAATAGTGGTATAACAAATATTGGCCATTTGTTCGAGTATGTTAATTTCACACATTCGTGCCTGACGCTGGGCAAGATCATCAATGGCATCTATTTCCGGTTTTTTTTCGGTAAACATCCTTAATGTGCCGCAACCAGTTATCAATCAATCCATGCTGGGTATTTTCCATGGCGGTAATCACACCACCGCATCCATAATGACCACAAACAATAATGTGCTTCACCTTGAGAATTTCTACCGCGTACTGAACAACTGACAGGCAATTCATATCCGTATGCACCACGACATTGGCCACATTACGATGCACAAAAACCTCTCCGGGATCAAGACCGATGATTTCATTGGCAGGTACCCGGCTGTCCGCACAGCCAATCCACAAATAATCCGGTTTCTGTTGCGTAGACAAACGCTGGAAATAATGTGGGGATCACTCGCTGTTTCACCCGCAGCCCAGCGTGCGTTGTTATCAAGTAAATGCTGCAAAGGATGCTTCATGATAGAGCCCTTTAGTTAGTTTTTAATGTGTTTTAATGCTCTACGCACCGGTGCGAAAGAGCGACGATGAATGGGGGTGACTCCTAAATCCTGCAACGCCGCCATATGTGCTTTGGTGGGATAGCCTTTGTGCCCCGCCAAACCATAACCGGGATACTCGGCATCCAGTAACACCATTTCACGGTCGCGCGTCACCTTGGCAATAATGGACGCCGCACTGATGGCCGGTATTTTCCCATCCCCTTTGATAATGGCTTCGGCCGTACAAGGCAATTCCGGGCAACGATTGCCATCCACCAGCACATGCCCGGGTTGCAATGCCAGTCCGGCGACGGCGCGTTGCATGGCCAGCATGGTCGCTTGCAGAATATTGATTTTATCGATCTCCTCCACTTCGGCACGGCCGATGGCCCAGGCTTTTGCATTCATTTGAATTTCCTCAAACAAAGCCTCACGCTTTTTTTCACTGAGCACCTTGGAATCCGCCAAACCGGAAACGGGGCGCTCCGGGTCAAGTATCACAGCAGCCGTTACCACAGGGCCAGCCAGGGGTCCCCGCCCTACTTCATCAACGCCTGCCACCCACAATGCAGCATCAGAAAAATCAAGTGTTGATTGAGTATCCATATCCCGTTATGCCTTTGCCTCTTGTGCGATTTGTTGCAAAATGGCGTCCGCTGCCTGTTGGCTCGCGTCCTGCCGCAATGTTTGATGGATGTCTGTAAAGCGCTGATTCAGGTCATCCATTATCGAGGAATTTTCAAAATAGGCCAACACCTTCTGTCCGAGATTTTCCGGTGTTGCTTCATGCTGAATCAGTTCCGGCACCAGGGTTTCATTGGCCAATAAATTGGGTAACGACACATTCTCCACTTTCACCAGGCGTTTGGCCAGCCAGTAGGTCAGCGGCGCCAGCTTGTACGCTACCACCATGGGTCGTTTTAACAACATGGCTTCTAACGCAGCAGTGCCTGAGGCCAGCAGCACCACATCGGCCGCAGCCATGACTTCACGCGACTGGCCATCGACCAGAGTCAGCCTGGGCAACTCCCCGCCCTGTGCCTTAACCTGTGCCATGGCCTGCTCAAACTGAATACGTCGCTCACTGTTGGCCAGCGGCACCACAAACTCCAGTGCCGGGCGTCGTGACTGTAACCAGCAGGCCGTTTCGATGAACGGCTGCGCAAGATAATGCAATTCATTGGAACGACTACCCGGCAACACGGCCAACACTTCAGTATCGGCGGGCAGCTCCAGTGTCTGTCGCGCCGCCTGTTTATCCGCCACAAGAGGAATCATATCGGCCAACGGATGCCCCACAAAACGCACCGGCACCTGATGTTTTTGGTAAAAGCTCGCCTCAAAAGGAAACAGGGTAAGCATCAAATCCGTAGAAGCAGCAATTTTTTTTACCCGGCGCTGCCGCCAGGCCCATACCGAGGGGCTAACATAGTGCACGGTTTTAATACCGACAATACGAAGCTGTTTTTCCAGGCCCAGGGTGAAATCGGGCGCGTCAATACCAATAAAAGCATCTGGTGGATTTTGTTTGAAATGCGTGGCCAACTGGCGGCGAATACCCAACAATTCACGATAACGCCCCAGCACCTCCACAATACCCATCACCGACAAACGGTCCATGGGAAACAGGCTGTTGGCCCCTGCCGCGATCATCTGTGGCCCGGCAATGCCCTCAAAAACAGCATCGGGATACTGTTGTTTAATGGCAGAGACAAGACCGGCCCCCAGTAAATCACCCGAAGCCTCACCGGCAACCATGCCAAAGCGCAGAGGTTTACTTGCCACTTATCGTACAATCCCGCGCGTAACACCTTTTATAAAGCTCAGCAGTTGAGCAACTTCATCGCAATGCTTTGCCATGGGCTCAAGTTTGGCAACAGCTTGTGCCAGCGTATTGCCAGAACGATAAATGATTTTATAGGCCTTGCGTAATTCGCCCAGTGCCTCACCGGAAAAACCGTGACGCTTGAGGCCTTCGCTGTTCAGCCCGTGTGGTTTGGCCATGTGTCCGGAAACCATCAAAAACGGCAACACATCTTTGGAGATCACACTGTTCATGGCAGTAAAACAATGTGCACCCACCTTGCAAAACTGGTGCACCAGGGTAAAACCGCCAAGAATAACGTAATCTTCGATAACCACATGACCGGCCAGTGTGGTGCTGTTGGCAAAGATAGTGTGATTGCCAATTTGACAATCGTGGGCGATATGTACGGTGGCCATAATCCAGTTGTCATTACCGATACGGGTAATGCCCACATCCTGCGTGGTACCACGACTGATAGTGCAATACTCACGGATGACGTTGCGGTCACCTATTTCCAGTTCAGTAGCTTCACCGGCGTATTTTTTATCCTGGGGATCACCACCAATAGCGGCAAAAGAATAGATTTTATTGTTACGGCCAATGCGTGCAGGCCCATTGATAACAACGTGCGAATCAATGACCGTGCCTTCGCCAATTTCCACACCGGCACCAATGACAGAAAAAGGACCGACGCTGACATCTTTGGCAAGACGGGCGTCAGGGTCAATTATGGCCTGGGAATGAATCAAGAACCTGCTGCCTCAGTCAGTCTGTACGCCTCGTTCGGCACACATCAGTTCTGCGGAGCACACAACTTTGCCATCCACTTTGGCGACACCATTAAACTTCCACACACCACGTTTGGACTTGATGATATCTACTTCCAATACTAACTGGTCACCCGGTACTACCGGCTGTTTGAACCGGGCACCATCTATACCAACAAAATAATACAGCGAATCTTCATCTGGTACTTTACCACTGGTGCGAAAAGCCAGAATACCCGTCGCCTGGGCCAACGCTTCGAGAATCAGCACACCGGGCATAACCGCATGATGCGGAAAGTGACCGGTAAAATAAGGTTCGTTATAGGTGACATTTTTGTACCCGACCAGACGCTCACCAACATGGCACTCGGTGACCCTGTCAATCAACAAAAACGGGTAACGGTGCGGCAAATGTTCCAGAATTTCGTAAATATCCAGCGTGGTTAGCGATGTATCCAGTGACTCACTCATTATTTTTTTGTCTCATCAAGATGCTCAGAAGCAGCTAATCGCTTTTC
>JAADIL010000249.1 GCA_013151355.1 Gammaproteobacteria bacterium
GGGATCGAGGGACAGTCTGTTCCACTGAATGTGAACCAATGATTTTATTCGGTTGAATGTTTTTAGTGCTTGATTCACATTAACTAAAATGGCAAAACTTGTGCGGTAACAGTCACTACTTAATTTGTTTCATAAAATCTGTTCCGGTTTTCACGAAAAAAGTTTCATACTCCAGAATACATGCCGGAGTGTAAAGTACTTCGACAAATGTGAGCTGTGATAATAAAGTTGTATTTTCTGCACAGGGGAATATGACAGTCAGCATCTGTAATATCGTATCGACTGGATAGTGCCGTATTAAAATGGGGATTAAGGGCTGAATCACGCTGTTTTCATGCGTATGCTGGCTGGGCATAAATAATGAAAAATCCAGCGCAAAGGCGCGAAGACACAGAGAGCGCAAAGGGTTTAAAGGATAGCGAGCAAAAGATATATACCCGTAGCAATTGAGAGTCCGGTTTTATTGCATGCGGGCTCCGTCAATACCTGAATCTCAAATGCTGTCGATATCTCTCTGCGTTCTCTGCATCTTCACGCCTTTGCGTTGGATTTTATGACACTGTGATTCGGGATCGAGGGACAGTCTGTTCCACTGAATGTGAACCAATGATTTTATTCGGTTGAATGTTTTTAGTGCTTGATTCACATTAAAACAAGATAACTTGTTGTATTAATTATGTTTTGGTTGGTGCTCGCTTTTTGGGGAGGGGTACACAGTTCCCCCTGCAAATTTTGCTGGCGGAATATGTGTCATTATTAATCTGGTATGGTGATTTTGTTCTTTTGCAATATCGTTTTTTTATATAAGATGGCAAATACTGCGTGGCACAGCTCCTGGAGGTGAACAAAACTAAGGCTTTTTAGTTATGAGCCTGCTTATGAGCCTGCTTGTTTAACCCGAATTAATTTGGAGGTGTTACGGCAATTAGCGAGTAACCGGGATGACCTGGCGCACTTGCAGCTATAAGTTCGTTATTCGTTATGTTATTTCGCAAATACAATGAAATTTCTAGTAGAATACGCCGAGCCTGGGTGAGCGCGGTATTTGTTGAGCGATAATGTGGTCGTTGTATTTGCTCTGTTGTACTTGATAAAGCGTGTGTACTTGATTAAAGCACAGCATGGCCAGACTGGTCGTGTTTACATGTGTGCTACGTCATTGCAATGTAGTCAGGCCATTTTATTTTGCCAAATTGAATGAGATGCTCATGAAAAAAATGCACGTGCCCCGATTTTTTGTATTTTCCTTTTTTCTTGTTTTTCTGCCATTGGTTATCAGTGGTTGTGCATCCAATACGTTGTCTCCACTTGGCCCGGCAACTTACGATGGTGACGTGCCATTGTACCTTATCGGACCAGGTGACAACGTCAACATGTTTGTGTGGGGGAATGGCGAATTATCTTCTTCGGTACCGGTACGGCCTGATGGACGAATAACTACGCCATTGGTGGAAGATATCATGGCTAGCGGGAAAACACCCACTCAGCTGGCTCGGGATATGGAAAAAGAGCTTGCCCGGTATATTAAAAACCCGGTGGTAACAATCATTGTAACAGGCTTTACCGGGCGTTATAGCGAGCAAATACGCGTGCTTGGTGAGGCATCACGTCCGCAATCGTTACCTTATCGGGAACATTTGACTGTTTTGGATGTGATGATTTCTGTAGGAGGCTTGACCGAATTTGCCGCAGGCAACAAGGCCAAAATCATACGTACGGTGGATGGTAAACAGTCGGAGTATGCTGTGCGTCTGGATGATTTGATTCAGGATGGTGATATCTCGGCAAATGTCGACATGTTTCCTGGCGACACGTTAATAATACCTGAAGCCTGGTTTTAACATCTGATTTGTTAACAAAAATTTAGCAGGAAACACAGGCATGCCAATTCAGGAACTTCTTCAGCAACTCATTACCTACTTGCGTGGTATCTGGCGTTACCGCTGGATTGCAATGGTGCTGGTGTGGGGTGTTACTGTGACAGGCTGGGTAGTCGTTGCAAAAATGCCTGATCAATATAAAGCAACCGCCCGTATTCATGTCGATACGGCTTCACTTCTCCGGCCATTACTGGGTGATCTCGCGATTCGACCTAATGTCGGGTATCGCCTGAAGCACATGACGCGCACGTTACTGAGTCGGCCAAATCTGGAAAAAGTTGTACGTATGACGGATTTGGATATCACCGCTGAAACGCCAAGAGAAATGGAGATGTTGCTGGATGGATTGGCGCGCAGCGTTCAGTTTGGTAGCACTCGGCGAGAAAATTTATATACCATTTCTTACGAAAATAAAGATGGTGAGGTCGCGAAGCGGGTTGTGCAGGCACTGTTGACAATATTTATGGAAAGCACGTTGGGTGAAACTCGTGCGGACTCTGATTCGGCACAAAGGTTTCTGGTTCAACAAATAGCGGACCATGAGGGGCTCTTGAGAGAGGCAGAGAATCGAATCAAAGAGTTCAAGCGGAAAAATATTGGTAAAATGCCGAGTGCCGGGGCAGGATATTTTCAGCGATTGCAAAGTGCTCAGGGGGAAGTTACACAAGCGCGTTTACTTTTAAAAGAGGCAACAAACCGTCGTGATGAATTACGGCGACAAATCGAAGGGGAGGAACCGGTTTTTGGTTTTGGCTCTTCGTCGGTTGCTGTGCAACGATCACATCCCCTGGATATACGAATTCAAAATCTCCGTTCCCGGTTAGATGAATTGTATTTACAATACACGGATCAGCATCCTGAGGTCATATCAGCAAAAAATACAATCGAACTGCTGGAGAAACGGAAACAGGAAGCGCTTGAGGGTGTGCCTGTGGTGGCGGCAGCCCGGGAAACAGGGAGGCTGGAACAAAATCCGGTTTATCAACAGTTACGAATAGCGCTTGGTCAAACTGAAGCAAATGTAGCCTCGCTCACTGCCCGGGTAGAGGAATATCAAAACAGGGTGAGCGAACTCAAACAAACAGTGAATGCTACTCTTGACGTTGAGGCTGAACTTGCGGGACTGAACCGAAATTACGGGTTGATCAAGAAGAATTATGATGAACTGGTTTCACGTCTGGCAACGGTAAAAATGGGTGAACAAATTGAACAAACGGGTGATGATGTGAAGTTCAAGGTCATTGATCCGCCCCGTGTTCCGTTATCGCCATCGGGACCTAACCGGGTTTTGTTGAGCAGTGCGGCTTTGCTGGCGGCTATAGGGGCCGGTATTGGTTTGGCATTTTTACTGTCACAAATTCGTCCCGCAATTTATGACAAAAAAACGTTGCAGAAGATAAGTGGGTTTCCGGTGTTCGGTTCGGTGTCCCGTATCTGGACACCAAAATTGTTATTTCGGCAACGTATAAAGTTCGGTGCTTTTCTTGGTGTTGGCACGGTGTTGTTAGTTGCATATGGCGGTGTGATTTTACTGTATAACCTTGGTGGAAACGGTGCTGGTCAGGTGCTTGATGCAGTGAGGCAATGGTTATGAGCAGTATAGAACGGTTGGTTGAGCGCCTGAACAAAAATACCAACGACAGGGATAATAGTATCGCGAAAGTCAGACATCCTTCCCACAATGCAGGAGAAGGGAAGGAGGCCAGTAGTCGTGAATGCAGAGAGAAGCCGATTTGTCATCTGAATTTCGCGCAACTGGAAAGGCAAGGGTTTTTGACGCCGACGATGTCACGCAGCAAGGTAGCAGAAGAGTATCGATTGCTTAAACGTCCTTTGTTGTTGAATGCACAGGGGAAAGAAGCGGAAAAGTGGGCCAATCTTATTATGGTTGCCAGTTCGTTACCTGGTGAAGGGAAGACGTTTACAACCCTGAATCTCGCGCTGAGTATGGCGATGGAACGTGACACCACAGTATTGGTTATCGACAGTGATGTGCTGAAACCCTCATTGACTCAGTTACTTGGTTTGCAAAATGAACCTGGATTGATTGATGTCTTGCTGGGTGACGACATGGGGTTGGGGGATGTGATAATCAATACTGATATGCCAAAACTCAGCGTAATGCCGGCAGGTCAATTACATGTTCACTCAACGGAGTTGCTTGCCAGTGGAAAGATGGAGCGCATCGCTGATGTTTCGATTCGCTATCCTGACCGTATGGTTCTTTTTGATGCTCCTCCGCTTGTGGCGACAACCGAAGCGAGTGTGTTAGCTCATATAATGGGGCAGATTTTGATGGTGGTTGAAGCCGGAAAAACGCCGCAACATATTGTTCAGGAAGCGATTTCCCGGCTTGATGACAGAAAAATCATCGGGATGCTCCTTAATAAAAGTCG
>JAADIL010000180.1:0-5428 GCA_013151355.1 Gammaproteobacteria bacterium
GCCATTGACCGTCGGCGTGCTGTAGCGCGCATAAATGCCATCATCATTGTTGCTGATTATGTTGTTCTGAATCAGCGGACTGCCATAGTTGGCGTAAATACCTTCCTGGGCATTATCACTGATAGTGTTGCTATCAATCGTCGGGGAGGCGTCGTAGATGAATAAACCCCGACTGCCACTGTACTGAATAACACTCGCGCTAACCTCGATATTATTGCGATAGATATAGACACTCTGACCCGAGGCACCGGAATACAACACATCAATATTCGAAACGGATGTTAACCCTTCAGTTACAGAATCCGCGAAATAAAGCTGCCCCCAATCATTCGGGCTTGCAACACTCTGGCCATTGCCATCAGTGTCACCCCCATAGGTATCATCACGGTATGACGTAAATATTATCCGATTACTTACCGTACCCACAGCATTAAGGGCACCGTATACATTCAGGCTCCGGCCGCCATTAAATTTAACAACTGCCCCAGGCTCAATGGTCAAGACAATACCTGCCGAAACAGTCACATCCCCCGTAACCAGATGCACGTCATCTGACGACCAGGTGGTATGTACCGAGATTGTACCAGAGTGATTTATAGTCGCTAAAGTGCCACCCGCCCACATAACGGCAATAAATAAAACACAAAACTGTAACGTTGATTTTTGACTAAACATATTGACCTTGATTTCTATACTGTATTTCAGGTTTTCTTTTTATTTTGAGTCTACATTTTTTCTTGTTTGACACTTATTTTCTCTGACCCTCTTACAAGATCAATGCCTACCACTTCATACAACATCCGGGCAGGCTCCAGAAACTCAGGCCCTGGCAAGTCTGTTAAATAGCGCATAGACTGAAAGTTATTCACTGGTGTCAAAATTTTATTTTCTGAAAGATCAATAGATCGCCAGTATTTTGAATCGAAAAACTGAATACGACCAATCACATCATTGAATGAAAGCATGGCTCCTGACTCAAGCTCTTTTGCGTCTAATCCAACAACGAATCGAACAGGCACGCTGTTTGCACGAGCCAAAGCAGTAAACGCATAAATAACCCCTAACTCAGAATATACCTTTTCATCCAATACTTCGAATGCGAAGGGGATATCTTCTGTTAATGAATGTTTTACTGCAATGGTTGGTGCCTGTTTATCTTCCGCCGTTAACTCATCACTTTTTTTCAAGCCTTCCGGTCTGATATTTTCTGAAAGCCAGGCCAGAGTATTAACCACTGTTTGCTCAACGGCTTCCCCTTTTAACATAGCCGCAAGTTCCACAACCACTGTATGCCTGATATTTAAATATGTGTTATCAGAAAGATACGGAATAACATTTACCAATGATGATTGGACTGGCTCCAGCGAACGAAGTACATCAATATCCAGACTCAAATCACGATCGTCACCTGGTTTAAGATCTTCGAAACGAAAATAAGCAACCTGGTTACCAATTTCATCTTTTAGAATTTTGTATTCCAGGTTGGCAGAAATATTGCCGACCCATTGGCTTTCAGAGCTTTTTACCGGCAAGAATAACCGAATTTCTGATTTTGGCAGGGGTCTTGAAATTGCATTATGCACTTTGACGGTATACTTCAGCTTTCCTGCTTCCGTATAGCCAGCTAACGGCTCTTCAGCTATGGTATATTGTTCAGGTTTTGACTCGGGATTCCACCAAATAAATACAGCGACCAAAAAAAAGAGAAGCACTCCAACAACAAAACTGTTTTTTTTATATTGACTCATATCACTACCACTAAATTTAAACATTGATACCGCCACATTACACTCTCTGAAGTTCTGTGACGACATAAACCAACGCGTAGCATTAACCTCCTGGAGGCTAATAACTTCGCAAATTTTGGTTATTATTTTTTACTGGGATGAAACGTTTTCTATTAAACAAAGACAGCAACAGCAGGGCACCACCAAATATTAAAATTGTATTTGGCTCAGGTATACTTACACTCCCTTCACCCGAACCTTCCGTTGGCAGGTTAGCGGAAAACAAAATATTATCAATGGTAAAAATCGAATTTAAACCATCATTAAAATCACGCAAGTCAAAAAACAATGCTATTTCACGACCAGCCAACGAACTAACGTCGAATACTGCTTCCGCAGATAAACTATCGATACTAAAAAATAAATCATGCCCCCCGCTAAAATCTTCGTAATCATATAGCTGGATATCAACGTAGTCACCGATAGAGGTGGAACCTGTTTCAGTAACATCAACGGACGTGACGAAATCAAAATCAAAAGTAAGGTAATTAATATCAGATTCAACCAGAAAACGCGTGCCAAAAGAGAAGCTGCCATCATCTCCCTGGATCAGGCTTGCGCTATACGATGCTGTGCCAGCACCTGTAGACATAACTACTTTACCATCACTCTCAGAAACATTACCAAATGTTTCCCAGTTACTCAGACCACTAGAGAAATCACCATTTAACAAGACCGCGTTTGCTGAAGTCGATACAAACGCTATAGAGACACTAACCAGAACCAGTTTAAAAATATGCACAACGAAACCACCTTACTTCTTGACAAAAATTACAAATAAAGCATCCCCCGACAAGCTGTCTTGCTACGCGAAACGGGGTATTACACTGCCAACTCAAATACCTGGTCGTTTGAATAAAAAAACTTGCGTATCAAGCTACGGAGAATTTAACTCAAAGAGATTAAACACCTCTTAACATATTAACTTTCCCGCGAAGGAAGCAAGTAATGTGCCATTTAATTTATTTTAAATATTTATCAGATAGTTACAAGTATACCCGGAAATGATTTATCAATTCTGATTGAAAAATACAAGCTTCTGTAAAGAAAATCGACAAACTGTCCAGAAGTCTGTCCGAAAGTATTGAATTTTCATATCACCAGCCTGCAAGTAAAAATACGTGGGTGATGACCAACTGTGCCAATTATTTATTGATCAACAACATAATTTTTCTCAAAAAATACACCGCACCCAGCAAGCTGTGAGGAATTCAACCCAAAGAGATTTAAGCTTTGCCACATTTTGTGAGGTGCTACCAGAACTGGACGCCCATTCCTACTAAATTGAAAAAATATCGTTTACTTTTTTTCTTCCGTTTGTTGCCACACACACACACCATCGCCAGATTGACTGATGCTCTGTAAACGCGCTTCATGCGCTGCTGTTTCTGCTTCGCTGGCCCGTACCACACGTAAACGCGGTCGTTCACCTGATATCCGGTGTATTTCACCTGCGACAGATTGTGACTCATTGCCCTGCCCGGCCAGTAACAGATCAGTCTGCCCGCCGGTCATCAACAAATAAACGTCGGCAAGAATTTCCGCATCCAGCAACGCACCATGTAATTCACGATGCGCGTTCTTCACTTCGTAACGCTTGCACAAGGCATCCAGGTTATTTTTTTGTCCTGGATGCATCTTGCGCGCCAGTGCCAGGGTATCCAGCACCGTGCAGTTTGTTTCTATTTTTCCACCGGACCAATCCAGCAGCTTCAGTTCATTATTCAAAAAACCCACATCGAAAGGCGCGTTATGGATCACCAGCTCTGCGCCGCGCACAAAATCCATAAAATCACCAACCACATCAACGAAACGCGGTTTGTCCTGCAAAAATTCATTGCTGATACCATGCACTTCAATGGCACCTTCATCGATTTCACGATCCGGTTGCAGGTATTGATGATAATGATTGCCGGTCAGACGACGATCAATAATTTCCACGCAACCGATTTCGATAATACGATGGCCTTGCGCAGGTTCCAGGCCGGTGGTTTCTGTATCCAGAACAATTTGACGCATGATTTTTTACGACTCTCTATATAGTGTGATTCAACACAGTGATACTACAACTCATCCACGCCCCGATTCGCCAACGCATCGGCGCGTTCATTCTCGGGATGCCCGGTATGACCACGCACCCAGCACCATTTTACGTCGTGCGGTTTTAGCGCGCTCTCCAGACGCTGCCACAAATCCACATTTTTCACCGGCTTCCTGGCTGCCGTCATCCAGCCTTTGCGTTTCCAGCCCGCCATCCATTCTGTAGCGCCTTTCATCACATACTGTGAGTCTGTCGTCAGTGTCACCTTGCAGGGGTTTTTCAAACTTTCCAGACCGCAAATCGCGGCCATCAGCTCCATGCGATTATTGGTGGTTTCTGCTTCGCCGCCGTACAGTTCTTTTTCACTGCCATTAAACCGCAACAGCACCCCCCAGCCACCAGGGCCGGGATTACCCCGGCAGGCACCATCACTAAAAATTTCTACCATTTGCTCACTCATGATTTATAATTTTTCTCTGTCAACACTATGTTGTTTGCCCAATGTGCGCGAATTGCCCGCCAGCCCTGCTGAAGCAACAGATCGACGCGCCGACCGCCAGCGTGGTTTGATGGGCGTCAGCGTCGCCACCCGTTTGCGTGCCACCACCACATAGCCCGCACCAAAAAACGGTACCCAACGGCGACCAATGCGGTCCAGAAAACGCAGTCGCCGCATCATACCCTTGTGGCTCAATGGTGGCCGGAAAAAATACCGTCGTGCATCCACAATATCGAAGCCCAGCAATTGTAACCAGTCCTTCAGCCGTGCCTGGCTGATAAAACGACCACACCAGGGCGGCTTGCCGCGCCAGCACAAAACCATGCGCCAGATCATCCATAAACTCCAGGGATTAAACGCGAGGATCACTACATGGCCTTCAGGAATCAGGACGCGATCCACCTCACGCAAAACCTGGTGCGGGTCCCTGGTGAATTCCAGTGTGTGTGGCATGACGACGGTATCCAGAGAATCCGTAGCAACAGGCAGCCATTCCAGCGAGCCACGAATTTCGTTGCGCGCACATTCACCGGCGGGCGGCGTATCCTGCAACCATTCATCCAGTACCATGCAATGCGGAATGCGCGTGCTGGTCAGACACTCCCTGGAATACACATCACCCAGCTGCAACAAATGATAACCAAACAGGGTAGGTAAAATCGTTCGCAATTGCGCGCGTTCCTCCGCTTGCAACCAGCGCCCGGGCAAGTGGGTAAACCAGGCTCGCAAGCGCTGCTGCGTCACCTGTGAAGGTTCACATTTTATCCAGCGAGTGATACGTTTTTTAAGGCCTGACAACACTGTTTTATCGAAAAGTTACCTGGTCGGGCTTCTGCTTTTACCCGGTAAGGCAGAATGAACGCGGTGTGATTGTTCCACATAAGCGAGTGGTAACGCCGCCGGGTGAAAACAGAAACCTGGCCCTTCGGGTTGCGCCTGAAAAAATGCCATGCTGCATTGTTCGTCGTTCAATTGAAAACATCCCTCAGGGTAATTAATATTAATTCGTGGCGCATTTCACAACAATACATCACGACAAATGCACCCCGTAACGATACGCGTTCTGTCGTCACACCACCAGTCACTCCATCCATTGCCTGA
>JAADIL010000180.1:5458-30919 GCA_013151355.1 Gammaproteobacteria bacterium
ATACTCCCGATACATCTCACAGAGACTGACACATGCTCACTGTCCAGACCGTCACCGCCTTTGAAGACAATTATATCTGGCTGATCCGACACCAGGACCAGCCACAGGTGGTCATCGTCGATCCCGGTGACGCTGCACCGGTCATCACCGCCATCACCGCGCAGTCACTGGAACCCGCAGCCATTTTGATTACCCACCATCATCAGGATCACGTCGGCGGCATCGACGATTTGCTGGCTCGCTGGCCCATGCCGGTTTATGGTCCCGCTGGTGAAAGCATCCCTCACATCAGCCAACCCCTCGCCGAGGCTGACCACGTACACATCGAGGCACTGTCCGCAGATTTCCAGGTTTTGCACGTACCCGGCCACACCGCAGGACACATTGCCTATTACCATCCTGCCAGTGACACTGACGAGCATGGCATGATCTTCGTCGGCGACACCCTGTTTGCCGGTGGCTGCGGTCGGCTGTTTGAGGGCACACCCACGCAAATGTACGACTCATTGAGTCAGATCGCCACTCTGCCCGACGACACCCAGGTCTACTGTGCCCATGAATATACCGAAGACAATCTGGTCTTTGCCCGCATCGCCGAACCCGATAACTCCGCACTCCAGACACGCCAGCACACCGTGCAACAACAACGCGAGCAAGGCCAGGCCACTGTGCCATCATTACTGGGCACGGAGAAAGCCACCAACCCCTTTTTGCGTTGCGGGCAGGCTAACATCATCCGCGCCGCCGAAGGGTTTTCCGGTCGTAAATTACACACTGGCGCGGAAGTCTTTGCCGCAGTCCGGCACTGGAAAGATACTCTGGACTAATCCACTTGCCAGGCCGATCCGACAACAATGACGTGGAACGTAATTGTTGTCATAACCGTTTAACTAATTACTGTATCTATCTAATTTACCTAAAAAAACTCAATATGTCATTTTCATTTTTGCGCTCCATAAATTTCCCCGCACTCTTTGTGAGTCTCTCCGGTGGACTCCTCATATTATTGCTGGCCGGGTGTGCAGGTTCAACAGTGACATCAAGGTCAACTGATACGGGAAACACTGATACAAACGCCGATACAACAACACAATCGACAAGCACTGCGGACACCGTCAACAACACATCAGGCAGACATCGCCCCCGACACCTACCTTACGTACCCGATACCGCCACACCCTGGTGGGCACTGGTGGCAAGCCAGGAATCCGATAACAGCACCGACGAGCCCTGGACAATCGAAGAGGCACGCCGTGACATCGACTACAACGCTGTTATCAACCCGCTTGCCCAACCTGAAATCCCGCTTGAAACCTCACTTGAGAACTCACTTGAAAACAAAGACCTCTGGCATCGCTTGCGCAGTGATTTCCGGTTAAATGGTCAGGAACACCACCTCGTTCGCCCCTACATCGACTGGTATGC
This sequence comes from Gammaproteobacteria bacterium, assembly GCA_013151355.1. Lineage (GTDB taxonomy): Bacteria > Pseudomonadota > Gammaproteobacteria > SZUA-152 > SZUA-152 > SZUA-152. The sequence goes on from JAADIL010000180.1 coordinate 6,884, forward strand.
CAGACACCAGCCCTATCTGGATCGCGTGACAAAACGCGCCCGCCCCTTCCTTTACGACATCGTGCAGGAAATCGAAGCCCGTGACATGCCCATGGAAATCGCACTGTTGCCCGTCGTCGAAAGTGCCTTCCAGCCCTTCGCCTATTCATCCGGCCGGGCCGCCGGTATCTGGCAATTCATCCCTTCCACAGGCAAACACTACGGCCTGAAACAAAACTGGTGGTACGATGGCCGACGCGACGTACCTAAAGCCACCAAAGCTGCGCTGGATTATCTTGAATACCTGCACAAACGTTTCGACGGCGACTGGCTGCTGGCACTGGCCTCCTACAACTCCGGCGAGGGTCGCGTCGCACGTGCTGTGAAAAAGAACAAAAAGAAAGGCCGACCTACGGATTTCTGGTCACTGGATCTGCCGAAAGAAACCCAAGGTTATGTTCCCAAGCTGCTCGCCATCAGCGCCATCGTTCAACACAACAAAAAGCACGGCATAACACTCACCTCCATCCCTGACGCACCCTACCTCGAACATGTCGACACCGGCTCACAAATTGATCTGGCCCTGGCCGCCGAACTGGCCGAACTGCCCATCGAAACCATGTATCAACTCAACCCTGCCTACAACCGCTGGGCTACCGACCCCAAGGGCCCGCACACCCTGTTGTTACCCATCCATAAAGCAGACACATTTCGCGAAGCCCTGGCCAGGGTCGATAAAAAAAATCGCGTGCGCTGGGAACGGCATCGCATTCGTGAAGGCGAAACCCTCGGGCAGATTGCGCGTAAATTTCAAACCTCTGTGGTCCTGCTGCAAGAAGTCAACAACATCCGTGACAAATGGATACGTGCCGGGCAAAGCATCATTATTCCCGTGGCTACCAGGAATCTCGAACACTACCTGAGTGAAGACCGCCGTCGCGTTGCCTTGCAAAGCACCAAACGTACCGGCTACAAACTGCAACACACCGTCAAACGCGGAGACACCTTCTGGGATATTTCACGCAAGTACAACGTCAAAGTCAGCCAGCTTGCCTCATGGAACGGCATGTCGCCCAAAGATACACTCAAACCCGGCCAACAGTTGGCGCTCTGGACCAAAAAACCCAACCTCGCCAACAGACAGTTTGTATCACTACCGCGCAGCATCACCCATCAGCAAGTACACTACCGTGTACGCAAGGGTGATTCATTGGCACGCATCGCGCAAAAATTCAGCGTCACCGTGGCCAACCTGCGGCAGTGGAATTCATTGAAAAAAGGAAAGTATCTGCAACCCGGGCAGCGGTTGACGCTGTATGTGGATGTCACGCAGCAATCGTAACGGCAGAAACCCGTTAGATATTATACCTTTCACACACTGCGGGGACAGTTGCAGCCGAGTCGATTATTTTGCATAAGGATTACTGCCATCCGGTAACGCTTGCTGTACAACGGGTGCCTGTAAATTTGCAGCATGAACCGGTGACATCACTTCGACGCTTTGCAGCGCCTCCAGTCCACTGATACTGTCTGCCAGTGAAACCGGTTGTGTAATACCCTGCTGCAAAAATTCGGTTAATTGTGGATACATCAACACGGCTTCATCCACCTTTGCATCCGTGCCCGGCTGATAGGCACCCACGCTGATCAGGTCCCGGTGTTGACGATATAAAGAATACCATTGCTTGAACTGGCGAATGGCCACCTGATGCTCCGCACTGGTGATTTCTGTCATCGCCCGGCTGATCGAAGCCTCCACATCAATCGCCGGATAGTGTCCCGCTTCTGCCAGCTCGCGTGACAAAACAATATGTCCGTCAAGAATAGCCCGGGCGGCATCAGCAATGGGATCTTGCTGATCATCTCCCTCGGTCAACACAGTGTAAAACGCAGTGATAGAACCACCTCCGGTATCACCATTGCCAGCACGTTCAACCAGTTGTGGAATTTTTGCAAACACCGAGGGTGGATAACCCTTTGTTGCCGGAGGCTCACCCACCGCCAGTGCCACTTCACGTTGCGCCTGCGCATAACGGGTTAATGAATCCATTAACAACAATACATTCAGTCCCTGGTCACGAAAATACTCCGCAATACGAGTCGCCAGCGATGCTCCGTGCAAACGCATTACCGGTACATCATCGGCCGGTGATGCAACAACCACGGCACGTGCCATACCTTCATCACCCAGGATGTTGTCAATAAACTCTTTGACTTCACGGCCACGCTCACCAATAAGCCCAACCACAATCACATCGGCATCCGTGTATTTTGTCATCATGCCCAACAAGACACTTTTGCCCACACCACTGCCCGCAAACAAACCCATGCGCTGACCACGACCGACACTCAACAATGCATTGATGGCACAAATGCCGACATCCAGTTTTTCACTGATCGGATGTCGTGCCATGGGATTAATAACCCGACCGGTAACAGGTACACGCTGCGAGGTTTGTAGCGGGCCTTTGCCATCCAGCGGGTTACCGGCACCATCCAGCACCCGTCCCAGTAATTCGTTACCGACCGCAACATCGTAAACTTTCCTGGTCGGTATTACCCGGGCGTTGGGGACAATGCCGTGCAGACGTTCTGTGGGCATTAAAAACAGCTTTTCACCGGAAAACCCCACGACTTCGGCTTCGATATCGTTTCCGTCAGGGTCTTCCACCAGACAACGTGAACCCACCGGGGCATGGCAACCGACAGCCTCCAGTGTCAACCCCACCATACGGGTAAGATGCCCTTCGACAATTAATTGTGGTGTCGCGATACGATTCTGTGCATCAGCAAGCGACTGTTGCCATTTACGACGACCAGCTCGAAGATTTTCCACCCGGGACAGGAATGATGAATCAGCCTGCATGATTTTTTCCGGCTCGTTGCTCATTCGGATGACGAGTCATTATCTGCCTCACGCTCACCCCCCAGAAGTCGGGATGCGATGGCCGACAACCGTTTTTCGAGTGTCGCATCAATGCGCGATGTTTCAGTCAGAATCCGGCAATCCCCCCGAGACAGACCAGAATCATTCACCAGCTCCCAGCTACGTTCAGTGTCTGTTTTCGCCAGAGTCTCGTGCATCACCTTCACATCATCCGGATGCAAACAAACTTTTACATCACGTGAGCCTACCGGCAATACTGCAATGGCTTCTTGTACCACACCCATAATTTGTGTCGCATCAATTTTTAATTCGCGACGTACCAGTTGCCGGGAAATGGCCACAGACAAACTCACCAGTTGTTGCGTAATATCTTCATTCAGCTCATCAAACGGTTGTGATAATGATTGCAACAAGTCGTCAAGCAATTGGCCGTTGCGCGCAATTTCATCTTTGCCCGAGACCATTCCCTCTTCACGGCCTTTTGCAAAACCGGCTTCATAGGCTTCCTTGTATGCCTGGTTCTGAATTCTTTCGATTTGTTCTGCCGTCATCAGACCAGGCGCTTTGTCATCTTTTGCATTCGCCACGGCCCCGGAGACATCTTCCACCATGGGCAGATCCCAACGCTGATATTGATCCGTTGATTTTTTGGAAATGAGTTTAACCATGCCTATACATACTCTTCACCACCGGAACCACCCAGAGAAATATCACCGGCATCGGCCAGCCTGCGTGCAACCGAAAGGATTTCTTTTTGTGCCCCTTCCACTTCACTCAAGCGTACCGGCCCTTTCGCTTCAAGATCATCTCGCAGCATTTCGGCAGCACGTTTGGACATGTTGCGCAGAATTTTTTCTTTCAAACCGTCGTCTGCACCTTTTAGCGCCAGCACTAATGACTCTGAAGAAATTTCCCGGAGAATAGTTTGAATATCACGGTCATCAACAGCATTCAGGTTATCAAAAACAAACATGAGATCCTGAATGCTTTGGCCAAGATCTGCATCAACTTCCTTAACACTGTCCATAATCTCGCCTTCCATCGAACTGTCGATAAAGTTGAGAATATTCGCGGCCGCTTTCAGACCACCCACACTGGAAGACTTCACATTATTTTTACCTGTGAACTGTTTTTCCATAATGTCATTGAGCTCATTGAGTGCGGCAGGTTGAATGCCATCCAGCGTAGAAATGCGCATTAACACATCAACACGTACACGGTCGGGAAACACTGCCAATACTTCAGCCGATTGATCCGGGTCCAGATACGATAAAACAATCGCAATGATTTGCGGGTGTTCGAGGCGAATAATTTCCGCCACTGCACGCGAATCCATCCACTTGAGCGTTTCCAGTCCCTTGGTATTTCCACCCTGCAAAATACGATCAATCAGGCCTTCGGCTTTATCGTCACCCAACGCCTTTTTTAACACACTACGGACATAATCATCAGTGCCCAGCCCCAGCCCCGTTTCCTCCTGCACTGTGGCACAAAAATCCTGTAACACGGAGGTAACCTGACCACGCGAAACATTATTCAGTTGCGCCATGGCTGCACCTACCGACTGCACCTCTTTGGGGTCCATATGTTTCAGTACTTCCGAAGCTGCCACTTCCCCGAGACTCATTAAAAAAATCGCAGCGCGGTCAATCCCCTTTACCTCACTGTTTTCAGCCATCATTTGCTACCCAGTTCTTTACCACCTGCGCCACCAGCTTTGGGTCCTGTTCAACAGCCTTGTTTGCCGTAATAATATTTTGTTCATAACTACCCGGGGCAGGAATAGCCGGAATATCCTGCGTCGCCCCCAGGGTCACGGTATCCTCCGCCATACCTTCGGCACCACCCGCCGCTACAGAGCCTGCCGCTGCGCCAACAGCGACCATTTCTTTCGACTGTGTCGCCAGTGAACGCATAATCGGTTTCAGTATTCCAAACAAAACGATGAGCACCAATAAACCACCCAGGATTTTTTTGCCGATATCCAGTGCCCACCCCTGCTCCCAAATCGGCACTTCGGGCAAGGGCTCAGGCACCACAGGCACTGTAAATGATGAGTTCATTACATTCACCGTGTCACCTCGTCGCACACTGAAACCCACTGCTTCCTTGATCAAACTGCTCAAACGGGCCAGCTCTTCCGGCGTACGTGGCAAGCGTGTGGTATTGCCATCCACCACCGTCAGTTTGTCATCCACCACGACAGCCACCGACAGTCTTTTCAGACGCCCCATAGAGAACCGTGTGTGACTAATGGTTTTATCCAGTTCATAGTTGCGTATCTCGCGACGGTTACTGCTGCTGGGTGCGCTGGCAACTTCAGTGCCAACACCGGTATTTTCCTGAACAGTTCCTGCTGCGGGAGGCTGATTGGTCAACGCACCGGGAACACCACCACTTATTACACCGGTAGACTCTTCCACCGTAGTTTGATCACTGCGCAAGGCCGGGGCATCCGGGTTAAAACTTTCCTGTGTTTGCTCGCTTGAGGTAAAATCAATATCTGCCGTCACTTGTGCGCGCACAGATTCCGACCCCAGAATGGGTTCCAGCAAACGTTCAATGCGATTAATATAGGCCTGCTCAAATTTATTAATGTACTCAAACTGGGCACCCGTCCGTGCAATTTGTAAATTGGCACTGCCGGACGTCAATAATTTTCCTCGTTGATTTACCACCGTGACACTGCTGACATCCAGTTCAGGAATACTGGATGACACCATATGTGTGATTGCAGACACCTGCCCACTTTCAAGACTGCGGCCGGGAAATAAATCCACCACGACGGAAGCGCTTGATTTTTTTCGGTTACGCACAAAAACCGATTGCCGTGGCACAGCCAGATGCACCCGTGCATTTTTAACGTTGCTCAGACTGGAAATCGTTCGCGCCAGCTCAATCTCTAACGCACGCTGATAACGCGCCTTTTCCATAAATTGTGAAACACCAAAACTGCTTTTATTTTCCAGTGCATCAAAACCGGCGCTCACACCTTTTGGCAATCCCATAGAAGCCAGCTTGATACGCGCATCATGAATATTGTTTTTGGGCACCAATATGGCACCCGTGGCCTCATCAAGTTTTGCATCAATGCCACCTTGCCGCAGTGCATCCAGCACGGTGCTGACATCCCGTTCTTCCAGCGCGCCGTATAACACACCGTAATTCGGTGTCCACGACCACAGCACCACAGTGACACCTATAGCCACACTGGCGGCCAAACCCAGCATCAGGCCAATTTGGCGAAAGGCATTCAAACCACTCATGCCCGCAAGCCCGGCTGAAACTTCTTCGGTATTGACTAATGCCATGTAGAACCTTCTTTTATTGTGACTGGTTTTTATGACGAATAAACAAATAATCTCTGCACATCCGGGTGTCCATTAAACCTGCATCGACATTATTTCCTTATAGGCGCTCAATAGTTTTTTTCGTACCTGTAGTGCGGCTTCAAAAGCAATGCCGGATTTTTGTTTGGCAATCATCACTTCAGCAAGACTGATACTGGAATCACCCGAAAGAAAGGCATTCGTCAGTTTTCCTGAAGCTTTTTGTACTTCATTGACTTTGTTAATGCTGTTACTTAACAGGTCGCCAAAATTACTGCCTGTTATAGTGTGTTGTGGCGTTATACTGTTTCCCTGTGCCTCAACGGCCATCGCCCGCATCCGGGTAACAAGTTGACTGGTATCGATTTCATTCATAGTGATTTTCCTGTTTCTTTACGATAATTATTGAATCTGAACTATACGGTCTCCATACCATAACGGCCGGGAACAGACATGCCCATTTCACGCATTCTTGCCAATTTATAACGCAGTGTACGTTGGCTGATACCCAGTTTTTCGGCAGCACGCTGACGATTACCATTGTCAGCTCGCAGCGCTGCAAGAATTTTATTGTATTCGTGGTCCTTCATTTCACTATCCAGCGTCCGGGAATCGTCTTCATTATCATTCGGTACATCATCAGTACCCACACTAATATTTTCAAACTGAATATCTGCCGCATCAATTACATCACCCTGTTTTAAAATCAGTGAGCGTTGAATCACATTATCCAGTTCACGCACATTGCCTGGCCATTGGTGACTTAACAGTTTCTCACGTGCAGATTTGCTTAATGCCGACGGCTTTCCGATATTTGATTTCAAGTGTTTACTGATCAGCATATTGCACAGTGGCAGGATATCTTCCGCCCTGTCACGCAATGCAGGTATCTGGATGGGAAAAACATTCAAACGATAAAACAGGTCTTCACGGAAACGACCTTCTTTGACTTCCTGGCGCATATTCCGGTTGGAAGTTGCCAGCACTCGTACATCCAGTGTCGTGACTTTTTGTCCACCCAAACGCTCTACTTCACGTTCTTGTAGTACCCGTAACAGTTTGGCCTGAAGTGCGGCATCCATTTCGGATATTTCATCCAGCAACAGGGTTCCACCCTGAGCCAGTTCAAATTTTCCCGGACATGCCTTGTAGGCACCGGTAAAGGCGCCTTTTTCATAACCAAACAGAGTTGCTTCCAGCATATTTTCCGGAATGGCGGCGCAATTAATTGCCACAAAAGGTTTTCCTGCCCGCCGTGACTGATTGTGAATATAGTGTGCCAACACCTCTTTACCAACGCCGCTTTCGCCCATCAACATAATGGTTGCATCGCTGTCTGCCACCCGTTTTGCCAGTATGACAAGTTCCCGGCTACGTGGGTCTTCGGCAATCATGTTACTGATATCTGTGCCACGCTCACCGACATATTGATTCACCATGGTCACAAGCACTTCGGCCTCAAAGGGTTTGCTGAGATAATCCACAGCACCATCACGCATGGCTTCCACAGCCATTTGAATCGAGCCATACGCCGTCATCAACATCACCGGAATATCCTGCCATTGCGATTTAATTTTTTTGAGTAACGCATGACCATCCATACCCGGCATCTGAATATCCGTAATCACCATATCGATGGATTGACTCTGAAGAATCTCGATTGCGACAAGTCCATCGCTGGCAGTTTGTATTTTATATCCGGCCAGAGCCAGGGTGTCACAAAGCGCTGCCCGTAAATCGGCATCATCTTCAACAACCAGAATAACGGGCTGACTCATAATGTCCCCCGGGAATTTGATGCACTGTTTTTCGCGGTAATATTTTTTTCTGTACGGTGTTTTTCTGTGGCAGCAACCGGTAATTGCATAATAAATTCACTGCCCTGTGTCGGTATTGATTCCATTCGCACACTGCCACCATGCGCACGTGCAACAGCTTTCACCACAGCAAGCCCCAGGCCGGTACCGTCATTTCGTGTGGTGAAAAAAGGTTTAAAAAGCTCATGCTGGATGTCTTCAGGAATACCGGGGCCGTTATCGATGACACAAAGTTCAACGGTATTGCAAACGCCTTTACGTGCCTGCAGAATCAGTTTGGCAGGCCGACCATCTTCTTCTTTACCCATGGCCTGAATCGCATTGTTGGCAAGATTGAGCAACGCGCTGCCAAGAATGCGCGGGTTACCCTGAATTTCCTGCGTGGCTGCTTCGCACATCACCATTAATTGAATGCCTCGTTGTTGACACACACTGGCAATATGATTTTCCAGTTCTGCAAACAATGTGGCAACGGTAACGCGCTCTTGTCCGCTGTAACCGGTACGGGAAAAAATCAGCATGTCAGAAATCAGTGACTCTAACTGACGTAACTGCTCAGTGACTTTATCTGCCAGTTGACTGCGTGCATGATTATCCAGTCGGGTATTTTTGAGTTGTGCGGCAAACAACAGGCTGGATGCCAGGGGTGTGCGAATTTGGTGAGCAAGTCCTGCGGCCATTTCGCCCATAGCAATCAGACGTTGATGCTGACCGAGGTTGTCCTGTAGCTCGCGCGTTTCCGTCACGTCGGTGATCAGCAACACCTGACCAGGCTGGTCTCCCAATGGACAGGTGGAAATACTCACACGCCGCCCGTCTCGTAATGAAATTTCATGACCATCATCAGAACGTGGTGCAAACACACGCGCAATCACATTTGCCCACACTTCACCGTACCGGAGTTCGCCCAGCACGGCTGTAGCACCGGGATTAAACTCACTGATCTGGCCCGAGCCGTCCACCACCACCACACCAGCTGGCAACGCCATCAAAATGGCGCGCAGCAATGATGCATCTGCGGTAACGGTGTGTGTCGTGGAATGTGGTGTAGTGGCTTTTGCTGCGTGACGCCCCGTCAACTCACCGTGCAATTGGGTAACACGGTCTTCAAGCTGATGGTATGAGGCCTCCAGTTGAGAGGAGACGCGATTAAAAACCTTGAAGCTTTTTTCCAGATCCTGAATTTGTTGCGATACTGCCATGGCACGCCTTGCCTTTCTGTTTCAAACAGTCTGTGTGGTACGGCCGGGCCAAAACCCTTTTGTTTGCCGTTTGTCACAGAATTAGCAAGTAGCGTGCCTAAATCAGGACTTCCTTTATTATCAAACAGTTACTGATGTCGTTAGTTTGACGAGTCAAATTTCCGTCATTGTTTCGTTGCGTTGCAGACCATATTTGCGCAATTTTTCCACCAGCGTGGTACGGCGCATCTTCAGCCGTTTTGCGGCATGAGCCACCACACCACCCGCATCGTCCAGTGCCTGCTTGATCAACGAGCATTCCATAGAGCTGATGTGCTCTTTTAAATCAATGCCTTCCCGTGGCAAACGGGATGTCTGAAAATCGGCACTGGGCATCAGGTGTTGTTCAAAACGAATACCGGGCGCATCTTCACTCACCATACCGGCCGGTCGGAACTTTTCAGGCAAATCCATAACATCAACAATGCCATAGGGATACATGATGACCATACGTTCCAGCAGATTAGACAGTTCACGCACGTTACCCGGCCAGCGGTACTGGCACAATGCCAGCATTGCTGTCGGTGTAAAACGTACCGAACCCCGTTTTTCGTTTTCCATACGGGCGATCAACTCATTTACCAGCAGAGGCACGTCATCCATGCGGTCACGTAACGGGGGCATATCAATGGGGAATACGTTGAGTCGGTAATACAAATCTTCGCGGAAACTGCCATCCTTGATCAGCTCTTCCAGATTTTGGTGTGTGGCGGCAATAACCCGCACATTGGCTTTCAGCTCCTTGCTGCCACCAACACGTTCAAAGGTACGCTCTTGCAGCACCCGCAACAGTTTGACCTGCATGCTCATGGGCATGTCGCCAATTTCATCCAGAAACAGGGTGCCGCCCTCAGCCATTTCAAAACGTCCCCGGCGGGCACTGATAGCACCCGTAAAGGCGCCTTTTTCATGACCAAACAATTCACTTTCCAATAATTCACCGGGAATTGCGCCGCAGTTAATAGGTACAAAAGGCTTGTCTCTTCGTGCAGAATGATAATGCAGGTTACGCGCAACCACTTCTTTGCCAGTGCCTGATTCACCCAAAATAAGTACCGTGGCTTCGGAGTTGGCCACCTGTTCAATCAGCTTGCGCACTTCGATCACTCCACGGCTGTTGCCCACCAGACTGCGGAACAGATCCAGATTCACACCACCACCGCTGCCACGCTTTTGGCCAAGATTAAACACCTCTGCACGTTGCAACAAATCAGACAGCTCGGAATAACGCAGAGGAAGATTCAACATGGCGAAGGCGGACTGCACCATATTTTTGTCCAGCGAGCGATCACTGTCTTCCGACAACAAAAGTACGACAGGCGTGTTTTCAGATTTTTTCTTTATCTCGGCGAACAACTCAACAAGGCGTTCTGCAGAACCACAATTCCCCAGTAAAACTGCTTCTGTTCGATCATCCAGAAAATCCAGCACCCTGCTGCTGTCGGTTACATTCACCGCTCCCTGTGCAACAAATTCCAAAATGGCAGTGAATTTCTGACGCTGTTGATCATTATCTTCGACCAGCAACAGAGTCATTGAATCAGGCATTGTTTCCTCCCGGAGTTAAAGCCATTTGCACGGACGGCAAGTGCGACTGTTTTCCTCACATCGCACTAAGTTATACACCATATTTTCGGGATGTCAAAATATTGTCACAGATAAGCTGATAAAAATTGCTTTATAAAACAGTATGCCAGGCGGGTTACTTCGATACTCCTGTAAAGCTTGGGGGCTAACGCTCAGTAAATTATGAATTTTCACTTTTGCGCGCCAAGGCAATGGCACGGCGATGTTGGCGGAAAATGTATTTATCCAGCTGGTCTTGCAAGCACTCCTCCAGCGGACAGAAACTCACGGTGAAACCGTGTACCTGCACATCAACAAGCCGTGTGCACAGTATCAACGGACGAGGAAAATGTGGATCGGGATAGAGTTGGATTTTCAGCAGCGCGCCCTTTTCAAGACCGGTGCTGACATCCTCCCCGGTTTGCACACAAAGACCATGTGCGCCCAGGGTAACAGTCTGCTGCGCGGGTAAACTGCTGTTGTTGGCCATCATTTCCGTGACCAGACTCAACAGCAGGTCCAGACGTGTTTCAAGACGTTTAAATTGCTCATGGCCACTGACGATTTCCGGTTCATCGTTTTCCCGGGATGCTGTTTCATCCCGCAGCAACAGGTTTTGCAGCAGCTCTTCATTGGCGCGATGATAACGATACTGCTCACCTTCACCGGGTAGCGCGGCCAAAACTTCCCAGTCCATGGGCAAGTAGTCATTAAAGGTGATGCCGTCCAGCAGGAAGTTTTGTGATTCGCTATGCATGACCCGCAGAGTAATCGAAGCCACTTGCTTTATGCAACCAGACGAAAAAATGATGCGACACCGGCAAGTCACCGACGTTTATTTATTACATGGATCCTGCAAGTGATCGTACTTGCCAGGATTCAGGTATTACTGGATGTGAAACCCTGAATGGCCTGATAAGCCGCACTGGCCTTGCCGGAGTTTTTTATTTTGAGCAATTCATCCTGAATAACCGGCATCTCCGCTTCTGCCAGACTTTTCGTTTTTTCATCAATGGAAAGGACTTCCCGGGCAAGTTCAACGTTACCGGCAACACCCTGGGCAAACACCTGACCCAATAATGGCAGGCGAGCCTTTTCCAGCTCCGTTAATTTTTCCCAGTCACCCGCCTGTGCAGACAACAACATTTCCCGGGTCAGTGTGAGCAATTGCTCGGTGGGCAATAATTTTACTGCGGTGTGCATTATGTTTGGCTCGTCAAAATTAAGGAATGGAAATTAAATAACGTGTGCATATGGCACCCGGATTTAGTTTCCATTCCTTAAGGCTTGATACCGTCCCAACCCGATTTGATTTCTCGCAAAAGTGTGTTCACTTCATCCAGTGCTGCCGGGTCATTTTTGGCATGCCCCACCATCAAACGTTGCAACATATATTCGTATAATGCATCCAGATTCTCGGCAATTTCCCCACCCGCATCCATGTCCAGACTACTGCGCAAACCATCGGAAAGAATCGAAATGGCGACTTTGATGTGTTCAGTCTTGTTGGGAATATCCTTGCTCAGCATATATCCCCTGGCCTCATCAATTGAATCAATTGCTTTGGAAAGTAATTTTGTGATTAACTCATGAGGGCTGGCACCCAGAACCGCAGCATCAATTTGTACTGTTTGATAGGCATTAACGGCTGTTTTCGTGCTTTCCATTCCAGACTCCATTAAGAATCAACTGATAAAAAATACTTTATTCCATAATCCTGATAAAACAACACAGATATGCAAATCATTTAACCAGCCGTTATGTTGAAGGAGGATTCAGGCTGTCAAGCTGTTGGGTCAGAGCAGTATTGGTTGACGACAGACTGGCGACCAACACATCCAGGGCAGTAAATCTCGCACGCATACGGGCTTCTATCCGCTCCAGCCTGCTCTCAAGTGTCACCTGTCGGTCTTCCAGGTCATTAATTTGGTCTTTAAAAATGTTCGTACGCGAATCAATTGTTCCATTGAAAACCAGCATTTCTTCCACAATGCTGTCGAGTCTTGTTGCATACCCATCGGCAGCCGAAAATAATTCTGCAACATTATTGCTGTCAGCCTGTATTGCGGTATTCAAAACCGTCTCATCCAGCGCCAGCGTACCATCTCGTTGAAAAGCAACACCAATGTTTGACAGAGATGTGTACGAACCCGTAATGCCTGTTGGCGCCTGATTCAACGCATCACGAATCGTATTGAATATTTGGCGAGTGGTTGAATCGCTCGCGAGCGCTCCAGCCGTGCTTCCCGCAATACCAGGAGCCGTTTCTGTATTAATTAATTCACGAAGATCATTATATGCAGTGATAAAAGTCTCAATAGCTGCTTTGGCACTATCGGTATCCTGTGACACAGACACCGTGACGGGCCCTGCCGTCACTGCGGACAAACCTAAAGTGACACCCGCAACCACATCTGTGACCGTGTTGGACGATTTGGTTATTGCTATGCCGTCCACCGTGAAATTGGCATCCTGTGCGGTAATTTTTTCCGAGAAATTCTGTGTCCCGGCAGGATCCTGGCTTAACAGGGCAGACAGGGCTGCTTCACCAGAAACCGCAATGCGCATACTTTCGCCGGAACCACTATCAGCAGAACTTAATACAAGCCGGTAAGGGTTTGTGGCATCGCCATCATTAACAATAGTTGCCGTAACACCCTGGTTAGCCGTATTAATCGCATCCCGAATACCTTCCAGTGTGTTGTTGGTATTGTCGATCACAACATCAAAAGAGGGAGTTGCATTTGCCGTAAACGTCGCACCACTATAAGTTCCTGTCACAGGATCAAAGGTACCACCAGAAATTGCCCCCAAATCAATCGTCAGTGTAGTGGATGTACCACCGCCAATCGCTGTCGTTGCATCGACCTGCCCTGCCGCTACGATTTTTTGTGACTGCGCAAGCTGGCTCACTTCGATGGAATAATTACCCGCAATCGAACCCGTCGTCCCGGTGGCAGTAACAAAAGCAGTATTGGATGAAGTGGCTTTATTGGCAAGTATGCTGGTGCCTGACGTTAAACCTGCCAGTGCGGACTGAAATGATGAAAGAGAACTCTTTATTGTTCCAAGTGAAGATATTTTGGCATCAAAACCGGTTTTTTGTGCAATAAGCCGATCAAGCGGAATTCGCTCAAGTCTCATCAAATCATCAACAATACCGGAAATATTGAGATTCGAACCAACCCCCTGAGAGGTGATCGTTCCAAAACCAAAACTAAAATCTGAAGACATTACTGCTTACCTCGACTCAGGCCGAAAAAATCACGCTTAACACACTCATATTTAAGTGCACGATACATGCCACCAGGCACTACACGCTTTCCTCGAACATCATGCCTTGTTGAGCCTCACCCAGCGCGCGGGCAATGGCCACCATTGCTTCCGAAGGAATCTGTCGAATCAACTCACCTGTTTCTGCATCTTCGACCCGAACAACGTTGATATCGGTTCCTTCAGCTACCGTAAACTTCAAATCACTAAAACGCCCCTGTAAAGTTATATTCACCTGATCAACAAGATTGTTTAGCTCTTCAGTATTCGGCCGTGAAGCTGGAACCGCATCTTGCCGGGCCTCGGCACGGACACGAACTTGCCTTGCATCCGGCAAAGAATTGCCTGAAACCGCAGGTGATTGACTGGCAACCGAACCCTTCACAGTCTTCGTAACCGAAGAAGCCGTCGAGTCCACCTTTGTTACACTGGAAACATCCATAACATACCTCCTGCTCATAATAACCCGGCCATGTTCATTCATGACCGGATTATTGACTACAGAGCTTTACCACTCATCTGTTATCTCAGGAGAGACAACACGTTTTGCGGGATCGAGTTGGCCTGAGCCACCATCGCCGTACCGGCTTGTACCAAAATCTGTCCACGGGCCAGGTTCGCTGTTTCCATTGCGAAGTCCGCATCCATAATCCGGCTACGGGCAGCCGCATTGTTTTCACGAGCTGTTTCAAAGTTCTGAATGGTGAATTCAGACGTTGCAATGGTGGCGCCGTAACCGGCGCGTGTACCTGCGAGAGCACCTAAAGCTGTGGCAATATTGCCTTCAGATGTAGCTCCAAGGGCACCAGCAATCGTTGAAACCGCTCCGAAAGAACCTTGATAGGTATTCAATGCATCATATTCCACTTGAATTTTCGAAATTTGAGCCGCACCGTTCGTGCCCTGTGCCTGCACCGACAGTTCATTCATGCGTTGCAGCACATCGGTGATCACCGCAGCTTCGCCATCCAGTGTTTGCGCCGTAGAAATATTATCCGCCGCGTTACGAATTTGCACACTAAGCGAGCGCACCGTTGATTCCAGAGCCATGCCGACCGCGAGGCCGGCAGCATCATCACGCGCACTGTTCACACGCAAACCGGAAGACAGGCGTTCGATTGATGTCGCCAGGCTCAACGAATTTTTATTCAAATTCTTCTGGGCATTCAACGACATGATGTTTGTGTTAATAATGCTTGCAGCCATTTTCCTAACTCCTTTTTTGTGCCCCTTCGGCGCGACTATTGCGGGCCGAAATCAGGGGTACTTTTTGTATTCAGCAGATATATTTCATCGATTTTGAAATATTTACCGCTCTCATTTTTTATCTCAAAAGAGACAACACGTTTTGCGGGATCGAGTTGGCCTGAGCTACCATCGCCGTACCGGCCTGTACCAAAATCTGGCCACGGGCCAGGTTCGCTGTTTCCATTGCGAAGTCCGCATCCATAATCCGGCTACGGGCAGCCGCATTATTCTCACGGGCCGTTTCAAAGTTTTGAATGGTAAATTCAGCCGTTGCGATGGTGGCACCATAACCTGCGCGCGTACCAGCGAGATCACCCAAAGCCGTAGCAATAGAAGATGCGAGACCCGCAGCACTCGTACCAAGACTGCCACCGATCGCAGCACCTGATGCAAAGCCAGCCTGAAAGGTATCCAGCGCAGCATATTCGACCTGAATTTTTGATGCCTGGGCAGAACCATTTGTCCCTTGTGCCTGTACAGCCAGTTCATTCATTCGTTGTAATACATCGGTAATGACAGCGGCTTCACCATCCAGTGTTTGTGCAGCAGAAATATTATCTGCTGCATTGCGGATTTGTACGCTGAGCCCACGAACGGTTGACTCCAGAGCCATACCAACCGCCAAACCGGCAGCATCGTCACGCGCACTTCACACGCAAGCCAGAAGACAAACGCTCTATGGAGGTTGCCAGGCTCAGAGAATTTTTATTCAAGTTCTTCTGGGCGTTTAAAGACATAATATTTGTATTAATAATACTTGCAGCCATTTTCCTAACTCCTTTTGTATACCCTGATGACGCGACTATTGCGGGCCAGGTTCAGGGACACTTTCATTCAGCGGATATATCTCATTGATCCAGATCAGAGATATTTACCACTCTCGTTTTTTATCTTAAAAGAGATAATACATTTTGCGGAATCGAGTTGGCCTGAGCCACCATCGCAGTACCGGCCTGTACCAAAATCTGGCCACGCGCCAGGTTTGCTGTTTCCATTGCGAAGTCCGCATCCATAATTCGGCTACGAGCAGCCGCATTATTTTCACGGGCCGTTTCAAAGTTCTGAATGGTAAATTCAGCCGTTGCGATGGTTGCACCGTAACCGGCACGCGTACCTGCAAGGGCACCAAGAGATGTTGCAATATTACCTGCGGCATTTGCGGCACTCCCCGTTCCCACAAGATCGCCGGCAATTATTGTGCCCGCTGCAAATGCAGCCTGGAAGGCATTTAACGCACTGTATTCCACTTGAATTTTTGAAGCCTGGTTAATACCATTCGTCCCTTGGGCCTGAACTGCCAGTTCGTTCATTCGCTGTAATACATCGGTAATGACAGCGGCTTCACCATCCAGTGTTTGTGCAGTAGAAATATTGTCTGCTGCATTGCGGATTTGTACGCTGAGCCCACGAACGGTTGACTCCAGAGCCATACCAACCGCCAAACCGGCAGCATCGTCACGCGCACGTTAACACGCAAACCGGAAGACAAACGTTCAATGGACGTTGCCAGACTCAAGGAATTTTTGTTCAGGTTCTTCTGGGCATTCAAAGACATAATATTGGTATTGATAATACTGGCAGCCATTTTGCTACTCCTGTGCTATCCCCCTTGCTGGCACGACTGATGCGGGCAGGACAAAGGGTGCTTTATATTCAGCGGATATATCTCCTCAATCTGGAAATATTTACCGCTCCCGCGCACTATGTCGGACCTTCATCAGGATGCTTTAATTAAAACGGGTTATCTATCGGGGTATAAACAACGACTACACTGAAAAGGGACGGGCCCAGGCGTAATAACTCCTTCAGATGGCACACAATTTGCTGACTAAATATAAATAATCGACCAAAACGCCATAAAACCGACACAGGGGATCGCCTCTTGAGCGACATATCACAGCAAACCGGCATAGATGGCGTTATCAGCAATGCATTCGGTGAACATTATTTATTCGGCATTAATCGACATGCCTTTCAGAAAACCGATGCCAGTACCGTATTTCGCAACTATCTTGGCGATTCTTTATTTGAAGAAAATACCTTTCATATCATTGCCGGTACTGACAGTGGCCTGCTGTACCAATATATAAAAACTCATGGCATTCCAAAGGGCAGTCGGTATCTTTTTGTAGAATTGCCCGAGATTCTGGCATTACTGGAAGACTTTGAGCCTCAGTTGGCAGGGGGTCATGTAGAATTAGCCGTCACCAGTGAAAAAAACTGGTTGGCTCAGGCCGAAGAAATGGGAGCAAAGAAATACGCTGCTCTGGACCGGTTAATCCCCCTCCGCTCGCTGGGAGTGGTTCATGGCCACTACGATACCTACCAGCCATTTTGGCGTAAATTCAAAAAAGAATTTGATACTTTCACCTGGCAGCAGGCAAATTTTCGTGATGGCCGCCGTTTCACTCTTTGTCAAATTGAAAACCTCGCAGAAAATCAAATTCCGGCAATGTGTTTGAAAAATACTTTCAGCGACAAAACGGCTGTTGTGTTAGCGGGTGGTCCATCTCTGGATGAATTACTGCCCTGGGTGCAACAACATCGTAAAAATTTGTTGGTCATCGCAGTATCCCGTATCAGCTATGCACTGCTGACAACCAATATTCAGCCCGACATTATCGTATCCATCGACCCTCACCCCATCAATTTGAATGTTTGCCAGGATATGCTCGCATTTCAGGACAGCACATTACTCGTTAACGAATTTCACCTGAACCCCAATTTGTTATCCAGTTGGGGAGGACAAAAAGTATTCACCAGTTCCCGCTATCCATGGCCCACCCTTCATGAACCACAAAATCTGGCACCCAGCATCGGCACAACCGTTACCAATAATGCATTAGCGCTTGCGGTCGAACTTGGTGCCTCACAAATCATTCTCGGTGGAGTGGATTTTTGTTTCAATCAGCAAGGTTACACACATGCCAGCGGTTCAGCAGAGCACAACATCGGTCCCATGCTCCAGCTCGGCGACCAACAGGTCGAAACCAACAGCGGCATGATGGCGGATACCATGCATACCTTTATACAATCTGCCGAACCTCTGGATGAAGTCGCCCGAAATGCCACCACCCAGGGATGCCGAATCATTAACCCTGCACCTGGTGCAATGCGCCTGCCTCATGTAGAACACATTCCGGTGAACGAGATTCAGATCAAACCCATGGAAACGCCAGCACATGAAATACTGGTTCGCAACGTACCCCGCACGGACAGCAAAAGCCAAACCCGGCTCTACAACGAAGTGCGAGGAGAAGTGGATCGTGTATTGACCGAACTGAAAGCCATCAGAGCATTATCTGGCAAAGCGCTCAATTATAATCGCAAGCTGTTTTCCAAAAGCGAACCCGGGGCTGGTTCCCACAATAAGGAAAAAGTGGAATGTATCGAAGATCAACTGAACAAAAAATATGCCGACACCACCAGATTTATTCGATATTTTGGAATAAACCGTTTTACGCCCATCCTCCGTCTCGATGATGATCGTTACGCGGAAGATCTTGAAGAAAGTTGCAGGCTTTACCATCAGGCGCTTGTCGATACCAGTCGTGAACTCATCGACATTTTGCACCGGGCCCGCGCCCGCACTGTGGCCCGGCTGGAAGAAGAGAAATCACAACCCAACCTGAAATGCCTGCTCAAACAATGGAAACATGACCGGCAACCCGGACGCGCCATCCAGTGGGCACAACAACATGCAGATGTCGTCAACCGGCTACCTGGTGCACAACAACAAAAGCTGCGTGAATTCCAGGATACCTTTGATGCCAGCGTGGAAGAACTTGGCCGACAATACATCAGCCGCATTGAACAAGGCATCGACCTGGATGGCACCGCCAGCAAAGCCCGTGAATATTTCCTGATTGAAGAACATGACGGGCTCGTGCGCCTGCTCGCCGGTCTGCAAGCACATCATGATAAAAATGAGGCCGCACATTTCATTCCCCTTGTGCAAGGCTACCTTGCCGAGCTTGATGATGATCCGAAAACAGCCATTGATGCCTATCAAAATATTACAGGCGGTCCCGCATATATTGATGCGCTCATGCGACTGTTTGAACTTCATGCCCGGCAGGAAAACTCCTTTGCCACACTTGAAGTGCTTAAAAAACTGTCCGAAGAAAGCACAACCTACAGCCCCATGTATGCTGACTTGCTACAGGTTACTGGCAATATCGATGCCTCTGTTGAAACCTATACTGATTATTTACTCGCCAACCCCGATGACCTGAACACCATGATGAAACTGGGCAAGCTGTATGAGCAATGTGGTTCAGCAGATGGCGTAGCCATGACAATGAACTATATTCTCGATAAAGACCCTCAAAATCAGACCGCCAAAACCATGCTGGCATCTTTGAACAAAATGCAGGCCACCGGTGAATGAGCCGTAACCATGAATCTTGAAAATAAAAAAATTCTTGTCACTGGTGCTGATGGTTTTATTGGTTCGCACCTTGTTGAAGAACTTGTGCGACGTGGCGCTGATGTGCGCGCCTTCGTATTTTACAATTCATTCGGCCACTGGGGCTGGCTGGATGAATCACCCGACGAAATCAAAAGTGAACTGGATATTTTTTCCGGTGACATTCGCGACCCATATGGTGTACGCACCGCCATGCAAGGCTGCGATGCAGTATTGCATCTCGCCGCACTCATCGGCATCCCTTATTCCTATCATTCACCGGGTGCCTATGTCGACACCAATATCAAGGGCACACTCAACATCGTGCAAGCAGCTCGCGATTTGCAGTTAGAAAAAATCGTGCATACTTCTACCAGCGAAGTTTATGGTACGGCACACTACGTGCCCATCGACGAAAAACATCCTCTGCAAGGTCAGTCACCCTACTCGGCCAGCAAGATTGGCGCTGACCAGATTGCCCTGTCGTTTTATCGTTCCTTCGAAACGCCCATCACCATTGCCCGTCCCTTCAACACCTTCGGCCCGCGCCAGTCAGCGCGAGCGATCATTCCCACGGTGATCACCCAGATCGCCAATGGCGAGCGCACACTCAAACTGGGTGCATTGCATCCCACGCGGGATTTCAATTACATCAAAGACACTATCAACGGTTTCATTGCCATGGCCGAATCGGACAATGTTTTGGGCGAAGAAATCAACCTGGGCAGTAATTACGAAATCAGCATCGGTAATACCGTGCAACTCATCGCTGAAGCGATGAATGTCGACATTGAAACTGAAACCGACGAGCAACGCCTGCGCCCGGACAAAAGCGAAGTGGAACGCCTGTGGGCCGATAACAGCAAAGCGCGTGAGCTGCTCGACTGGTCCCCTGAATTTGCGCAGCATGAAGGCTTCAAACGTGCGTTGGCTGAAACGGCCCGGTGGTTCACTGACCCGGCCAACCTGGCGCGTTACAAACATGGCATCTACACTGTCTGATGGCGCTGACGGAATCCATTCTCGCCATTCTGCATGACCTGCTACCCTCGCAGCGTCCTCTCGGCCTGCACGAACCCGAACTGGGTAGCAGTGAAAAAGCACTCGTCACAGACTGTCTGGACAGCGGCTGGGTCTCTTCCGTCGGCCAGTACGTGGATCGTTTTGAACAGGAACTCACTGCTTACACCGGCATCCCTCACGCCACTGCCACCATCAATGGTACCGCCGCACTGCATACCTGCCTGGTGCTCGCAAACGTCACCGCTGGTGATGAAGTCTTGCTGCCATCACTCACTTTTGTTGGCAGCGCCAATCCTGTCATTTATCAAAATGCGATTCCTCATTTTACCGACTGCGAAACAGAAACCCTGGGCATTGATCCACAACGCCTGGCCGACTATCTGCAGGATATTACCGAGTTACGCGCGGGCACCTGTTACAACCGTCACACCGACCGACCC
Source organism: Gammaproteobacteria bacterium (assembly GCA_013151355.1). Lineage (GTDB taxonomy): Bacteria > Pseudomonadota > Gammaproteobacteria > SZUA-152 > SZUA-152 > SZUA-152. The sequence goes on from JAADIL010000180.1 coordinate 28,095, forward strand.
ATTCGTGCTCTGATGGTCGTACATGTACTCGGTCATCCGGCACGCATGAATGAACTGGCAGAAATCGCCCAACATTACCGGCTCACCCTCATCGAAGATGCTGCCGAATCGTTAGGGTCATGGCGAGATGATCGTCACACGGGCAGTTGGGGACATCTCGCTGCGTTGAGTTTCAACGGCAATAAAATCATCACCAGCGGTGGTGGCGGCGCAGTGCTGACAAGTGACCCTGAGCTTGCCCGGCAAGCCAAACATATCACCACCACTGCAAAACAATCACACCCCTGGGCACTCGAACACGATGCCACGGGTTACAACTATCGCCTGCCCAATCTCAATGCTGCCCTCGGTTGTGCCCAGTTAGCGCAATTGCCCAAACGGCTCATGCAAAAACGTGATCTGGCCAGGCAATACGCCGAAGCCTTCGTTGAATTAACCGACGTGCAACTGCAAACTGAACCTGCCAACTGCCGCAGTAATCACTGGCTTAACCTGCTGCTGTTACCCAATGCCCAGGAGCGTGACCGTTTATTAACGGCAGCCCATGCTGCAAAAATACTGCTGCGGCCTTTTTGGACTCCGTTACACCAGCTCCCCATGTTTGCGGATGCACCGCATATGTCACTGCCACAAACCGAAGCATTGTTTGCTCGCGGAGTCTGCCTGCCCAGCTCGGCTCAGCTCGCAAAGGTGGCAACATGACCCGCCGCATTTGCGTTGTTACCGGCTCTCGTGCCGAATACGGTCTGCTTTACTGGACCCTGCGTGAGATCATCGATGATCCGGCACTGGCATTACAATTAGCCGTTACCGGCACGCACTTGTCACCGGCCTTCGGCCTGACTGTCCAGCACATTGAGGCCGATGGCTTACCCATCGCCGCACGCGTAGATATGAATCTGGAGACCGACAACAGTCTCTCCATCGGCCAGGCACTGGGCCGGGCAGTGAGCGGCTTCGCCGAGGCTCTGTACCACTTGCAACCCGACCTGTTGCTGGTGCTGGGTGACCGCTACGAAATTCTCGCAGCCACCCAGGCCGCCATGTTGCAACGCATTCCCATTGCACACATCCACGGTGGCGAAAGCACCGAAGGTCTCATTGACGAGGCGGTACGCCACGCCATCACCAAGATGTCACACATCCACTGCGTTGCCGCCGAGGCCTATGCCCATCGTGTCATACAGATGGGCGAACAACCGCACACCGTGCATATCGTGGGGGCCGCCAGTTTTGATTCGCTGGCCCGCACTGAGCGGCTCGATCGCACCGCTCTGGAAGCCTCCATCGATTTCCGGTTGGGTACACAAAATTTCCTGGTAACGCTGCACCCGGAAACGCTCAGCACGACCAATGCCATGCAACAAGTGACGCCACTACTGGAGGCACTGGCGACCTTCCCCGAAGCCCACGTCATTATCACCGGATCCAACGCCGACCCTGACGGACGCGCAATTTCCACATTGCTGGCACAACATGCCAGTACTCATTCTGCACACTATTGCTACCACGAATCCCTGGGCCAGCAACGTTACCTGAGCCTGTTGTCGCAAGTGGATGTCGTTATCGGCAATTCCTCCAGTGGCATCATTGAAGCACCCGCAGCAGGTAAAGCGGTGGTCAATATTGGTGATCGCCAACGCCGTCGACTGCGTGCTCCGGCCATCATCGATTGTGCGTCACAGGCTGCGGCCATCCACACAGCCATCACACAAGCGCTGACTCCTGAACACCAACAACGGGCCGCAAAAAAACAAACGCCTTATGGCACATCGGGCGCTTCCACACGCATTGTCAACATTCTGCGTGATACGCCACTGGACAACATTCTGCAAAAACACTTTTACGATCTGCCAGCAGGTGAAAAACCATGAGGATTGCCTTCATCGGTTGTGTCGAATTCAGCGCGGCCCTGCTGGAAGTGCTGCTGGATCATCCCGACGCCGAACTGGTGGGGCTGGTGACTCGCACGGATTCCACCATCAATGCTGATTTTCGGGATCTGCGCCCCCTGGCGCAACAGGCCGCATGTCCTGTATTCACGGGTAACGATATCACCGAAATGACCATCTGGTTGCGCGAACACCGGCCCGATGTCATTTTTTGTTTTGGCTGGTCACACCTGTTGCCTGCCGAAATACTGGCCATTCCACCCCTGGGCGTGATGGGTTATCACCCGGCAGCACTGCCACAAAATCGCGGCCGTCATCCCATTATCTGGGCACTGGCGTTGGGCCTGAAAGACACCGCATCCACTTTTTTTCTCATGAATGAAAGCGCAGACTCCGGCGACATACTCAGTCAGCAAACCGTCAACATTGCACCGAACGATAACGCCGGCGACCTGTACCACAAGCTCATGAACATCGCCCGAAGCCAACTGACAATACTGATCAGCGCGCTGGCGGCCAACACTATCCAGCGTACCCCGCAGAATCACTCTGCCACCAACTATTGGCGCAAACGCAGCACAGCCGATGGCCGCATTGACTGGCGTATGTCGGCACACACTATCCACAACCTGATTCGCGCCCTTGCGCGTCCCTATCCCGGGGCACAGTGTGAACACAATGGACATACTGTCACCCTCTGGCGCGCCTGTCCTGTGCATACCGACAGTGTCAACCTGGAACCGGGAAAAGTATTATCTGTGGACGGAAATTTCATTACCGTCAAGTGTGGCGAGGCAGCCATCAAACTGCTGGAACACGATTTCCGGACACTGCCGCAAGAAGGTCATTATTTATGACAGCAAAAACAAACACGGTATTGGTGGTCGCTCCTCACCCGGACGATGAAACCCTGGGCTGTGGCGGCAGTTTGCT
>JAADIL010000113.1 GCA_013151355.1 Gammaproteobacteria bacterium
TCCGGAGTCAAATCAAATACAATTTGTTGATCCGGTTATTTCAGACCATGCTTGCTCAACAAGTCATATAAAGTGGGTCTGCTGATATTTAGCGCTTCAGCAGCTTGAGCCAGATTATTGTTTGTAAGACTTAAGGCTCGTTGCAATGCTTTTCGCTCCGCATTTGCACGCACTTCCCGCAAAGTTAGCAGTATCGCAGATTCCTGCTCCGCATTATTTAATTCCAGATCATCGATGCCTATGCGCCCATCATCGGCCATAATCACAGCACGTTTTACTTTATTTTCCAGCTCCCTGACATTACCAGGCCACGTATGATTTTCTATTGCAGAAATAGCTTCTTCCGTAAACCCTCGTAAAGACCGTGAATTTTCCCTGGCAAATTTGTTCATAAAGGTGCGTGCCAGCATTAATTTATCACCATTACGTTCGCGCAATGGTGGAATTGAAATATTTATTTCACTAATACGATAGTATAAATCTTCACGAAATTTTCCTGCTTCAATAAGCGCTGGCAAATCCTGATGTGTTGCACAAATTATACGTACATCTACCGGAATTTCTTTCCGTCCACCCAGATGTTCGACGACCCGTTCCTGTAAAAAACGCAATAATTTGGCCTGTAATGATTGCGGTAAATCGCCTACTTCATCAATAAAAAAAGTTCCTCCTTCCGCTAATTCAATTCTTCCTGGTGTCGTTTTGTTGGCACCAGTAAAAGCACCTTTTTCATAGCCAAATAATTCACTTTCCAATAAAGTTTCCGGAATCGCGGCACTGTTAACCGCAACAAATTTCTTGTTTTTTCTGGCACTGAGTTTGTGCAAAGCTTTGGCAAACACTTCCTTGCCCGTACCGCTTTCACCCAGCAGCAGTGTTGACGCATTTGTTGGCGCCACTTTTTCTATCATGCGACACAATTTCAGCATTTGTGGACTTGAAGCAATAACACCGTCCAGTGGCGATGACGTTTGTTGAAGTAATTGTCGGTTTTCGGCTTCAAGCTCATAGAGTGCATATGCTCGCTCAATAATGAGTGAAAGAATTTCCGGGTCAATCGGTTTTTCGTAAAAATCGTAAGCACCCATAGCAACAGAACGCACTGCATTTTCACGATCATCGTTACCCGTTACCACAATTACCTTGGTATGCGGCGCCTTGTTTAAAATCGCCTGCAATGTCGACAAACCTTCCGAAGCATTTGCAGGGTCAGGCGGCAACCCAAGATCCAGTGTAACCACAACTGGCGAGAACAGATCAAGCGCTTCCAGAGCAGAGCTTTTATCACCGGCGACAGTAACGTCAAACTTGTCAAAACACCATTGTAGTTGTTTTTGTAGCCCAGGATCATCTTCAATAACAAGTAGTGGTCGTAATTTTTTAACTTTCCCCATATTTATTGACTCAACTGCTGAAGTAATGATTCATCTGAAATTTATTCTGTATTGTTTGCAAGCTTCAGGCGAATAAAAAATGTTGTTCCTTTTCCTTTCTCGCTATGGACATCCAGCTGCCCGTCGAGACCACCAATAAAATCCCGGCTTTCATAGACGCCAATACCCATTCCAGCATTCCCCTTTGTCGTATCGAAGGGTTTGAATAGCCGTTCACGCAAAAATGTCTTGTCCATGCCACAGCCGTTATCTTTTATCAGCAAAAGTGCATGAGCACCTTCACGACAAATTCTCAACTGGACAAAACCATCCGCGTGAGTCGCTTCTTGTGCATTCTGGATTAAATGTCCTATTACCGCAGAAAAACGATTTTCATTGGCAATTATTTCCATGTGTTTTTCTGTCGATATAAACTCGGGAACTGGCAGTTCTTTTGAATGATGCCTGACAACCTTCGCCAAAACTGAATTCAGTTCAATTTTATTATTATCGTCACTTTGTACACGCCCTTTACGTAACTGGGCCAGCATATAGTTCATTTTACTAACCGTGTTTTCCACAGTAGTAAAGGCATCATTAATAAAATCCGGATTTCCTTTATGACGTTCAGCATTAGTCACTATTAAAGACAATTGTGCAACCAGATTTTTCAAATCATGCACCACATACGCAGACAAACGGTTAAATGCCTCAAATTGTCGTGCATCCACAAGATCTTCGTTGGCTTTCAACAAGGCCAAATATCCGGCGCATTGCCTCCCTGTTGTTAACAATAAATCGCGAACTTCCCAGTTAATTTTTATTTTCGCTCGCGGGCGCCGCAATACCAGAAATCCCATAATAACCGAGGAAGGCGTTCCGCCTCCCGAGGCTGATAACGCAACTTCTGAACCCATAAAAAGCGGTACAATCAACCAGGCTTCATGTAGTTGTGATAACCACGAAGGTAATTCCAACCCTTTATAAGACTCTGGTTTTTCACTCAGCTCATCAAGATCAATGACCCATTTTCGTTCTGAAAGAAAAGCCAATAACGCAGCATTATCATTTTTCCGAAAGGGCACTTCGTCGGGCATATTCCAACCAGCTTCGACCTGATAGTTTCCACCATCCTGTTGTACCCACAACATCCCGCCAGGACTTTCCACGATCTTTGCCATAACAGAAACCACCGTGGTTTTCAGGCTCGAATCAAGTTGTGCTTCAGACAAACTTTGAATAACACGCAACCATTCTTCGCGATAATCATAACGATAATTAAAAAAGTGTTTATTTAAAAACACCCGTAAACGTGCTCGCACCTGCCCTGAAAACAATACGACCAAAAGAACAAGTACTGCACCAAAGAAAAACACAAACTGCCCAAGAGCACCCCAATCACCACCAACATGTTTGATGTAATATCCACCCGAGGCCATGGCAAGCAGATATAATCCACTCACCATAAGCGCAGAAGAACGAAATACAAAACTGCGCGAGACAAACACATCCAGCGACCACTGTGGGTTTCGTGCTGCGGAAACAGCGATCAACGGCATTACAATGGCATTGATATAACCCCTTGCTCCCAAAATATTTTCATTAATATTTTTTAGTAGCAATGCATCCGAATATAAATAAAAATCATAGGCAAAAAGGCTTCCCAACCCTAGGCAAAGATATTTAACAAACCAGCGCGCATCCTGGGAAGCATTTCGAAAAATTTGTTCGACCAGAACCAGACCCACTACGGTCAATGCAAGAAAAACAAAAATTTGTACGTTAAAACCCACCCCGGCAGGAATCACCTGCCCACCTGCAATGACATAACCCAGCATCAGTATTATTATGAGTGCCAGAATGCCGACAACCCACAACAACGAACGCACCATGGTCTTTTGTCGGGATTTCAGCATTATCAGCAAGAGAAAGCCCAGCCAGCCTACATCTCGCAATACTTCCGCCACCATCATGTAAACCGAAGTGAAATACCCCGACGAAACCTGATATGCGGCGACACCAGCCCAAATAGTACTGAATACGGATGCCAGCAACAATACTGCACCTTCCTGCCGACCTCGCCAGGATATCGCCAATATAGCTGACAACACAAAAAACGCAAACGTCGCTACTACGTAACCAAAGGTAGCGACTCCTGTCACCGGTAAATATCCCGACACACCTTTTCAGAAACGTGTACGTAATAACTTCCCTGTTTGGCGTCCGGATTTGGTGCGTATTCGTTCGTTCTGATTGAACAAAAGTACAGGAAAAAGTGCAGGAATAGTCGTTCTGTTTCGAGCTTTTGTAATTGAAGAACGGACGAAGACGGGCTGAAGCCGGGATGCCAAACAGGAAAGTTATTACGTGCACGTTCCTTGGGAATGGAATTCATCGCCCCCCCTTCCCGGCAATGACTGAATGAGCTGTTTGCAAAATAATCACCAGATCGAGAAACAGGCTGTAGTTTTTGATGTAATACAGGTCAAACTGTAATTTTTCCAGCGAATCTTTTTCTGAAGCACCATAAGGGTAACAAATTTGCGCCCAGCCGGTGATGCCGGGTTTTACGCGATGCCGTTCCGCAAAATAAGGAATCTGCTCGGATAATTGCGTGACAAATTCTGGCCGCTCCGGACGCGGTCCCACAAAACTCATATTTCCCTTTAACACATTAAAAATTTGCGGCAATTCATCGAGCCGTGTTTTGCGAATAAATTCTCCAACTCGCGTGACCCGGTCATCATTTTTCTTTGCCCATTGGGCCTTGCCACCTTCTTCTGCATCTTCACGCATGCTTCTGAATTTATAAACATTGAATAACTGCCAATGCTGTCCAACACGTATCTGACGATAAAAAACAGAGCCTCGTCCCCAACCTTCCATTTTTATGGCAGCCGCCACCAGCAACATAAGGGGCCATGCTATCCCCAAAAGCAGCAAACTCACAATAATATCGAAAACACGTTTTTGCGCATTCAAACTTCTGCTCTGATTAAAACCATCAGAAAAAATCATCCAGCTCGGGTTTAATATATCCAGCTTGAGTTTTCCCGTTTCACGTTCAAAAAAGCCAAGCAAGTCGATAACATCAATGCCACTTAATTTACAATCGAGCAAATCATGTACCGGAAAACTCTTGCGCCGTCTTTCCCCAACGGCAACCACGACTTCATCAATATTCAGCTCTTTGGTCAGTGTCAACAGCGTCACATCCGGCCGAATCACCAGGGACTCATCCACCACATCGTGCTCGCCACGCACATGAACATGGCCAACAATAACAAACCCCTGCTGATCAGCCTTGCGCCGGAGTTGTCGTGAAATCTGGGCCGCATTTTCGCCCGCACCCAATACCAGAACCCGCCGTTTAAGTTGATCCTGATTCAGCGAACGTATAAACAGGATTCTTGTGAGCACAATCAACAATGCCGCCACCAAAAAACTGAACGCCAACACACCCTGGTCCAGGAACAGGTCTGGTATAATGTAGTACAACAAAGTCAGGGTAACTGCGGTTGTTGCAAGGCTGATACCAATACGCAATATCATGCCAGCCAGAACAAAACGGAAACGCCGCTGGTATAACCCCATGGAAATTTGCGCCAGCAACGCTATTGAAGCAAAGACAAGGGCTTTTGGCCAAAGGGGTAAACCCGTCTGGATGATATCGGAATTCCCAAGGAAAACCCATAATTTCATGCCCAGATAGACGGAGGACATCACCAGCAAAAACTCTACCAATCCCAATATCAGAAAAGGAACGGGAATGTATTGTCGAAAAATTCTAACCACTTTGCTCAGTTACATCCTTATTTTCAGGTTATGGCCAACGTGCATAACACCACAAAAAATGTCATCAAAAACCGGTCCATGCATAAAACACGTTGACAACCCCAGAGTGAATTATGTCGCAAGGTGGCCATTCTAGTGATTTTCCTCAACGCTAACCAGCAAAACCAGCCGCTGAAAAAGTAACCATTATCAATATCACGTCATCAACATGATTCCAGAAGTACTGTTTTTCAAACATTTACAACCGTATAATGCGCCCGACTCATGTAAAATTCGCGGTGAAAATGCCGGGATACTGACATTCCGGGAGAAATTTGTCTTTCCGGATACTGTCGCCCACAGCAAATTTGTTAATGCGTTTGCACAAGCCAGTATAATACCTGGATCCTGCAAGTGATCGTGCTTGCAGGATCCAGGTAATAAATAATCAAACTCCAGGAGAACCTCCAGTCCATGAAGGTTACAATTTACGGTTCAGGCTATGTCGGCCTCGTCACAGGTACCTGTCTGGCAGAGGTCGGTAATGATGTGCTTTGCGTCGATATCGACCAGGCTAAAATTGATATGTTGTTGCACGGTGAAATCCCCATCTACGAGCCCGGCCTGGATAAAATGGTGGCCAAAAATGTCGGATCCGGGCGCCTGCAATTCACCACCGATGCCGCAGAAGGTGTGGCCCACGGCCTGTTCCAGTTCATCGCTGTCGGTACCCCACCGGATGAGGATGGCTCAGCTGACTTGCAATATGTCCTTGCCGTAGCGAACAGTATCGGCGAACAGTATCGGCGAACACATGACCGATTACCGGGTCATCGTCGATAAATCGACTGTGCCTGTGGGCACTGCTGACAAAGTCAGCAAAACCGTCAACGATGTATTGGGCAAACGCGGACTCAACACGGAATTTGATGTTGTCTCCAACCCCGAATTCCTCAAGGAAGGCGCCGCGCTGGATGATTTTATGAAGCCGGACCGTATCGTCATCGGTACCGACAACCCCCGCACTACCGAGCTGCTGCGCGAACTTTACGCCCCGTTTAATCGTAATCACGATCGTCTGGTGGCTATGGATATTCGCTCTGCAGAACTCACCAAATATGCCGCCAACGCCATGCTGGCCACCAAAATCACCTTTATGAACGAGTTGTCCAACCTTGCCGATCTGTTAGGGGCCGATATCGAAAATGTGCGTCTGGGTATTGGTTCCGACCCGCGCATCGGGTACCACTTCATCTACCCCGGTTGTGGTTATGGTGGCTCCTGTTTCCCCAAGGACGTGCAGGCACTGGAACGCGCAGCCAACGAAATTGGCTACAAAGCCGAATTGCTCAGCGCTGTGGAAGCCGTGAACCTCCGCCAGAAACAGATTATGTTTAACAAAATCAGTCAGCATTTCGGAGGAGATCTGGCAGGCAAAACCATCGCTCTCTGGGGGCTGGCCTTCAAACCCAACACCGATGATATGCGTGCTGCGCCGTCGCGCGCACTAATGGAAAGACTCTGGGAAGCAGGCGTCAGAGTGCAGGCCTATGACCCGGAAGCCATGGATGAGGCAAAACGCATCTATGGTGAACACGCTGATCTGACCCTGGTCGATTCTCCGGAAGCAGCCCTGACAGATGCCGATGCCCTGGTAGTGGTCACCGAATGGAGCACCTTCCGTAGTCCGGATTTTGAACAAATCAAAACCCGGCTCAGCCAGCCCACTATTTTTGATGGCCGAAATCTGTACGATCCCGCACGTCTGCGGGCCGACGGCTTCAATTATTACTGCATTGGCCGACCATAACGGCATCACGCAACAGTAAATGCCAGTAATCTTGCATAATAAAATAAGGATGAGCAGATGTTTGATTTGAAGGACACCCGCATTGGTATCATCGGTCTGGGCTACGTGGGTTTGCCACTGGCCGTTGAACTTGGTAAACACTACTCCACCAAAGGTCTGGACATCAACGCACCACGCGTGGCCGAGCTACAGGCCGGCAAAGACAGCACCCTGGAAGTGGATGCCGATGAACTCAAACTCGCCACCCAACTCACTTACACAGGCAACCCGGACGACCTGACAGACTGCAACGTCTATATCGTCACCGTTCCCACACCCATTGACTCGGCCAAACGCCCGGACTTATCGCCATTGGTCGGTGCCAGCCATACCATCGGCAAGCTGCTCGGTAAGGATGATGTGGTGATCTATGAATCCACCGTTTACCCTGGTGCTACCGAAGAAGTGTGTGTTCCCATACTGGAAGCCGAATCCGGCCTGAAATTCAACCAGGACTTTTTTGCGGGCTATTCGCCAGAACGCATCAACCCCGGTGACAAAGAACACCGGGTCACCACCATACTTAAAGTCACTTCTGGGTCAACGCCCGAATCTGCTGATTTTATTGATGATTTATATGCCAGCATCATCACGGCCGGCACTCACAAGGCCAGCTCTATCAAGGTAGCGGAAGCGGCCAAGGTCATTGAAAATACGCAACGGGATGTCAACATCGCCCTCATCAACGAGCTGGCGCTGATCTTTCACAAACTGGATATCGACACCATTGAGGTGCTGGAAGCCGCAGGCACCAAATGGAATTTCCTGCCCTTCCGCCCCGGACTGGTGGGCGGACATTGCATCGGTGTCGATCCCTATTACCTCACCCATAAAGCCCAGGAAATCGGCTACCAGCCAGAGATGATCCTCGCCGGTCGCCGCATCAACGACGGCATGGGCAGCCACGTCGTCGAGCGCGTGGTGAAACGCATGACCCGTAACCGCATCCATGTGGTGGATGCCAACATCCTGGTGATGGGCTTTACCTTTAAGGAAAATTGCCCGGATCTGCGAAACACCCGTGTCATTGATATCATTGCGGAATTGCAGACCTACCACGCCAACGTGGATGTTTACGATCCCTGGGTGAATCCCGATGACCTGGAACACGAATACAATATCCGCCCTGTTCCTGCACTGACAAAAGGAAAATACGACGCCATTATTCTGGCTGTGGCACACGACCAGTTCAAAGCCATGTCTGCTGATGACATTCGTGCCCTGGGCAAAAATGATTGCGTATTGTTCGACGTCAAACACATCCTGCCCGTCGATAAAGTGGACGACCGGCTGTAAAAGCATCCGGATTAAAAATCAGTCACAACCAGCTTGTCACAAAAATTTGTAATAACCGTTTATAATAACAAGGCTCAAACATGAAAGTTCTCATCACTGGCACCGCCGGTTTTATTGGCAACCGACTGGCTGAACGTCTGCTGGAACGCGGCGAAGAAGTCATTGGCATCGACAATCTCAACGACTATTACGAGGTCTCGCTAAAAGAGGCTCGCCTGGCCAAAATCAAGGATCACCCCGGTTTCACTGAAGCACGTATCAGCATCGAAGACCGCCCTGCCATGGAGGCTCTGTTCGCCAAACACAAACCCAACAAAGTGGTTAATCTGGCTGCACAGGCCGGTGTCCGCTACTCGCTGGAAAACCCGCACTCTTACGTGGAAAGCAACATCGTGGGATTCATGAATATCCTCGAAGGCTGCCGCTACAACGGGGTCGAACATCTGGTGTACGCCTCCAGCAGTTCGGTCTATGGCGCCAATACCAACATGCCATTTTCCATCCACAACAATGTGGACCACCCACTGAGCATGTACGCCGCCACCAAAAAAGCCAACGAACTGATGGCACACACCTACAGCCACCTTTACAATCTGCCCACCACCGGCCTGCGTTTCTTCACCGTTTACGGTCCCTGGGGCCGCCCGGACATGGCGCTGTTCCTGTTCACCAAAAAAATCCTCGCCGGTGAACCCATTGATGTCTTTAATTACGGCAAGCACCGCCGCGATTTCACCTATGTCGATGATATTGTCGAGGGCGTGATCCGCACCCTGGACCATACCGCCCAGCCTGACCCGGACTGGTCCGGTGACAAACCTGATCCCGGCACGGCTAACAGCCCCTATCGCCTTTACAACATCGGCAACAATGCGCCTGTTGAGCTGATGCACTACATCAAAGTACTGGAAGACTGTCTCGGCAAAAAAGCGGAAATGAACATGCTTCCCCTGCAACCCGGCGATGTACCCGACACTTACGCCAACGTGGAAGACCTGGTAGCCGATGTCGACTACAAACCCGATACCAGCGTAGAAAATGGCATAGCCAATTTTGTTGACTGGTATAAATCGTACTATTCGCATTCCTGATGCAAATATCAGCGGGTCTGGCCAGGTCTCGCTGGCCAGACTCACTCCCTGGAACGTGCACGTTCCTTACCTCTGACGCCCACCCATCTTCCTGATTCTCTAAAGTTTTTCCCCTGTTTGACGTTACTCCCTGTGGTGCCACAGCATTGTTGCACAGCCAAAAACCTTATTTTGTTGCGTCCACCAGACAACGCAGGCAGCAGGAGCCAACACATGTTATGCGCCATCCCCAAAAAAACCGCCATTTCACTGTGTTCCCTTCTGGCAAGCACTGTGTTCCTTGCCGAAGCATGGGCAGTTGCTCCACCGGAATCCATCGATGGCACCATAAAAGTCAACGCCGAAGAACTTATCGCTCTTGCGGAAAATATTCCCGAACTGGTCATTATCGACTCCCGTATTGCTGGAGATCGCAACCAGGGTTTTATTGAAAGTGCATTCAGCCTGCCGGATGTGGACACCACCTGCGATTCCTTGTCCAAAATTATCCGTAAAAAAGATACTGCCAGTCTGTTTTATTGCAATGGTGTGAAATGTGCCCGCAGTGCCAAAGCCATTAAAATTGCCCTTGGCTGCGGTTATTCCAATATTTATTGGTTCCGTGGCGGCTTTGGGGAGTGGCAGGAAAAAGGCTACCCCTATTTACAGGAATAAAGTACTGGAATAAAACATTTTTTGGGCAATCCGGGAAAGATGCCAAACTAACCATGCGAAAATTTCAGCCATCCATGCGAGCCAGTCTGGGGCTCACCGTCCTGGTGATGGGGCTGTTGGGCATGATGCTGGCCGCAGCCACCGGAGAAGCCTATCAGCGACTGGCGCTGGATAATCAACGTGAATCGTTCATCGCGCTGGCAAAGCTTAAAATCCACGAAATTATTAAAAATCTGGCACAAGACAGCGTGGAACTGGGTCTCAATGCACAAGCCAGTACCGACTTTCATCAGGCTGTTATCAGCAAAGACTCTACACGTATCAGTCCTCAACTGGACGAGCACTTTTATCGTGCCTTCGTCACCCTCGGTCGCGTCAAACTCATCAAAATGTACGCCTATGATAAAGAATTCAGACTCATCGCTGTCTCAAATGAGGGAGACCCGACACTGCCGACCAACAAACCTGTCTGCACCAAACTCTTGGGTAAAATTGCCAATCGCAGCAAGACAGCACGCCTGAAACCGGACTCGGAACTCTGTCGCATCGGAATGCAGCCCGTGCTTGCTACTATCGTTCCGGTTGGTGGTCTGCGAATCAAAGGTTATTTGCAGATGATTGTTGACCCAACCCCCAATTTTGCAAAAGCCGATAGCGGCCTGGGTACACCACTGAGGCTGACCGGACCAGACAACACTATCCATTACCAATCCGCAAACTGGCCCGGGATACTTAACAAAAATATCTTACTGGCAAAATATGCTCTGTTCACACCCCAAAATCAGCAGTTTTTTAATTTAACCTTTGCATCCAATATCGCCGAACTGCAAAAGCAACTTTCTGCAACCCGTAACTTCATTTTTTCCATTGCCGTCATCGTTATGCTGAGCACGACGTTGCTCGCCTTGTTCATGTTACAACGCACGGCATTGAGCCCTCTCAGCACCTTGACCAACCACCTGCGACGGGTACAGAAAGACAAGTCCCAGTTAGATACAAAGGTGGTCGTTAGTGGCAATAACGAAATTGTCGAACTGGCCACTGACTTCAACAACATGAGCGGCGAACTCAGCACTCTGTATCGCACCCTGGAAAATATGGCGTTTACCGATGCATTGACCGGCATGCCCAATCGTGTCCTGTTTTATGACCGGCTTGAACAAATCACACTGACTGCATCACGTTATAAGGCGCAGTTTTCCCTCATGATGATGGATCTTGACCGGTTCAAAAACATTAACGATACCCTGGGCCATCATATCGGAGACCAATTATTAAAAACCGTGGGCGAACGCCTGCAAACTATATTGCGTGAATCAGACACCGTTGCCCGCCTGGGTGGTGACGAATTCGCCGCATTACTCCCTGCCATTGATCATGATGAAGGTGCCACTATCGTAGCGGAAAAAATTGTCACTGCGCTCAACAAGCCTATTGCCGTGGAAGGACATAATCTTTCCGTTGGCATCAGTATTGGACTGGTCCGCTGTCCGCGTGATGGTGATAAAGCCACACTGCTCATGCAACATGCTGATGTCGCAATGTATCATGCCAAGCGTGAAGGCCTGGGCTATGTGTTTTATAACAAAAGCATGGATAGCGACAATTTGTTTGAGCTTACGATGGAATCAGAATTGCGGCAAACCGTTGAAAGCAAAAATTTTGAACTGTATTACCAACCTAAAATCGACCTCCAGCACGGCCATATTACCAGTGCTGAAGCACTGATCCGCTGGATGCATAACGAGCATGGCTTTATCTCTCCTGAAAAATTTATCCCGCTTGCCGAGCAAACCGGTCTGATACAACCCTTGACCGAATGGGTACTGGAACAGGCTCTGACACAATGCGCCGCGTGGCATGCAAATAACATCAACATCGGTGTTTCAGTCAACCTTTCGGCATACAGCCTGAATGATATCGACCTGATCGACACAGTGCATCACGCCCTCGCCAAAGCAAAAATAGAACCACAGTGGTTAACGCTGGAACTGACCGAAACCGCGATTATGTCTGATGCCAATCGCGCACTGAACACACTCTCCCGGCTCAATGCCATGGGAGTGCGTTTATCGGTGGATGATTTTGGTACCGGCTATTCTTCATTAGCCTATTTGAAACGTTTCCCGGTGAACGAAATAAAAATCGACAAATCTTTTGTGATCGACATGCTGAATGATGTATCCGATGCCGTGATCGTCCGCTCCACCATCGATCTTGCCCATAACATGGGCATGAAAGTCGTCGCCGAAGGTATTGAAAGTCAGGATGTCTGGGACAAACTTGCCGAACTGGGCTGTAACCTGGGGCAGGGATATCACATGTGCCGACCATGCCCGGCGGAAGATTTCGAAAAATGGGTGTATGAATCCAGTTGGGGGCTGAACCATATCAAGGCCGTGAGTTAAAAAACCTGTTTCGTTTCTTTCCATTTGTTATCACAAACACGCCTTACAGTTAACTCGACTGATACGCTACACACTAAACTTACGTTCAATTCATTCGAACATGAACAGAACTATTTGCAGAAAAAAACTGTTGTGTTGATTCTTTTTGATGGCTCCCAACATTGCTAATAATGCGAGTAGCAACATAGTCAGACGCATTTTCCATAAAAATACCCTTCAGGGTATCAATGACCCACCAGCGCCCATCGATATAAACTTCAGCCCAATTGTGATAATCCATCGGCTTCAGTATAACGCTTTCGCTATTCACATAACCGGCCATACCACGCACAGGAATGCCATTCGCCCGTGTAACTGCCATAAACAAATACATGAATTCAGTGCAATCACCCTTCTGGCTCTTAAGTGTCTGCAACGCACCATGGTCTTTTTTGACAAAACCGACATCTTTGACCGTTCTTCTCACCCAACGGTAGCTATTTAATAGCGTATCGTGAATGCTATCACCTTTTAATCGGGCTGCGATAGAAAGTATCTCCGGATCATCTGATTCAACATTTAATTCTGGGGTCAGATAAGAAACAAGGGACTCTTCATTTGTTTTATTAGGTGTGTCGGTCAAATCCAACACGACCTTAACTGTCACTATTTTTGTTCCAAACGGAGGCAACTTGTCAAGTGTAAAAATTAATTTCTGGTTTCCGAGTGAGTCAATTTCTGTTTTGTGGGGCATCGATACATCCACGCCATTCAGACGCTGTGTACCACTAATTGGCATCGGTGTAAAAGCCCAAAAATTTGCGTGCTCAACAAAATGGCTTGTGGGATTGGTAATGGTAAAACTGTACTTCAAAACTCTTGAAACCGGGTAAGTCGGTGGTGGTGTAGACCTGGGCCAAAATTGAACAGCCAACAGCAAAAAAACAACCGCAAAACCAATAACCAGCACCAAGTACCGCTGATTTAACCACCGCATGTCTTAATACGCCTTGGGGTTGCAAGTCGTGCCAGTGCAGCCTTGCGATCATTCATATAACGTTTATAGCTTTTTAAACCACCTGCCAAATAAAATACATTCGGAATGCCGCTACTATGCAACGCCCTTTCAATACTGGCATTATCCTTTTCACTATCATTCACAACAATGATGCCATTTTTATCCGGGTCATCCATCCTTTCCAACAACTTGTAAAATTCTGATCTAAATGCCCTTTTATCATCTTTAAACTGAATCGCTTCAACGCCAGACAAGAAAAATTTATCCTCTTCACTAACAGGCAGTCTGGACACAATCACCCAGCTTCTGTTCTCACGTATCGATTCAAAATTACGGGGTGATAACTGGCTTAATTTTTTTATTTCTAAAGGATCACCTTTCAACGGAGAAAAATTATTCCATGCCAATAATCCACCATCAAGAACGGAAACTTTTGAAAAACCTGCCTCTATTAAATAATGGCATTCAATATCCAGTGGATTATGGTCATAACCTTCGTTTATTAACACAATATGCTGTGTTTTAAGAAAATTTTTGGTTTTAACAGAATGCAGCGGGACATTGATAGCATTCACTATATGAAATTTACTGAACTCACGCGCATGACGTACATCAATCAACACAATATCCGGGTTATTTATTTTACTAACCGCATTGACTGAAATCCTGCATTTTTTGAGCCTGGGCAACAGCACCAAATCTGATTTCCTTACAGAGGTATCTTTTAAACCGAAATCTTCTGACTCTGCTGTACAACTTTGCTGTTCTCTTACCACTCCAGGAGTCTCATCATAAATTCGATCAACAGTCTCTGAAAAGCTGTCTTTACCTTTCCGGTCATCGCTAGTTAACGTTTCTGCGACAACGCTCGCACTACATACAATTTGCATAATAAATGCAACTCTGCAAATAATTAGCCAATAATTTTGTATTCGATGAACATCCATAACAATACGTCTATAAACCCACCAGCCATTACGTAAAACAACCCATTTCTACTGAAAGTGTTCAACTTTCAGTAGAAAGTTAAACACATTCCGCCCACCACCCAGTATGGTTAGTGACAGTGTTCCTGTTGATTCACCAGCCTCAAATGCATCCGCGATATATGGTGCTAAATCAATATATGGATCACCTGCATCTGTAACACCATCCGCTTCGGCCAAACTCACCAAATTTACTGGCGTCAAATCAGTAAACACGACTCGCAGTGGACCTGCAAAATCCTCAGTTCCGGGGTTACTGATCTCAAGTGTCATCAGTGCATTCGGAGAACGACGACTAATAATCGGGTTAGACAGGTTAAGCGAAATCTGAGATGTCACATCCATCCATCCTGCGGGTGACGGAGTATCATCAGGCACAGTGATGCTGGTCGATAAATAAACGGTACTGCTCGATAATGCATCCGAAATGATTGCATAGATATAATAAGTACCGGGTGCCAATGCTGATGTATCCCAGGAATAGCTGTCATTAGCCGCGTCAAGATTCTCCTCAATACCATCTACAATCAACATTCCGTCTGTGCCAGCTGTATCTGTATCATAATACAACGCAATACTTGCATTACTATCCGGATCATCGTCCGTCCAACTGATAACAACCGGGCTCAGGCTTGCGTCTGGAATATCGGTAGCAGGTGCAACTAACGCAATAACAGGTGGATCATCAGTGCCGCTATTATTAACAAAAAATGCCGACAAAGCAGTCCACTCACTGGCCAGACCGTGTTCATCCACCGCGCGCGCGCGCCAGTAAGACCAGGAGTTATCCTCTAACAGTATATCGATTGACCAGGAACCGTTTGAAACAACAACAGAATCTGCCAGGGTAATCATGGAAGAATCAAAATACAATTCAAATTCATAACTGATTGAGTCGCCATCAACATCGACGGACGGATTAACAGATAACGTTGGGGTAAGAGATTCAACCCAGGCCAGGTTATCCGGGTTATTGATTATCGGAATACCAGGCACGCTATTAACGGCGTTATATAAAAAGGCCGATGTGACCCAAACACTATTCACCGTGCCATTCGAGGCCATTACACGCCAATAATACGTGGCATCTTCAATCAGACCGGTCACCGCCCACGATGTTGTATCTATTCCTTCAACAATATCAGCTGAAGTCTGAAGGTCAGCACTATCAAAACTATTGACCGTATCAATTTCGTATCGGTATACCAAATCAAGGTTATCGGGATCTGTTGCATTAATTATAACAAGATCAACCGCTGCTGATATCACTTCCTGGCCGTTGAATGGTGAAGAAATACCGGGGAGCCCTGGTGCCTCAACCGTTGTATTAATTGTAAAGCTGGCCACATTACTGTGTGATACCGCACCGTTTTCATCGGTGACGATTCCTCGCCAGTAATAAGTACCATTTTCACTCAAGGGAACCGCCAATAACCACGATGTCGTCCCGTCAATTCCTTCGTTAATTGTTGTGGTCGATGTGACAAGAGTCGTCAAGCCTGCATCAGAATACACCTCAAACCCATAAGTTTTGACATCACCATCAACATCAACAGCATTAATGATTTCAAGCAATGGCCGGTCAGTATCTGTAATTGATCCATCCAGGGGCAAATTGGTGTTAAATGCATCAGGCGCATCATTGGCCGTATTCACAAAAAACTCACCATTGACCCACTGACTGAACACATCACCATCTGTTGCGCGCGCACGCCAGTAATACCAGGTATTGTCATCCAGATCGGTGGATATATTACAACTCGTTGTATCCACTGTTTCAGCAACATTATCTACATTGGTGACAGACGTAGTCAGCGCTTCATCCAAATAGACTTCGCAATTGTAGGTTACAACGGCAGTGGGTGCATGTACGCTATTTTCGAGCACAAGCTCGGGTTGTAAGGTATCAACCTCAGTACCGGATAAAGGTGTACTAATGATGGGCCTGGTCAGGCCTGTACCCACTGCTGGATTAGTATTATCCAGAAATTCCTGCAAATCAGAGATTCCATCGCCATCAAAATCGCCGGTACCATCACGATCAAGATTGCCAAAGTGCTGAAGCTCCCAGGCATCATCCATGCCGTCACCATCAGTATCCCATGCCGGATTCACCTGAATAGTCATCGCTTGATAGCTGGATAAAGTACCATCCGAAGCATTAAACGTCAGAGAATAAGTGCCTGCCTGACCATCCGCTGGCGTCCAGTTAAAGGTAGCGGAACCATTGCCATTGTCGACAAAGACGGCACCGCCGGGTAATGGGGTTGCGGTTAATATTGGTGTCTGACCATTCGGATCACTGGCTTCAACGAGAAACCCTGTCTGATTGCCTTCGTAAGTAATTTTGTTTGGAATATATTGTAATGCTGGCGGTATTGGGCCAAGGACTTCTGCACCCATGTGCACAGTATAAGTACCAGTAGTATTGGAATCGAAGAAGTTGACGTAATATTCCCAGCTATTGGTATCACGATTCTTGTGTTTGGACGCCCAGGCATTTTCCAGTGGAATACGTTTGCCATCTGAACGAACGACTTCCCGCATCACCTTGGTGCCACCATAGGGGTCTGTCAACTTCACATACATAAACCCGCTGGTCACAGGAATGGTGAGTGTATGAAATACTTCAGTGCCGCTCTGATTATTCAACGGGAAATTTGCAGAAGCCGAATGATCCGTTACGACGGTATCAACGCTGTCTGACTCGTAGACACGGAACACATCGCCATCAATGGCTAAAAAATCACGAACGGTATCTCGCCCGGGTTCATCAACTCTGACATCCCGCAATAAAAAATGGGCATTTGTCGCATCCAGTATCGATGTTAATGCACCGCCCAATTCATCTGCATGGGAAAAAGTTGCCGTAAAATCCACAAACTCGCCCGCCAGGCTGGTCGTCATAATCCATCGGCCCATACGTGCCGAGTTTCCGGGTATATCACCAAAATCAATCAATAATGTCGGTGCTGCGGGCTGGTCATCAATAAAACTGCCAATGATCTGGAAATCAATCAGCAATCCCTGTTCATTTTCAATAATTTCTGGCTGTGCGGAATCAATCTTCAGGTTTTGTGCTGTCGCAATCCCGTTGTTTTGTACACGAACACCCAGGGTATAAGGCTCAATGGGCTCAATTTCCAGGGTTAGCGGGTCATCAGCAATAACTTCCTGTGTTAAAAAGTAATCCAGTGTCAAACGAGGTAGTGGTTTTACTGTAATAAAATCTGGTGTTACAACAACTTCTTCAGGTACCCCTCCCACAGTGTAGCTTAACGTAGCCCCTACGAAAAAAACCTTACCATCCGGTAAATTTCCCGCCGCGCCCGGTGCTGGAATAATCAGCCAATGAATTTCGGCTTCAGTTGCCGGAGCAACGCTGCCAGTACCACTTACATTTGAAATTCCATCTATGGAGTCAATACGAATAAAAAAACTTGCATCAGTGTTGTTGGGATCACTGGAGGCGAGCACTGTGTTGCCATCTTCATCAGCAAATGAAACGTCCACGCTTACGTCATCGATACTTAAAGTATCAAGCGTGTTGGTGATTTTCATTTTAGCGTCAAAGGCCTGACGCTCAAGGGTCAATTCCTGGCGTATTTCAATTTTTACACGAGCGCAGACAGGGTCATTGGTAGCCACAGCAATGCTTGAACCAAACAACATGGCACTCAGACAAAAGCTGTAAACGAGTACATTACGGAAATACATCATAAATATCCCTTAAACATCCAAAGCATAAAAATATTTTTTATGTTCATTTTATTCATTTTTTATAATCAAATAATCAACCATTCCAACACCAAAGCAGCCATCCAATCAAAGGGATTAAATCCCATATATACCTGTAGCGATTGAGATTCAGGTCTAATTGCACGCCCTGTTTACCCCATGGCCGCGTTGAAATTCCTTGCAATAAAACAACTATTACGCATCATTTCGCCTTGCCATGGAGAAAAGAAAATATGATGCACACTTAAATCTAAATCCCAAACGCTACGGGTATATCACGGATATTTATACCGGGTTTCTGCATGTCAGAATATACCATCACCATTCTTGCCAGAAAGTATTCCACCAGCACTTATCAAGTTCATAACGATTTTCAGTCTATGTCACTAATTTAGACATATGAGTTAATTCCACCGGCCAACCCCTAATTGGGTCACACTGCATATAACGAGCCAGATTTACTACTATTTAATAGTCTAATGGCTTGAAAAGCATAGCCATCAGGAAAAAACCAACGCCAAGAATAATAATTTGCCCATATACATCCAACCCCAAAGTAGTTTTCACAAGAGTCGAGTACTGCGGTTTAAGCGAATCATAATAAACCGTGACTTGCAGACCTAATGGATATTTTTTTTGCGTCTCAACTGCATTTGTATCTGATCCATAACTAACTTGAGATCCAACATATTCTTTGTCATTAACGGTATAGGAATAACGAATATCATAAGTTACTCCTCCAAACCTCCCTACCAGATCGACTTCCGATTTCACAATTTCTCCCACTGTTTCACTATCTAGATTCGAGTAAGTGTAATCCCAAATTGTAGAAAAAGTACCTGTCGTTCCCTCAGAAATAACTGCAAAAATAATTGTAAGTATTATTGCCGAAAGGTAGGATTCTTTTATCATATTTTATTAAAACAAGCCTGCTAAAAATCCCACAATGCACCCTGCGGCTCCTCCCGCTCGAGCCCCTCTTCTCGCGGCTCGAGCGGCCTGTCGGTTATAATGCCGCTGTAGAGCTACCCTGTTTCTAACGTTATATCTTTGATTCCTTGAAGCTCTATTTGCTCTATTACGAAGGTTATCTGCGTTATTATTATTGCTATTGCCCGCTACATTACTCGCTGCACTGGCTGCTGCATTACCGGCAGCATTTCCAGCCCTGGTAGCACAATCACTATTTGGTGGCAGACATGCTTGACCACCTGCAACACCCGCAATAGCACCTGCCAAAGGACCTAATGCACCTGAAATAGCACCCGCAACAGCTCCACAAAGACGATTGCCTGGTGTGTTCAGAGCTCCACATGCGGCACCGATTGCCGCACCAATCCCATTCACAACAAACAAACCTGTATCATCTATATAAGTTACAGGATTAGCTTTCGCATACAGATAGGTATTCACACCACCATTAAGGCCCAGCGGATCAATCGTAAAATACCTGCCAGTTGATGGGTCATAATGACGATTCCAGTTATAGTGGCTCCGGGTTTCCTGATCGAAGTACTGGCCCGGGAATCTCAGATTATTTTGAACCGTTGAAGTAGCTGAAACACTTGCCAGTCCAAATGAATAGTAATCTGCAGACCAAACCGTACTCCCACTTGAGTTGATGAGTTTTTGTGGTGTACCAATGACATCATTTTGATAGTAATAATATTGTCCACTGGATTTTTGAAAAAGCGGGTCTGATGTCCATAAACTATCCGGCTTATATCCATACAGTTTTACTACGGCCCCGGTATTATCAAACTCGGCACTTAAACCCTCCTCGGTATAAAAATAGTAAGTGCGTTGCCCATTTATTTCTTTCCATAGCCGCTGACCAAAGGGATCATAATAATAATTTGCATTTCCATTTGTATTCACAACGGAGGCCATTCTTCTTTCGCTATTATAACTGATCGTACTTGTCTGGCCGCCTGCGGTACGACGGCTAACACCGCCCGCCGACGTATAAGTAAAGGTTTCCAGACCTTCGATTGAGGTAAGTTGATTGTCTGCGTTATATATCCAGCTTGAACCATTTCGAGAGTCGCTCAGGCGGTTACCCATGGCGTCATAAGAATAGGCTTCATCATCGAAGCCCGGGTTATCGACTGATAATAATCTGTTTTCTTTATCATACAAATAGGCATACAAACCCTGTTTCGTCTGTTTTTTTGTAATATTTCCCGCTTCATTGAAGTCATATTGGTGCTGCATGAAAATGTTTTCGGCAGGATCCGTGGCCGTAATTTGAATTGGGCGCAACAAGCCATCATACTGAATTTCCCTCTTGCTGCCGCCCGGGTACAGGATTTCCAGCGGCATATCCAGCAAATATTTATTAACAGTAATAGTTCCTGCACCAGGAATTTGCAGTGACTTAAACTGGTTTCCATCATCATATGTATACCGAACTGTCGAATCATCCGGGAAAGTTATGGTTTTCTTGCGGCTGTTAGAATAAAAGGTCTTTGCTACGCTTTTGGTAAAAGTGCCGTAATTGACACTGGCCTGCTCCTTCCGATTATTTGCATCATAAGTGTAACTTCCAGACGTAACACCGTCGTCATAGCCTGTAATATTTGACGAGGCATCATATGAAAAACTGACTATTTTTTGCGGAACAGCATCGGATGCGGTTGCATACACACTAAAACCAGCTATCCTGTCAGACCTGTCGTACAGATATACCGTTTTATAATTACCAGCATCAACCTCGGAATAAATTCTTCCTGCTGCATCATATACATACGATAAAGAATTTCCAGATGGCCGTGAATCTAATGTCAAATTATTGTTTCTGTCATACTCAAATTTATAGACATTACCTGTCGCATTGGTCAAGGAAATTCTGTTATCTCTACTATCATATGCAATAATTGTCTTTCCGGCCAACCTGTCCACAAGAGAGACTTCTTTCCCGAAAGCATTATAAGAAATTGTCCTCTCCAGTCCTGATGGATCAACAATACTGGTAACTTGCCCCTTGGGATCATATTTGAAACTTGTTACATATGAAGTATTTTCCGACACCACTTTAGTTTCACGCACTACTCTGTTTCTTGAGTCATACTCCAGATTTTTAATTAAGGACGAGTCAATAACTCTGCTAATCAGCTCAGTATCCCCAGCCGCAGTTTCCAGATATTCGACTTTTAATTCATTGCCACTACCATCTTTTAACTGAACAATTCTGCTCTTTGAGTCATAAACATAGGATACCAACGTTTTATTTTCTTCATCAACCATAGAAACTGGCCTGGAATCATTATCATACTCCAGATTAAAAGTTCCGCCGAGTGGATCCGTTATTATTACCAGATTGTCCTGATTATCATATTGATATGATGTTTTATAATTCCGGGGGTCCGTGTGTAACGTTAGATTTCCTACTCCATCATAACTGTATCGTATGATTTCATTTTGAGGATTCGATTCTGATAAAAGATTTCCGTCGGGATCATAAGTAAAAACCCACGCATCATCCAATGGCGTAGTTTTAACCAGCACGTTACCCGTTACATCATAGGCGTACCGCCAAGTATTTCCTTCACCCTCCGTTCGAGTCATCATATTCCCCATGGAATCATACGTTGCACTGATTGTCACTTCGTCAGTTATCGCATCACCAACATGTATTCGACCCAACCGATTACCGTAAACATCATAAGTATAGGTTGTGACTCTTTGTTCAGGCAGGTCCACGGCCTCCAGTTTTCTAACCAGGTTACCATTCGCATTGTATTCATATTCATTGATTACACCCAGTTCGTCCACCTCCCTGAGTACGTTGCTGTTTGAGGTATCATAGGTTTTGGTTACCGTTGAATTATCAGCATAAATAATTTTGGTCAAGTTTTCCCATGCATCATATTCCTCTCGTGTTTTATTGCCGACTGAATCAAAAACTATTTTATTGCGACCATCTTTCTGAATGGTCAGCACCGTCATGCCACCAACGGCACGTTTTACAAGATCACCTTTACGGTCGTACCATTCTTCTGTAATCACTCCACCGGAAGAACGTATCTGCTTATAGAATTCTTTTTTGTTTTTATCATAGTTGTAGGTATATGTATCACCGACATCATCCTGATCAAGGATGCTGGTAACAACGCCATTCGCACCATAACTAATCGTAGTAACACGTCCTTCCTGGTCAGTTTTGGTACGTAGATTAACACCGGCATAGGTATAGGAAAGCGTATTACCCCTCACATCAGTTACCGTTGTAAACCGGCCATTACTGTCGTATTGATATTCAACCCGACGTTCAGAATAATCGCGAATGGCCGACACTCTGTTGGCGGCATTATATTCATACCAGATGATTTGATTGTTAAAATGATCAAAAACACCTGTTAATTTTCCCGAATCATCATACTGCATGCTAACCGTTACAGTATTGCGATCACCATAAGCGGTAAAACGATTTCCTGTATAGATGATCCAGTTACCATCACGATCCTGCCAACGATAACCGGTGTCTGTCTGCGTAATTGTTTCGCGTGGACTTTGTTCATGCTGATATACATTGGTTTGTGCAATCCGTTCATATTTCGTACCACCCCGAAATATCGCGCACGGAACACCTGCA
Organism: Gammaproteobacteria bacterium; assembly: GCA_013151355.1. Classification (GTDB taxonomy): domain Bacteria; phylum Pseudomonadota; class Gammaproteobacteria; order SZUA-152; family SZUA-152; genus SZUA-152. The sequence continues at coordinate 22,761 of JAADIL010000113.1, forward strand.
TCGACACGACACGCGGCAATCTGCAACGCCTGCCACCGTCCATTGATATACCATTTCCCCCGCTCCCAGCTACGAGTTACTGTGACATAACCACCCATTACTTTAACTCGCATATCTTCTACTGTTTCTTTATGTGCTCCATAAACCGGTTGTTGGTAAGTAGCAGGAACAGCATATGAACCACCAACGGCAGCCCCCCTACTAGCTACTGCTGAATTCACAGCGCTTGACATCAGCATCATATTAATCGCAAAAATCCAGAAAATACTCAGATATCTTGCATTCTGCCTGGCTGACCAAAGACGTTTTTGTTCAAATTCATTCATGCTGTTCTTCTTTATGATGTTTATGTTTACTGTTCTTTAATCTAGGCAATTTAAAATATATATACAGCGTTTAAAGTCCGCCTGAGCCATCATCTGAAAATAGTTTCCTCAGCCAGCAGGCTTCTTGAATACACTCAACAAACTGCCCGCGCTAAA
>JAADIL010000213.1 GCA_013151355.1 Gammaproteobacteria bacterium
CGACGCGACCAGGTTTTGATCGGTTTTCTGCTGTTGGCTTCTGCTGCTACTTTCACCTTTTTAGCAAGGTGCAGATCAACAAAAGGTCCTTTGTGAATTGAACGTGGCACGATCCTGTCTCTCTTTCGGTATTATAAATAAATGTTAAAAACTATTTAGACTTACGACGGCGCACAATCATGCCATCCGTACGTTTGTTGCTGCGAGTCTTATAACCTTTTGTCGGTGTACCCCAGGGTGACACCGGGTGACGACCACCGGAAGTACGACCTTCACCACCACCATGGGGATGATCAACCGGATTCATGGCAACACCACGCACGGTCGGACGCACACCACGCCAGCGCGAAGCACCGGCTTTGCCCAGCTTGCGCAAACTGTGCTCACTGTTACCCACTTCACCAATAACCGCACGACATTCCGTATGGATTTTGCGCATTTCACCCGAACGCAAACGCAACGTGGCATATTCACCTTCACGCGCAATCAGCTGTGCAGAGGCACCGGCGCTACGAATCATTTGTGCGCCCTTGCCGGGTTTCATTTCGATACAATGAACCGTGGCACCCACGGGGATGCTGCGCAACGTCAAACAATTACCGGGTTTAATCGGTGCATCATTGCCTGAAACAACTTCTGTACCCGCCTGTATACCTTTGGGGGCGATGATGTAACGACGCTCTCCATCGGCAAACAACAGCAAGGCAATGTGTGCGCTGCGATTCGGATCATATTCCAGACGCTCAACACGGGCTGGAATACCATCTTTGTCATTGCGCTTGAAATCGATAACGCGATAATGCTGCTTGTGGCCACCACCACGATGACGCGTAGTAATGCGCCCCTGGTTATTGCGCCCACCAGTGCGGGATTTACGCTCCAGCAGTGCCGCATGTGGCTCGCCTTTGTGCAGATCAGGCGTGCTGATCTGAACCACAAAACGGCGGCCAGGTGATGTCGGTTTCGCTTTTAAAATTGCCATGCTTTATTTACTCCAAAAGGACTCCGAAAGAACCCCGAATGCCTGTCTTGACTTATTCGCCGCCAGCAAAGTCGATGGTCTGACCCGCCTTCACACGCACGTAAGCTTTTCTCCAGTTTTTGCGGTGACCCACACGATAACCTGTGCGCCTGGTTTTGCCTTTCACGTTCACCACGCGAACGGTGTCCACTTCCACTTCAAATAATTTTTCTACTGCCTGTTTCACTTCAGGCTTGGTTGCATTGCTTGCAACCTGAAAAACATATTGATTGCTGGACTCAGCTACAATCGCGGCCTTCTCCGTAACATGCGGACCTAATAAAATATTCATGATTCGCTGATCATTCATGCCAGCATCTCCTCAATTTTTTGCAGCGCACTCACTGTCATAATGATATTCGCACTGCCAACCAGACTGACGGGATTAATTTCGCTTGCTTTCAGCACATCAACCTTGTGCAAATTGCGCGCAGAAAGATACAAATTATCATCGGCAGTATCTGTAATAATCACGCCGCTCTCAAACTTGAGAGCCGCTAATTTCTCCATCAGCACTTTGGTTTTTGGTGCATCAAGGCTGAATGTCTCAACGAGAGTCACGCGCTCTTGCCGTACCAGCTCGGACAAAATAGAACGCATCGCACTGCGATACATTTTTTTGTTCACCTTTTGCGAATGATCCTGCGGAGTCAATGCAAAAGTGTGGCCACCAGAACGCCAAATCGGGCTGCGAATCGTACCCGCACGCGCACGGCCTGTTCCTTTTTGACGCCAGGGCTTGGCACCACCACCACGAACCGCAGAGCGACTCTTGCTGGCACGAGTACCACTACGGCCACCTGCCAAATAGGCAGTGACCACCTGATGAATCAACGCCTCGTTAAAGTCACGTGCAAACGTGCCATCGGAAAGTTCCACCTTTTTAGTGGAAGCCTCGCCTGTCGCTGTAGTTAATTTTAATTCCATGGTTCAGCCTCTCACTTCGTCTTGATTGCAGGGCTAACCAACAAGTCACCGCCCTTTGCACCAGGAACAGCCCCCTTGACGAGCAACAAATTACGTCCTGCATCCACTCGCACCACTTCCAGATTCTGATTGGTAGTACGCGCATTACCCATATGACCTGCCATTTTTTTACCCTTGAACACATGACCAGGGTTTTGACCCAGACCAATAGAGCCCGGCGCACGATGGGAGATCGAGTTACCGTGGGTGGCATCTTGCATGGCAAAATTGTAACGCTTGATGACACCGGCAAAACCCTTACCAATACTGGTGCCAACTACATCAACTTTCTGACCTTCCGTGAAAATATCCACATTAATCATGGCCCCGGTTTCCAGCTCTTCACCTTCGCCATCATTCAAACGAAATTCCCACATGCCACGGCCTGCTTCCACACCGGATTTGGCAAAATGGCCAGCGGCAGCTTTATTCACCCGTGAAGGGCGACGGCTACCTGTAGTTACCTGTACCGCACGATAGCCATCCGTTTCCAGCGTTTTCATCTGGGAGATACGGTTTGGCTCCACTTCGATTACGGTCACAGGAATCGAAACACCCTCTTCTGTGAAGATGCGCGTCATTCCCGCTTTGCGGCCGACAATTCCAATGGTCATCTTGATTTCCTCTACCTTGTGACGACTGTATCAGTCGAACACATCTCATTTATAGCTTTACGAAAAACGTTGTGTTTCCAGTCCGGCGAAACGCGCCTAACCCAACTTGATCTGAACATCAACACCAGCAGCAAGATCAAGCTTCATCAATGCATCAACGGTTTTATCCGTGGGATCCACAATATCGAGCAGGCGCTTGTGTGTACGCAGCTCATATTGATCACGCGCATCTTTATTGACGTGCGGTGAAGTCAACACTGTCCAGCGCTCCTTGCGTGTCGGCAACGGAATCGGGCCACGAATCTGGGCACCGGTACGCTTGGCAGTTTCTACGATTTCCAGCGCGGACTGATCGATCAGTCGATGATCAAAAGCCTTTAAGCGGATGCGAATTCTTTGTCCAGCTGCCATGTTTATAACCTTTAAAATTCAGATAGAATGATGAAAGATACCAGAGGAAAGCGTGTAGCTCCTGTTCTCCCCTCTCCTCTTTACCCTGCTTTATTCAATAATCTTTGCAACCACACCTGCACCCACGGTACGGCCACCTTCGCGAATCGCGAAGCGCAGGCCTTCTTCCATAGCAATGGGGCCGATCAGTTTTACTTTCATGTTGACGTTGTCGCCAGGCATGACCATTTCGGTGCCTTCAGGCAATTCGC
>JAADIL010000119.1 GCA_013151355.1 Gammaproteobacteria bacterium
CTTGCATTCCCGCTTTAGCCTGCGCTGGCACATTCTTCCCTCACAAAAGCTCGAAACAAGAGCGATTATTTCTGCACTTTTGCTCAATCAGAACGAACAAATACGGATTAAATCAGAACACCACTTGTATAAGTTATTGTGTTCCATTCCTGAAGATGCTGTACCTGCACAAACTGGTCAAGTTTACGGGCTTCAGGAAGATATGATCTTATCGAGATCGCATTCGGTGGCATACCTTTGTGCTGCCTGGCTATTGCGTCGTTCGGCAAACATACCAATAAACTACCCCGCAGCAAGCTGACGGGGTATTAAACCCAAAGCGATTAATGTCACACCGGCGAAGGCCGGTGTCCAGGGGTTTCAACCTCTGGATTCCTGGCCTACGCCAGAATGACGGTATTCACAGCAAGCTGCGGGAAATTAAACCCAAAGAGATTAAAAGAAGTCACCAGATTATTTGGTGTATCTCCGTCACGGATATCACATACCCAACAATTGATGGAGACTGGTCAGCCTGTCACGGTTGCAACAGAAGGCTATGAGATTATGCAATATCAAGCAACGACCCCCCTTGACATTTGCCAGCAGTGTTTACTTTGTTTTTATACTTTCGATTTTCCGCGTGGGCACAGCGTCCACCCTGCCGGACTAGAATTTAATAAAATGCTCCCGATAATGCTTCAGCTCATTAATGGAATCTCGCGTGTCATCCAGTGCCAGATGGCTGGAGTCTTTTTTAAAGCTTTTGGCAACATCCGGTGCCCAGCGTGAAGCCAGTTCCTTGAGGGTGCTGACATCGAGATTGCGGTACATGAAAAATGCTTCCAGCTCAGGCATGCAGCGCGCAAGAAAGCGGCGGTCCTGACAGATGCTGTTGCCACACATGGGAGATTTACCTTTGGGCACATATTGCTGTAAAAAAGCAATGGTTTGCTGTTCGGCTTCGACTTCGGTGATGCTGCTGTTTTTCACCCGCCCGGTGAGGCCCGAGCCACCATGTTGTTTGGTGTTCCATTCATCCATGCTCGTCATGATGTCATCACTTTGATGAATCGCCAGCATGGGGCCTTCGGCCAGTATATTCAGTTCGCTGTCAGTAACGATGGTGGCAATTTCGATAATGACATCGTTTTGGGTATCCAGTCCGGTCATTTCCAGGTCGATCCAGATCAGGTTTTTTTTGTTGGGTATCATGGTGTCGGGCATGGCTGCTCTCTCACGGGGTTATTGTACTTACCCGCAATATTACCAGAGCAGCCGATAAAATCAGCGCAAGTCCTCTTCTATTTTTTCTGCCAACAAAATGTTAACGCCATTTACAGGTATACTGCGTGGACACCATCAACACATATCTGCCCGGGATAGAGAGATTAAACGGACATCAAATACATGAGAGTACTCACCTGATGACAACCAAAACGCTTGTATTCCTTCTTTTTGCAGCATTAACCTTTTCGCTGACGTCGGCATGGGCCGGAAACCGTGCCCCGGACGCCGCTCATGGCAAAACACTGCACGCGAAAAACTGCGTGAGCTGCCACGACAACAGCCAGTACACGCGTCCCAACCGCATCATCCACACCTTTGGGGATTTGCGCGCGCGGGTGGAATTTTGTGATACGGCGTCCAAAGCCAATTTTTCGTCTGACAATCTCGACGACGTAGTGGAATACCTCAACGCCGACTTTTACAAATTCGAGAAATAATTTGGTAAACAATGATGTCTGTCGCTATCCACTTTAAAACTCGCTACAAGGCCTATGGCCAGGCGTAAACTCACCCGCCGCCAGGAATGGCGTGCGGAGAAGATCCAGGCCGAACGCCTCGCCCGCTCCCAAAAAAAGAATGCTCGCCTTGCTGATGAGCTACAAGGCAGTGAGCTTGGCCCGGAACAACCAGGGCGCGTCATTACCCGCTACGGCGCACAGGTCGATCTCGAAGACAACCAGCAGAAACTGCATCGTTGCCTGTTACGCCGGAACCTGCCACCACTGGTGTGTGGAGACCATGTGGTCTGGCAGGCCGGGCCCAATAACACCGGCGTGGTGGTGGCTATGGAGCCTCGCTACAGTTTGCTGGAACGGCCAGATGCCGATAACCAGCTCAAGCCGGTTGCTGCCAATATCAATCAGATTCTGGTGGTGGCTGCGCCAGAACCGGCACTGGATGTCGATCTTGTCAATCGCTATTTTGTGGCGGCAGAGATGACCGGGATACCGCCGGTGCTGATTATCAACAAAATTGATTTGCTCAGTGGCAAAGCTTTTGCCAAATTAAAGAGTCGCTTTCAGACTTACGAAGATATCGGTTATGGCGTCATCTACACCACGACCAAACACGCACAGGGGCTGGATGATTTACTGACATATCTGCGGGATAAAACCAGTATTTTCGTCGGCCAGTCCGGCGTGGGTAAATCCTCGCTGATTCAGGTGTTGTTGCCTGAGGAAGAGTTACGCGTTAACACGTTATCTGAGAGCAGCGGCGAAGGACGCCACACCACCACCACCACGCGGCTGTATCATTTTTCCGATGGTGGTGAACTCATTGACTCACCCGGAGTGCGCGCTTTTCGGTTGGGGCATGCCAGCACAGTGCAAATTACTGAGGGCTTTCGGGAATTTCACCCCTACCTTGGTCAGTGCCGTTTCAGCAATTGCCGTCACGATGTTGAACCTGACTGCGCCTTGCAAGCGGCAATCAGCGCCGGAAAGATATCCAGGGATCGTTTTGCGAGTTACCAGCGTATTATCAGTGGAGCGGATTTTTAAGTCTCAAAAAAATAACAGGCGAAATAACCCGCCTGAAAAATATGTGTCACTCACTACACCAGATTTGCAGAGCAAGGCTATACTTGCGGTTCCGGTAGCTTGTGAAAAAGGTCACATGTTATTGAAAGCGACACAGGTCTGGGAGCCTGCGGTTAACAAAAGCCAGGAGCAGTACACATGCTGAAAACCAAACACCCGAGCTGGAAGTGTATTATTACGACAATGACCGCTCTCGCCCTGACCCCTGTTGTCTGGGCCAGTAGTGATATCAATAACGTCGGCGCCCTCAGCCAAAGCCTGTTCAAAGACCTCACCTCCGACCTTGGTGCTGCTCTCAGCTACAAGGCCATTCGACCCGCCGAGCCTCTGGGCAGCCTGGGCTTTGATATCGGCTTTGAGGTGAGCAGTACGTCTCTGGAAAGTTCTGCACTGGAAACTGCGACCAGTGGTGAAATGACCTCCAGCCAGTTACTGATCCCCAAATTACATGTCAGCAAGGGTCTGCCCTTCGGTTTTGATGTCGGCGCATTTTATACTTCCGTACCTTCCAGTAACATCGGGCTGATCGGCGGCGAACTCAGTTATGCCCTGCTCGACGGCGGCATGCTCAGCCCGGCGGTCTCTATTCGCGGCACCTTTTCACAGCTGACCGGTGTGGATCAACTGGATTTGACCACCAAAGGACTGGAACTGTCGATCTCCAAGGGTTTTGCCCTTTTCACGCCCTATGCCGGTATTGGTCAGGTGTGGATTGACAGTGAAACCAACGC
>JAADIL010000024.1 GCA_013151355.1 Gammaproteobacteria bacterium
GCTTCGAGCTTGTTTGTAGATAGGCCTCCCGCCCTCGTCGCCCATTCCGTAGAGTATCCGAGGCCTTGAGTTAAACTCCTGAGCCTGCATTACAAGGTTGGTAAGCGATGGACAGGGTCGGGAAACCAGATGCGATTATAACTAAATAATTGGCGAATTTATGGAAATTATTAAAAAAAATGTTGCAGGAATTGATGTGTCGTCGGAGACACTGGACTTGGTCATTCGAAAAAAAGCGAAAAAGTTTACGAATACACCTGACGGGCACGCATCATTGGCAAGTTGGATGACGAAGCATAATGTTTCTCATGTGTGCCTGGAAGCAACCGGGATATACCACCTTGATCTTGCTGTGACACTGGATCGGGAGCCGGGTTTGGATGTGATGGTGTTAAACCCTAAAATCGCCAGAAAGTTTTCGGAGGCAACAATGGTTCGCGGTAAAACAGATGCGATAGATGCCGGTATTTTAGCTCAATACGCTGATACAATGAAATTTGTAGTGTGGAAAGCGCCAACGCCTAAAATACTACAAATAAGGAGTTTTTCACGCCGATTGGAAGCATTAACAAAAATGAAAGTGCAAGCAAAAAATCAATTGCATGCTCTTCGGGCAACCATTCACACACCTTCACAAGTTGTTGAAGATGCAACGTTTATGATCGAACATTTAGAAAAACAACTTGAAGTATTAGGGGGCTGTGCGTTGGAGATAATCCAGTCAGACAAGGAGATTAACAACGTACTGGAATTGTTAACGTCGATAAAAGGGGTTGCTGAAAAAACCGCTATTCAACTGATTGGCGAGTTGCTCGTATTGCCTGACGATATGACACCAAAACAGTGGGCGGCTTATGCTGGATTAGATCCGCGTGTTGTCGAGTCAGGTAAATCAATTTCAAAAAAAAGACGAATAAGCAAAGCAGGGAATCGCCATTTACGAAGGGCATTGTATATGCCAGCCCTTAGTTCCACACAACATGAATTGCATGTGAGTGCGTATTATCAACACTTAATCAACGACAATGGCCTGACTAAACTACAGGCGTTGTGCGCTGTTATGCGTAAGTTACTGCATGCCATTCATGGAATGTTGAAGTCTGGTAAACCGTTTGAAGGGACCCGCTTTTATGCCATTCCAGTAGAAATTAAATAATATGTAGGAAGAAAATGAGAAATATCTCGATTTTTTCTTGATTTTAAACAGAGTATCTACAGTCGGAGGCCTGCGTAACATCAGTTCTTGATGCACTGAGCAGGAGGCGGGAATAGCTGTTTTTGATGATGAGTTCAGAATTCTATCTTTATCCAGGATGGTAATGCCCTGTAAAAAAACAGTGGTTTAACCCTGGTCGCGACTAACAAGTACCCGCCCTCGCTCCTCCACCGACATCTCCCCCAGCGCAGCACAAGCCCGGTAAAACGCCGCCATATCACCCTGTTGTTCCGCCAGTAAACGCTGAAAAACCGGCACATGATCGCGATACGTAGTCACCGCCGCCAGCTGCGCATTATTCAAATCCTGCGCAAACCAGGCATCGTAACCGGCATAACCACCCCATTGTTTCTTCATTTGCTGATACTGCTGACGCAGCCCGGCCTGAATCGCGATTTTGCGGGCTTGCATTTCTGTCTCATCCAGCGCTTCTGCGTACAAGGCTTGAAGCCGATCTCGTGCACGGGTTACCAGCACTACAAAATCATCCTGCCGTTGTTGAAACTGCGCATAATCCTGGCGTTGTTGCGGGTTGCCATGTTTTTCCAGCCAGCGTCGCACGCCTTCCAGTTGTACGGTAGTGGCAAAACCTTCATTAAAGGCGGTATCACCTTCCACATACAGTTGCTGATGTGCCAGTTCGTGGAAAATCAATCCGGCGATGCGTGCCGGAGAACGTTGCAATACAGTGTTCAATAACGGGTCGTCAAACCAGCCCAGGGTGGAATAGGCGGTCACGCCACCAATGTAAACATCCAGACCTTCGGCAACAAGCTGATCCGCAAAGGCCCGTGCATCGGCCTGGGCGAAGTAGCCTCGGTAACCCACGCAGCCTGCAAAGGGAAAACACCAACGTTTCAGGTCCATTTTAAACGGTTTGGCGGCAAATACATTCCACACTACGAAAGGCCGTTGCAAATCAGCGTAGCTGCGATAGCTGTCGTTGTCCGGCAAAGCCAGTTCATTGCTGGCAAAATCACGAATTTCCAGCACCATCTGCAATTTTTCACGCAACGGATCAGCCGTATCGAGTGTGGTCAACCATTCGTCAATGGGCCGACTCTTGTCCCACACCTCCCACTGACCACCAATGGATTGCCCGTAATAGCCCAGTGTGGCGCAACCACTTATGAGCAATAAAATGCACAACAGCAAGGTGCGCCGCATAAACACAGAACGTATAAACAAAAGCTTCATGCGGGTAACATACCGACATGGAGATCTATTTGGTAGGTGGTGCAGTACGCGACACGTTATTGGGCCTTGAGCCCAAAGAACACGACTGGGTGGTGGTGGGTGCTACACCGGAACAACTGGAATCGCAAGGTTACAAGCAGGTGGGCAAAGATTTCCCGGTATTCCTGCACCCGAAAACTCACGAGGAATACGCCCTGGCGCGCACCGAGCGCAAAACCGCACCGGGTTACCATGGTTTTGCCATACATGCCGCGCCAGACGTGACCCTGGAAGAGGATCTGTTACGTCGTGATCTCACCGTCAATGCCATCGCACAGACCGCCGATGGGCAACTCATCGACCCGTTTAATGGTCAGCAGGATTTAGCGGATAAACGGCTACGTCATGTCTCGCCCGCTTTCAGTGAAGACCCGATACGTATTTTGCGCGTGGCGCGTTTTGCAGCGCGTTTTGCCCATCTCGGTTTTAATATTGCGCCAGAAACCGGTGAATTGATGCGGGACATGGTCAACGCCGGGGAAGTGGATGCGCTGGTGGCCGAGCGGGTGTGGACAGAAACAGAACGCGCACTGGGCGAAAAAAATCCGGCACGTTTTTTTGAGGTGCTGCGCGATTGCGGCGCACTGGAAAAATTGTTCCCGGAAATTGAACGCCTGTTCGGTGTGCCGCAGCCGGAAAAACACCACCCGGAAATCGACACTGGCGTACATACCCTGATGGTACTGGAGCAGGCGGCGCGGCTGTCGGCGGATACTCGTGTGCGGTTTGCCGCGCTGGTGCATGATCTTGGCAAAGGCACCACACCC
>JAADIL010000001.1:0-17136 GCA_013151355.1 Gammaproteobacteria bacterium
TTCCGTAGATGACCTGCCGGAAGATCAGGAGCAATTCATCGCCCTGAACGCCGAGCTGAGTCCGCTGTGGCCGGTGATCACCGAAATGAAATCAGCGCCCGCCGATGCCAAAGACTGGGAAGACGTGCCCAACAAACTGGAACACCTGGAACGTTAGGGAGTGTCCAGCCTGTATATCACCACCTATGGTGACGATCCATTGCGCAGGCTTGCCGGGCATATTGTTGAAAAACATCACGCCGCGTTACCCAACCTCACTGACATTGTTATTCTGTTACCTGACTCGCAGGCAGAGGTTCGTTTTCGTCAGCTATTGCTCGACACTGCCGCCAACCACCATCATTCGGCATTATTAGGACCAACCGTCGACACACTGCCACGCTGGATCAGCCAGCAGTCGCCCGGCAAACTGCCAGTCCTTTCTGAACACCAGCGCGAACTGATGTTGGTGGAGGCGCTGGTCGGCCACAAATATCTTTATGGCGAGGGTAATCCCTGGACACTGGCCGACAGCCTGCTGACCCTGTTTGACGACCTGGGCGCCACTCACCTCAGCCTGCCCGACTCGCTGGAACCATTTCTTGATACGCTGGGCACGGCTTATGGCCTGGATACACACCACGACAGCCTGTTCGGCGAGGCCCGGCTGGTGCACACCCTGTGGCAGGCCTGGCAACAGGAAATGCAGCAAAACGGCGTCATCGACCGACACACGGATTACACACTGAAGCTCGCCAGCAGTCGTGACACCCTGCCGGACAATCTCGTTTTTTATATCGCTGGCCTGCCCCGGCTTTCCACCGCCGAGGCACAGTGGCTTGCTCCGCTGCTGCAACAGGGACGTGCCTTTTTATTGTTACAAAGCTCGGGTGAACAACCCGGCACGGATTATCACCCGGACGCCGTCGCACAGCAGTTATTGCAAGCCATCAACCTGCCAGCCGGACACCTGGAAGCTGCTTCCCCGGATACAAACAGCGAATACACACGCTGCCTGGACAGTGTATTCAGTAACGACGCATCCCCGTTGCGTGTTCGCGCCCGCAATCTGGCCCATGACATTCCGCAAAGTCCTCTCTCTGCAAGCCTGTCCATCTTCGAGGCCAACAACGCAGAAAAAGAAGCACAGGCCATTGATGTGCAAGTGCGACTCTGGTGGAACGCGGGCAACCGCAACATCGGCATTGTCACGGAAAACCGGCGGCTGGCCCGACGGGTACGTGCCCTGCTGGAACGCTCGGGCATCGAATTACAGGACGCCGCTGGCTGGGCATTGTCCACCACCAGTGCGGCAGCCACCGTGGAGCGCTGGCTGGAAACCGTGGAAGAAGATTTTGCTCACCAACCACTGCTGGACTTTCTCAAGTCACCCTTTTTATTGCCCGAGCATGAACGCGAAGCACTGTTGTCTTGTGTTTATCGTTTTGAACAAGGCGTGGTGCTCAAGGAAAACATCGCCCGCAATATGGCCCGTTATCGGGAACATTTGCAGTACCGGCAAAACCGTCTGCCTGCTGAACTGACCGCCGATTATGATGACATCCACTCGCTGTTAGACATTATCGAGTCCGCTGCTGCACCACTGCGTGCGTTAACGGGAGACAAAGCCAATAACCAAAAACACGCGCCCGTCACATTTTTACACGCCCTGAACGACAGCTTTACACAACTGGGCCTGGACGTATCTCTGGCTGCGGATGCCGCAGGACAACGTATCCTCGAAGAACTGCACGCCATGCAAACGGCAAGCGATAACAGCAAGCTGGATATGCACTGGGATGAATTTCGTGCCTGGCTGGGACGCACGCTGGAACGCTTCAATTTCCAGCCCCCCGCACAATCCGGACAAGTGCAATTAATGAGTCTGGCGCAAAGCAGTCTGGCACAATTTGATGCGCTGATTATCGCCGGAGCCGAAGCCGAATACCTGCCAGGCAGCCACGCTGGCTCACCATTTTTTAATGACGGCGTACGCCAGTCCCTCGGTCTGGCCAGCCACACGCAGCAATTATCAGAAAAATTTTATGACTTCCGCTGTCTGCTGGAATCTGCCGACACGATTTTGCTCACCCGTCGCATCGAACAGGATGGCGAAGAAATTGTTGCCTCCCCCTGGCTGGAACGACTGCAATCCTTTCATCAGATTGCCTGGGCTGACCGACTCATCAATACCCCGCTAACGGAACGTGTTAATCAGGCTGACATGCAGGTCACCCACCCTGCCGACCCCATGCCCCGGCCAATACCCGCCCATCCTGCTGCTCACATTACTGCCAAACTTTTTCCCGCACACATGTCAGCCAGTGCCTACCAGCAACTCATCAACTGCCCATACCAGTTTTTTGCAGCGCGCTGCCTGCAACTGGAGGCACCCGACAGCATTCGTGAAATGCTCGCCAAAGCGGATTACGGTGAACGGGTACATCTCAGCCTGCAAGCATTTCACGAAGATGTACGCGACCTGCCCGGACCATTTAATACAACCATCACCAGCAACAACCAGGCTGCTGCTATTCAATGCCTCAACGAGATTGCCACAGCGGTCTTCGCCCGCGACCTTGAAGACAATTTTTTACACCGTGGCTGGCTCAGACGCTGGCAGGAAATGATTCCCGCCTATATTGAGTGGCAACGCCAACGACAACAGCAATGGCGAGTCAAATCCACGGAACAGAACGTCACCCGTGAACACGGCCAGGTAATGCTGCGTGGTCGTCTCGACCGGATTGATGCAGGTACCGATATCGATTCCGGCGCACCCGTTATCGGCATTGTTGATTACAAAACCGGCACCATTCCCAAAAACGCTGACGTGCTCAATGGTGAGTCCGTGCAATTGCCCTTTTACGCCCTGCTGGTAGAACATGCAGGCAACGAAACCGTCACCCGGGTCGAATACCTTGCACTGGACACGGCCACCAAAAAGGGGGCGACTCCGGCTGTTAAAGCGATGGGAACTCTGGAAACAGAAACGCTGGACACGCTGGTGCAAAACACCGCTGCGCGACTGGATTTATTGGTGGATCAGATTACTGAGGGAACCCCAATGCCAGCCTGGGGAGATGATGTCACTTGCAAATATTGTCAGATGTCGGGCATCTGTCGGCGGGAAGCCTGGCAAAATCCGGGAGAAAATACTCGGCCCGGAACGAGCGAAGGCGGCACATCCCGGTAGCCGCCTTCGTTTACCTCCGTACCGGTCAATCCCTGACCGCGTCGATCCTTCGACAATGTTCCGTTCCCATCCTTGCCACTTTCCCTGTATTTGCCCCGAAGAGCAATCTGCGGAATTGAAATAGATAATAACAAATTGTCACTTCATCACAAGTTTTTATAAGTAGCACTTTCAATACCACTTTACGTGATAAAGATAGCAGGATCTGTATTTACCCTACAAAAACAAGGGGTTGATAAATAATCAATTGTTAAACCTGAATGCAGCCCGGGTGATGGACTACGTGTCTTTCAGAAAATGCCTACAAGCCTGCAACGTTCATTTTTTCTCAAACACCCTCACAAAGGTGACAAAAAAAGCAGGATGTCTTTTCCAGTCCGGAAAAATCAGCTGAAATATGAATCAAGCGCTAAAAAACACGTTACTTTTAAAAAAAACACCAGGTATTTAACGCAGAGGTCGCCACTTGTCAGTTGGTTCCGTTGGGGTTCGCAAGCTCACCACCAACCTGCGGTACGCCGTTTTTTGTTAACTTAATGACATTGGTGATTTAGCCCTTAATTCACACTGTAAAGCTTCTCGCAGCAGTCAATTGATTCTTCCAGGTTCAACAACCTGCTAAAATACTGGCCGCCATGTCCAACCCTCTCACTGCTTCCAACCCCGAACTTGACGCCACCGTTAACGCCTCCGCAGGCACCGGTAAAACCTGGCTGCTGGTTACCCGGCTCATTCGTTTGCTGCTCGCTGGCGCAAGGGCCGATGGCATCCTCGCCGTCACCTTCACCCGCAAAGCCGCCACGGAGATGCAAACCCGACTCAATGCCCGCCTGCTGGAGCTGGCGCAATGTGAACCTGCAACGCTGAAAACCCTGCTCCAGCAAATAGATGCCCCCACCGATACTGTCACGCTCAGGCGCGCCACCACGCTGTACGAAGATTTATTGCGCTCACCTTTCACGGTAAAAACCACCACCTTCCACGCCTTTTGTCAGGACATCCTGCGACGTTTTCCGCTGGAGGCCGGCATTCCACCCGGTTTTGAATTACTGGAATCCACGGCAGAATTAAAATGCGCTGCCTGGGATGCGCTGTGTGCAAACGCCAACCACCACCCACAAAGCGACAGTGCCCAGGCCATCGAAACCCTGTTTGAAAGCTGCAACGGCCTGGCCAATACACAAACTGTGCTCAACCGTTTTCTTGACCATCGCAGCGACTGGTGGGCCTTCACTGAATCACAGGCAGACCCGCCCGGCTTTGCCATGGAGACACTGGGCGCGCAACTCAATGTCTGTGCAAACGACGAACCGGAAGCCGACTTTTTCAGCACAGCCACCCTGGCGTTACTCACAGAATTTGTGGCCCTGCTGCAAAAACACCCCGGTAAAAAAAATGCAGCGGCGCTGGATGCTCTGGCCATCGCCCGTGATGAAAACGAAAAACCCGATGTACGTTTTTCACGATGTTGCAAAGCCTTTCTCACAGCAGCTGGCGCACCGCTTGCTCGCAAGGAGTCCAAAGCTCAGGCAAAATCCATGGGTGATGCGGGCCAGCAACGTTTTCTGGAACTTCATGCCCAAATATGTGAACACATTGCACACACACTGAACACTCGTTATGCGATGGATGCACTGCGCCGCACCAGTGCCTGGTATCAGGCCGGTGATGCGCTGCTGACCCATTACCAACAATTAAAAGCCGGGCAACGCCTGCTGGACTTTGCAGACCTGGAATGGCAAGCCTGCCAGTTGTTAAATCACAGCGACAATGTACAGTGGATTCAATACAAGCTGGATCAACGCATCGATCATTTGCTGATTGATGAATTTCAGGATACCAATCCCACACAGTGGCGACTCATCCTGCCGTTGCTGGAAGAACTGGCCGCCAATGAAGACCAGCACAGTCGTAGCGTATTTCTGGTGGGTGATAACAAACAATCCATTTATCGTTTTCGGCGCGCCGACCCGGAACTGTTTGCCACCGCACAACACTGGCTGAATACACAGCTTGATGCCATCACCCAGCCACTGGATACCTCCTGGCGTTCCGCAGAGGCCATTATGACCCTGGTGAATCGTGTGTTCGGTGAAGGCCCGTTACATCAGCAACTCATGCAATTTTCTACCCATGCAACACATCATCCACAATTGTGGGGGCAGGTTGAGTTTCTGCCGCTCGTCACCAGCACAAACGACGAAACAGAAAATACTGACAATGAATCCGGCATCTCCTTGCGCAACCCTCTGCAAACACCCCGCCTGCTGGAACAGGATCAACGCCACCTCGAAGAAGGTCGGCGGGTGGCAGAAAAAATTCGTCACTTGATTGATCGCAATACACTGATCGGTCCGGCCGATGCAGCACATCCATTGACTTACGGCGATATTATTATCCTGCTACGCCATCGCACCCACGCCGGGGACTACGAACAGGCCCTGCGCGAAGCCGACATCCCTTACATCGGCGCCAATCGCGGCACCCTGTTGCAAAGCCTGGAAGTGCAGGACCTGGTACGATTGTTATCATTACTGGTGACCCCCTTCAACAATCTCGGGCTGGCCAGTGTGTTACGCTCTCCCCTGTTTGATTGCAGTCACGAAGACCTCATCACTCTCGCCAGTCACACCGATGGCCAGTGGATAGACCGTCTGACCACAATGGCAACCCCTGGAGACGGAAGCAACGCCTTGCAGCGCGCGCACACTCTGTTGTCACGCTGGCGGGCACAGGTGGACACCCTGCCCGTACACGATTTACTGGATCGTATTTACTGCGAAGGCGATGTACTCAACCGTTACCATGCGGCCAGCCCGGTACACCTGCAACATCGAGTGGCCGCCAACCTCACACGTTTTATTGAACTCGCGCTGGAAATTGACAGCGGCCGTTATCCCTCTATTGGACGTTTTGTCTCGCGACTGCACACCCTGCAACAACAGGAACAGGATGCACCGGATGAAGGCAGCCCGCTACAAGCCGGTTCGCGTGTCCGTCTGATGACGATTCACGCGGCCAAGGGTCTGGAAGCCCCCGTGGTTTTTTTGGTGGACAGCACAAACGTGCGAAACAGTTCTGCGGCACACCAGGCCATCGTGGACTGGCCGACACAGGCTCCACGCCCGGTCAGTTTTTTGCTGGCAGGCAACAAAGAGCAGCAAGACAACTTCACGCAACATATTCTTGACCGGCATGCAAAAGCAGAAACACGGGAAGATGCCAACCTGTTGTATGTGGCCATCACCCGCCCCAAACAATATCTGTTTATTTCCGGTTGCCAGCCAAAACGTGGAAGCGCTCTGGGCTGGTACGGCTTATTGCAAGCACCCTTTGCAGAAACAGGCGATGAATTACCCGATACCGGGCTGGTATTCACCAGTGGACAACAGGCAACGCATGCAGCCAACACAACCACAGTGCAGGACGTTAGCACCGCGCCGCAGGATAAAATTGCACCACTTGCCCTGGAAAAACCCGGGAGCACAATCAGCCCCAGTAGTGTATTGACCGACCCGGCTGTACCATTAACCACAAATATGACTGACCCGGACGGCCGTACCCGTGGCATTGTCATCCACCGCATGTTGCAGTTATTGAGCGAGCAGGCAACTGACATTCTGCAACGCGTCGCCGCTGAATCTGGCCTGCCAACAGACGATAACCATTTAACATCATGGTTTGACAGTGCCTGCGCCGTATTCCGGTCAACGACATTCACCCACCTGTTCGACCCCACGCAATTTATTACCGCACATAACGAAGTACCACTGCATTACAAACACAATGGCCAAAACGTGTATGGCATTATTGATCGTCTGGTTATCAGCACAGAATGCATCTGGCTGGTGGATTATAAAACCCATCACACCCGCAACACCGCCGAACTCGATGCACTGGCCGAACATTATCAACCACAACTTGACTATTATCGCATCGGCATTCAACGCCTGTGGCCAGCGTTACCGGTTAAAGCCGGGCTGTTATTTACTGGCGCGCTAACCTGGAAACCCCTGACTTCCTCCGGGAAACACCTTATTTAACCGCTAAAATGATAATCGGCAAACGATATTATTGACCAAAAGAACGGTAGACAAACCGACAGCTTTCTATTTAACTGTACACCATGACAATAAGTAGCAGTACATGGATGATGTTTGATGCTTCCTGGCGCAACACGAAACACAATTCTGCTGGTTGAAGACAGCCCCGACGACGAAGCCCTCACCCTGAGGGCCCTGACCAAAAATAACGTAATGAATGAGGTCATCGTAGCCCGGGATGGTGTCGAGGCTCTGGATTATCTGTTTGCAGAAGGAAAATATGAGGGGCGCGATGCCTCACAAATACCAGCCCTGGTATTACTGGATATTCAGCTACCCAAAATTGATGGCTTCGGTGTGTTAAAAAGGCTGCGTGCCACGACACATACCCGCTATTTACCTGTGGTTATCCTGACCTCTTCCACCGAACAGGAAGACATCCTCCAGGGGTATAGCCTGGGTGCCAACAGCTACATTCGCAAGCCCGTGGATTTTGATGAATTCATGAAAACTATCGGTCAGCTCGGGCCCTACTGGTTATTACTGAACCAGCAGCCTGAATTGGTGTAGCAACCTTCTGCATTATTCATACACCAACCCTTTAATGTGAATTAAGCGCTAAAAACACGCTATTTTTTAAAAAAATCACCGGGTATTTAATGTAAAGAACGCAACGTTTTCTGTTTTTCTTTGCGACCTTTGCGTCCAGGGTTTCCGGTATTACTACAAAACAATCAGTTTCCTCATCTGCAGGGTGGGCATTGCCCACCCTGCAGAATATAGAATTATCCAATTTTGCTGCCATACGCTGAAAACATGGCGATTTAGCGCTTAATCCACATTTTATTCCATGAACTGGACATTATGTGCACCGTTATTTTTTCACCAACGCGACAATAGCCTGCGGTATTCTGTTCAGTGACGTTACCGTATCCACACAGCCCAGTTTAACCGCCTCACCCGGCATCCCCCAAACCACACTGCTTTTTTCATCTTGCGCAATGGTCGGCGCACCGGCCTCATGCATTTCCTGCATGCCTTGCGCACCATCATTTCCCATGCCGGTTAATATGACTGAAATCGCATTGGGTCCAACATTGTGCGCCACCGAACGAAACATAACATCCACCGATGGCTTGTGCCGGTTCACCTCGGGGCCATCATTTAAACGACAGATGAATCTTGCACCATCCCTTTCAACCAGCAAGTGACGATTACCCGGAGCAATGTAAACATGACCGGTAACAATTTGTTGTCCATCGCTGGCCTCACAAACCGTCATTGCCGATATGCCGTTCATACGTCGGGCAAAGGGGCCACTAAAAGCCTCCGGGATGTGCTGGGAAATAACCGTACCCGGTGTATCAGGAGGCAAGTGCATCAATACATCCTTGATTGCTTCCGTGCCTCCCGTAGAAGCACCAATCGCCAAAATACGGTCCGTGGTTTTAAAATGTTTGCTGAATGCCTGTTTCTCCAGTATTGCATCTGCACTATGGCGCTCAGCAGGTTTTAATTTGACGGCGTTGAGATCAAGAGACCTCACCCTGGCTTTGGATGCAACACGCACTTTTTCAATAATTTCATCCGTGTAATCCTCCAGGGTATGCGCCAAATCCGTTTTCGGTTTGGACACAAAATCCACAGCCCCCAACTCCAGAGCCTCCAGCGTAACATCAGCCCCTTTTTCTGTGAGTGATGAAACCATTACCACCGGCATAGGACGCAGGCGCATCAGGTTTCTGAGAAAAGTCACACCGTCCATACGCGGCATTTCTACATCCAGGGTTAATACATCAGGATTCAACGCCTTGATTTTATCTCGCGCCATGATCGGGTCATGCGCAACACCAATCACTTCAATATCAGGTGCGCTATTCAATATTTCTGACAACATCTGACGCACCAGTGCCGAGTCATCCACAATCAAAACTTTTATTTTATCCATTGATATTGAGTCCAGTTTTTACATTCATACTTGTTTTTAAACGCCTGCATCAAAATAATTCGATATCGCCAGCCGCCGGTGTTTCTTCAATTTCATGCATATAGGCTTCTTCACGTTCTGTTATTGTACGATTGTGTACAGCACGTAATTTTTTCATTCTCGCTGAACCGGATAACGGGCAGTACTGCACCTTGCGTGGATAGCGGTCACCCAAATCTTCAGCAATCAGATTCAGACCTTCAAACTGCAAATATTCCAGAGCAAAATCGATGTTCCGTTTTCCTATGTCTGTCATGTGTGCCAATACCTGCCCACCACCAAACAGCTTTACTTCAAGGTTATTTCGCTGACCACCATTCTTTAAAATTTCGTTAATCAACTGTTCCATCGCAAAATTTCCATAACGTGCCGCACTGCCATCGGTAATACTTATATTTTTTGATGCTGGCAACATGAAATGATTCATACCACCAATACCTGACCGGGGGTCTCGTATACAGGCAGAAATACACGAACCCAGCACGGTGGTAATCATTTCATCCGTTTTGGTGACATAGAGTTCACCAGGCAATATCTGTGCAGTAATCTTGTTATTGTTCTTGTTCCAGTAGCGTTTGACATGCCCAAAGCCACGCAAGGTACGTGGTAAAACGGGAGATTCATTTGAGCAAATAACGGTCACAACATACCTCGCCAACATTCCGTGTAAAACGTCATGACACGACTAACGTTCTTTTTGATAAACAGTTTTACCGATCAGTTGATACCGGTCAGTTTTCTGAAACATGGTTTCTGAATGCCCCAAAAATAAATGGCCATCCTTATCAAGCAGATCTGCATAACGATCAAACAATATTTTCTGTGTCGGTTTGTTGAAATAAATGACAACATTACGACAAAAAATCAGATCAAACGGCCCACTCATGGGCCAGTCATTCATCAGATTCAGTTGTTTAAATGTAATCAGTTCCTGCAACTCCGGTGAGACACGCACTTTTCCCGCATTACTGCCACTGCCTTTTTTTATCCACTGTTGCAAGCGAGTCTTTGACAAGCCTTCCACGCGTTGTTGTTCATAAACACCACCACTGGCTTTCGCCAATACTTTGGTATCCAGATCAGTGGCCAGTATTCGCACATCCCATTTCTCATCACGTCCCAAAACTTCTTTCACCACCATGGCAATGGAATAGGGTTCTTCACCGGTTGAACAACCCGCTGACCAGATACGCAAACGCCGTGGTGCATTATTTTTCAGCTTTTGTTGTAATAGCCTGGGCAATAACGTTTTACCCAGAAATTCAAAATGATGATCTTCCCGAAAAAATGATGTCAGGTTAGTTGTGATGGCATTAACGAATTGCACCATCTCTTCAGATTCACCCTTTTCCAGCAGATCACAATAATCCCGGAAACGCGACAAGCCCAACTCGCGTAACCGCCGGGAAAGTCGGCCATACACCAGATCACGTTTATTCTCCGAGAGCATGATACCGGTACGCTCTGCCACCAGGTCACGAATAAACCGAAAATCCGCTCCGGTAAAATTAAACTCGCGAGCCTTTTCAGATCCCTGTTCAGAGCCTCGCTCCGCTACACTGTTAACTGCCATTTCCAATGCCCCGTTTATCGTCGGCCAGGTCACAAAACCTGACAACATGCTGTTATGTACGCTACGTCAAATCCCGCTTCAGAATTCTTCCCACTCGTTACCACCTTCACTTTTCGGGGCCGAACGACGAGTAGATGCGGGTTTTGCTGTAGCAGAGGGGCCCGCTCCACGCTGGGTGGTTGGTGCTTCTTTGCGACGTGTGTTTTCTCCGGTCTTGAAAAAGCCTATCAGGTCATCCAGCGACACTGCCTGATCATTCATGGCCTCACTGGAAGCCGCAGCCTCTTCCACCAATGCTGCATTCTGCTGAGTCATCTCATCCATCTGGGTCACGGCCTTGTTGATTTGATCGATACCGCTGGCCTGTTCCTGCCCCGCTGAAGCGATCTCGGCAATGATGTCGCTGACTTTCTTCACCGAAGTGACAATTTCCTCCAGCGTAGCGCCGGACTGATCCACCAGTTTGCTGCCCTCGGTGACTTTTTCCACGCTGTCGTTGATCAGTGATTTGATTTCCTTGGCTGCCGAAGCACTGCGCTGTGCAAGGTTACGCACCTCTGCCGCCACCACCGCGAAGCCACGTCCCTGTTCACCAGCACGGGCCGCTTCTACTGCGGCATTCAGTGCCAGCAAATTAGTCTGGAATGCGATCTCATCAATGACACCAATAATGTCAGCAATCTTTTTGCTCGACTGGTTAATCTCGGACATAGCGGTAATAGCCTTGCCCACCACCTCACCACCCTTGCTGGCTTCATCTCTTGCACTGTTAGCCAGTTGATTGGCCTCGCGTGCATTGTCTGCATTCTGACGTACGGTGCCCGTCAACTCTTCCATGCTGGAAGCGGTCTCTTCCAGTGACGAGGCCTGCTCTTCGGAACGTTGGCTAAGATCCGCAGTACCCTGCGAAATCTCGTTGGCCGCCGAAGCAATGGTGCCACTGGCAGTCCCTATCTCATTTACCATGCTGAGCAATTTATTCATGGTGGTATTCACCGCATCACGGAGCTCGGCAAACTCGCCACCGAATTCTCCATTCATACTCTGGGTGAGATCGCCATCCGCAAGACCGGAAATTACCCGTCGGGTTTCTTGCACTGGCTCCACCACCGCATCCATCAGTCGATTGATACCCTTGCTCACGTTCAGCAAAAAGCCCTCGAAATGATCAGTAGTAATGCGACTGTCCAGCTGGCCTGCCACCGCGCCATCAATCAACCCCTGAATCTGACGCTCGGCATTTTTCTCTTCGGTAATGTCCTTCCATTCCACCATGTTGCCCATGTACTCACCATTGGGACCGGTAATCATGGTGGCATTGACCCGGAACTCCAGATCACCCACCTTTATTTCCGCGCTGGCCGGTAAACGTCTGGCATCCCCCAACAACGCGCGCTGATGGGCCGGGTTTTTATGGAAGGTATCAATATTAGTGCCGACAAGATTATCCACATCCAGGGAAGGCCAGAGCTGGCGTAACTCACCCTGACGTACTCGCAACATTTCCACTACCGCCGGATTGGCGTAAACGATGTTCAGGTCAGCATCGCAAAGCATCAAATTACTCCGTGCGCCATCTACCGCAGATTGCAAGCGCGCCACCTTCAGCTCTTTCTCGACTTCAGCGGTAACATCCGTAGCATACTTGACCACCTTGAAGGGCTTGCCATTGATATCGAAAATCGGGTTGTAGGAGGCCTGAATCCAGACTTCCTTGCCTCCCTTGCCCAGCCGCTTATAACGTGCTGTCTCGTATTCACCAGTATTCAGTTTTTCCCAGAACCGGGCATATTCCGGTGACTGCGCATAGTTCGGTTCCACAAACATCCGGTGATGCTTGCCCTGGACTTCATCCAGGCTATAGCCCAGAGTGTTCAGGAAGTTGTCATTGGCCTGAATAATCGTGCCATCCATATTGAACTCGATCACCGCCTGACTCTTGCCGATGGCAGCAATTTGACTGGCATAATCCGCATTCACCGCCTCTTTGTGGCGTAAATCGGTGACATCCGACCATTCCAGTGCATTACCAACATAACAACCTTCAGCATCCATGATGGCAGTAACATTAAGTGCAAACTTCAGATCACCAATCGCGATGTCCGTCTGGTACGGCAGGTTTGCCGGATCAGACAGTAATTTTCGCTGATGTTCCGGGTTCTTATGGAAGGTATCGATGCACGTGCCAACAATTTTATTGGTACTGAAACCGGGATAGACCGTGGCTAATGCTGCTTCGTGTTTCTTTAATAAATCCAGAGTCGAATCATTGGCATAGGTAATGACAAGATCACGGTCAACCATCATCATCGCCGTCATTGCACCATCCACGGTACCTTGTAAACGCACAACGATGGATTCTTTGGCGCGTAGTTCCGTCACATCACTCCATTCCAGAGTAGTACCGATGTAATTGCCGACCGTATCGATTTGTGCCGTTACATTAAGTGAAAATTTAAGTGGGCCCACTGCGATGTCTGTTTGATAGGGAAGGTTTTTGGGATCACTCAACAACTTCCGCTGGTGCTCCGGACTTTTGTGGAAAGTATCAATGTTTATACCGACAAGATTATCTGCACTAAAACCAGCATACACACTCTGCAAGATTGCCTCATGTTGCTTCAGTAAATCCACGGTTGCCTTATTGGCATAAGTCACCACAAAATCCCGATCAACCATCATGATGGGTGTCATTGCGTTATTAATGGCAGAACTCATCCGGGTTGTTTCCGTATTTTCCTGTAAGTCTTCCTGTATTTTTTCATTGACCATTTTTTTGCTCGCTGCCATTGTCTCGTCCTCTTCTCCAGTATTATCAGTTTGTTTCGCAGCCAGCATAGTGGTTGCGACAGTACTCAATGCCTCGCTCCAGGCGGCATGAACTTCATCCGTCCACAGCTCACCCGCAAATTCAGCCATAACATCCAGCAGAGTTTCGGCCACTGCGGTGTAATGCTCTGGTCTGGCTCCATACCCATGATGTTTGCTACCAAGATGACCAAGCGCGTTAGCCAATGCCTCGGGCTTGCGCAGACTGTTGACCACCAGTTGCAGGGCCGCCAGTAATTTCTTTTCCTGATCAGCCACCGTCGTATTATCAAACATGGGTTTGACATCGGGGTAACGGTCAAACAACTCCGCATAAAAGCGTTTCACCAACGCTTCACCCTGTGGTGCCAGGGCAGAAAAAGTTTGTTCCAGCAGATCAATATTCAAACCTGAAGAGGATTCTTTGTTACGCGGCCTTTTTCGTCTTTCCACAGGCTTGTTCGTCACCTCCCTGACAGGAGATGTGTCATTATCCTGCATCCATGCCAGTGGATCTGCGCCCATTTTTGCCTTTTTTCGTGTGGCCATTCTGTTTGTCTCCGGTAATTATCGGTGATTTACCAGCCATTCCAGCTTGAGTGTGAAAACACGTCCATCATCACCGTCATATAAATAGTGAACAGACTTTTTTTCACATGTTTTACTGGCACACCCCGGGCAATGTCACGCAATGGACATTTACCACTGCGAGTATTTGCAGCAGCATCTCTATGTTCAACGATGCCTGTATCTGTTTGTATCTGCATATTCAATGCCACCTTTCTGTCGTAAGCTCTGCGGCCAGTTGACGATAATCATCAGCACCATGGCTCACCCGTTGATATTCAAAAATACTTTCGCCATAGCTGGGGCTTTCTGCCAGCGCGACGTTTTCCCGAATCGATGTTCTCGTCAGCTGTCCGGGAAAATGTTGTTGCAAACTCTCTCGCACTTCGCGTGCCAGACGACGTTGCTGCTGATAACGGGTCATCACAATGTGTTTACCCATGCTGCGCCCGCAGGTCTTTTCCACAAACTGCAAGGTCGCCATGAAACTGGACAGGCTTTGCAGCGCCAAAAAATCACTGGACACGGGAATCACCAGATCACTGGCGGCAAACAGGGCATTGATACCCAACAGACCCGCAGACGGTGGACAATCAAAAATCACCGAATCGTAATTCGCCGCAACATTTTGCAAGGCATTTTTCAGACGCATGCCACGTTGTGTACCGCCGTCAGCAAGATGTTCTACATTCGCCAGTCCAGGACCGGCAGGCACCACATCCAGTTGGCCATTGCCTGTGCCGTTGCGAGTCAAAACCACAAACTGATTCACATCTTTTCCATTAAGCAAGACTTCATCCATGCCTGGCATATTTTTTTCTGACATACCCAGCCCGACACCCAGATGTCCCTGTGGATCAAGATCCAGGGCCAACACCCGCTGTCCCAACAGAGCCAGCGCATGAGCAAGGTTAATAGCTGTAGTGGTTTTACCCACGCCACCTTTCTGGTTGATTACCGCAATCACTTTTGTCACAGTCCTTTCTTGATTTGCCAATCCGTTGTCAGTCAGTGCCTGTTATTACACTAATGGTTATTACACAATGTGTTATTACGTAATGCGCTCGACTGCTGACAACTCATCAGCATTAAGCAAACGATCAATATCCAGTATGATCACCATCACATCTTCCAGTGTTGCCAGACCCTTTACAAAATTCACATCCACGACACTGCCAAAATCCGGTGCCGCTTTAATCGCACCTTCCGGTACGTTATAAACATCGGATACGGCATCCACTACCAGACCCATTACCCGACTTTTTCCACCATCGGGGTTTTCCACCCGTAGCACAATCACTACGGTCATGGGGCCATATTCCACTGCCTCTAACCGAAAACGACGACGCAAATCAATAATTGGTACGATGGTGCCACGCAAATTAATGACTCCGCGAATGTATTCCGGAGTATTGGGAATAGGCGTTACAGAATCCCAGCCTTTAATTTCCTGCACTCGCAGAATGTCAACGCCATACTCCTCGCCTGCAAGGATAAAGGTAAGAAACTGATCACCATCCGATTCCAGATCATGTTGAATCTCATGTGCAATATTTTGTGCCGCGTCCATCAATCAACTCCTCTTCACTGATCAGGGCAAAACCGTCTCCGCATCTCACCGCCAAATTCTGTTTTCCCACTATTTTTCAGGCCGCCACAACCTGATCATTCGGGCAACGTCCATCCTCTCTGGAAAGACGCACCACTCCGGCCACATCCACAATAAGGGCCACAGTGCCATCACCTAAAATGGTAGCGCCAGACAACCCTTCGACTCGACGAAAATTGGTTTCCAGGCTTTTGATAACAACTTGTTGTTGTCCCAATAATTCATCAACCAACAATCCACCTTTTTTACCATCACCCTCAACCACCACAAGCAAACCATCATCCAGAGAACGTCGATCCGGCTCGACACCAAAGATGTCGTAAAGGCGAATGATCGGCAGGTAGTCGGAACGCAACTGGTAAACTTCGGCCTTGCCCGCAATTTCGTTAACATTTTTCTGATCCACCAGCAGGGATTCCACAATCGATACCAGTGGAATGATGTACGTGTTATCGCCCACACGGACCAGTTGACCATCAAGAATAGCCAGGGTCAGTGGTAAACGAATGGTGAACGTTGAGCCTTCACCCGGCACGGATTTCACATCAACACCACCCCCCAGTGCCATAATGTTGCGTTTCACCACATCCATGCCAACACCACGACCAGATACATCGCTAACCACATCTGCGGTGGAAAAACCCGGTTCAAACAACAACTCATAAACCTTCTCTTCCGGTAGCTCTTCGTTTGCACCTACCAGGCCACGCTCGATAGCCTTGGCCAATATTTTTTCGTAATTCAGCCCTGCACCATCATCATTGATTTCGATAATAATATTGCCACCCTGGTGATATGCATTAAGATTGACCACGCCCGTTTCCGGTTTACCTGCGGCCTTGCGCGCTTCAGGCGTTTCAATACCGTGATCAATGGAATTACGCACCAGGTGAACCAGCGGATCACCGATTTTTTCCATCACGGTTTTATCCAGCTCGGTCTGCTCACCGGACATGGTGAGCTCAATCTTTTTATCCAGTTTGGCACTGAGGTCATGCACCATCCGGGGAAAACGGTTAAAAGCAAAACTGATAGGTAACATACGAATACGCATCACACTTTCCTGCAATTCGCGTGTATTGCGCTCCAGTTCGGCAAGGCCATCATTCAACCGCTCAACCCGGCTCATATCAAAATCCCCACCCAACTGACCCAGCATGGATTGGGTAATAACCAGCTCACCCACCATATTGATTAAATCATCTATCTTGTCGATACCAACACGAATGGATGATGACTCGGGAGAAGCCGTCTTGCGTGCAGGTTGCCGACGATCATTTTCCTGGCGTCGATCCTCTTCTGCACGACGGTCAGGCGGTGGATTTGCCACTTGAAGATCAACCGGTTTGCTTTCTTCTGTAGTTTTATTAGTTT